>LJZT01000009.1 GCA_001314905.1 Phormidium sp. OSCR
TAAATCTTCTAAATCTTCTAAATCTTCTAAATCTTCTAAATCTTCTAAATCTTCTAAATCTTCTAAATCTTCTAAATCTTCTAAATCTTCTAAATCTTCGGGAGTCGATCGCCCTGAGGGAGTCATTCCGGGAAGTTGGGCCAGTTGTTGCCAGGTTTGCTCGTATCCCGCGTCACGGGGGAGAAAGGCCACGGCGATCTCGGGGGGAAGTTCGAGGGCAAAACTTAGCCCCAGGGCGATTTCTTGGCTGTTTTCATAGCCGATCACCACTTCTAAGGCTGAGGCGGGCGATCGCTGCAATTGTTGGGCCACCTGACGCGGCTGATAGGGTTTCTCGAAGGCTAGGCCCGAAATCACCACTAGGCTACTGATGGCTCCCATGATCAGGGCAAGGGCGGGGATTTTGGGGGATTTGTAGGTGCTTAATGCAGCGGCGACTAGGGCGCAGAGACTGGGATAGTAGACGAAGTGATAGCGTGGGGCGATGGTGATATCTTTGCCGAAGCCATAGACGATGATGACAAAACCCACTAGACTCCAAAGTGTCACCAGAATCAGGATCACTAGGGGCATTCGCGAGGCTTGTGAACGCCATAGACGTTGGCCGCCTCGCCAGGCGGTGATTCCTAAGCCAAGGCTCAGGCTAACCATGAGGATTGCGGCGGGGATGGCGATCGCCAACGGTTGATGTTCGACGGGTAACGTTACCCACATCACCACCCAACTGGCTAGGGTTTGCAGCAGGGGGGCGACGTGATCGGTCCAACTCGGTTCAAAGGGTTGGAACCAGTCGGTTTCTGAGCGTTGTAGATGTTGGCCGAGGTGAGATAGCCACGGCAAAAAGACTAGCCCGGGTAAGATGAGGCTGAGAAGATGACTGAGGGGAATGGCCCGAGAGGATGGATTTTCGGAGATGACGCGAGGTTTGATGCCCAGGCTAGGGGCAAACTTGAGGGCCAGACTGAGACTGAGATAGGTGGCGATTTGGGCGATGTAGGCGATCGCCATAAAGTAGTGGCTATAGAGTCCAATGCTATGGCAGAGAACCCAGAGGGGGCGCGTTCCTCGGGGTAAGGGGCGATCGCTCCATTGGCACTGTCCCCAACGGATGAGCGCCCCTAAACTGAGGCTAATCAGCAACAGGGGTAGGGTATAGTGACGGGCTTCTTGAGAGAGATAGACGGCGAAGGGTGATAGGGCCATTAAGGCGGCCGCTAACAGTCCTGCTTTTCGGGAAAACCCTAGATGATTCAGCCAGTAAAGGCTGGGAATGGTGAGAATCCCCAATAGGGCCGGCAGCGATCGCAGCTGTTGAGCCAAAGACAGGTTAAAAGGGGCAATTAGACGCAACCAATGCTGAAGCCAGCAAAAAAATAGAGGCGGATGGGTCGACTCACGGCTGAGCGTTATGGCAATCTGCTGACAACTGGCTTCGGGGTTGAGACTTAGCTGCGATCGCAAAGCCGAGACGGAGATAAATTCAGCTTGGGGAATGTCCGCTATCCCTCGCCCAAAACTAAAAATCGCGGTGAGGAGTTCATCGAGCCAGAGGGCTTTTTCCCCTAAATTTAGCCCCCGCAATAGTCCCCCCAGGGCAACGATCATCAACAACAGTCGCCAGGGGTTAGGGATAGAACGCCCCCGATTCCCTGCCATCAGAGTTCCCGTTGGAGAGTATCGGCCAGCTTTTCAGCTAATCCCGCAATCCAGGTTTCATCTTGTTTGCTGTAACTGCGGGGGGCATTGGCCCCTAAAATCATCAATCCTTCAGTGCCAAGGGGTTGACAAATCACTCCTTGTGTGTTATTGGGTAAATAATTAAACTCAAGTCGACCGGGATAGAGGTCGAGTTTAACGAGATAGATAGGTTTTTGGGTTTTGATGGCCCGCTCGGCGATCGCTCCAAGTTCCACCGTCGCCTGTTCGGGCAAAATTCCCCGTCGCAGTAGCACCCGTCCGCGATACCAAACCACCAAGGTTTTCGTGACCGTATTGGTCAACAATAACTGAGAGGACCAAGCCAACTCTCGCTGCACCGAATCAGGTAAATCCTCAGCCAGTTCCAGGCCTTCTTCTCCCAGCAAAATGACCGAATCAGGGGGTTTTGGCTGTACTCGTTGCCAGAGTAACCCCGTCAGAATCAACACCGCACAGATAATCGCCCCGAGAACATCGGAGCGAACCTGCCAAGTGGTGAGATTATCGGTTAATAAGCGATTCACCAGAAGTAAAGTCCCTGCTAGAGACCCTACAACAATGGGAATTTGCCGTAGTATGGCGTTGGTGTCGGACACGGGAACAGTGAATAGTGAATAGTGAATAGTGAATAGTGAATAGTGAATAGAAACAGAAGCTATGTTGGGGCGTACTACAGGTGGTACGCCCTCTAAAACCCTATCGCCTGAGTACGATCGCCTGAGTACGATCGCCTCAGTGTGATCGCCTCAGTACAATGGACGGGGAGCTATTCTTCTCCGGGTTCAATAATGCGTTGGAAGAGATATCCTGTTCCTCGGGCGGTGAGGATTAACTCCGGGTTGCTGGGATCTTCTTCGAGTTTGGCTCGCAGTCGGGAGATATGTACATCCACTACCCGCGTATCGACGTGACGTTCAGGGGTATAGCCCCAAACCTCTTGTAGAATTTCCGAGCGGGAGAACGGTTCTCCTGAGCGGCTAACGAGTAACTCTAACAAACTAAACTCCATCCCGGTTAAGCGGATACGTTCATCGCCCTTATACACCTGGCGTTTATTGGTATCGATGCGAATCGTATTAACTTGGATCACTCCCGAACTGGGAATCCCGGTACTGTTAATTTTGTCTACCCGTCGTAACACCGAGCGAATTCTAGCTTCGAGTTCTTTCGGCGAGAAGGGTTTGACGACATAATCATCAGCCCCTAACTCTAATCCGGTGATGCGATCGGCAACATCCCCTAACGCCGTCAACATAATGATAGGAACATCTGATTCTTTGCGGAGTTCCTGACAGACACCATAGCCGTCGAGTTTTGGCATCATCACATCCAACACCACCAAATCCGGTTGGCTGTCGCGAAAGGTGTCGAGGGCTTCTTCACCATCAGCCGCCGTCACCACATCGTAACCAATCATGGCCAGGCGGGTTTCCAAAATACGACGGATGCTGGCTTCATCGTCAACAACGAGAATTTTTTCTTTTTGACTATCCAATGTCCTTCAAGCCTCTTAAACGAACCTTTAGTTTGATAAAGTTTGTTACCGTACACTATAAGATACTACCCCATTGAGGTTTAGAATCAAGTTGAAATCCTGTCTAGGGTTATCTTTCAGGGTTTCACCAGGATTCAAAGCGGCTCTCGGGATGACTGAGGGTGGCTGACCTTGTCCCCACCACTGAGTCATTATGGCAAAGCCTCGTACAATTTATGTTTGTCAGGAATGTGGTGCTGAGTTTCCTCAATATTTTGGTCGTTGTACCAATTGCGGGGCCTGGAACTCCCTCGTGGAAACGGAACCCATCGAAGCCCTGACGACGACGCGCCCCGCGAGTGCGGTAGCCTGGAATCGTAATCTCAATGCTGCCAATGGTGAGAAATCCGAGGGCCAACCTCGGGCGTCGGTGCGTTTGTCCGAAATTGCCGATGCGTCGGTGGCGCGGATGCCGTCGGGGTATGCGGAACTCGATCGCGTCCTCGGGGGGGGCATTGTACCCGGTTCGTTGGTGCTGATTGGTGGGGAACCGGGGATTGGTAAATCGACTTTATTGTTGCAAACGGCCAGTGGTTTGGCTCAAGACTCGCGGGTTCTCTACGTCTCGGCAGAGGAGTCGGGGCAACAGATTAAATTACGCGCTCAGCGGCTCCTAGATGGGCATTCTCATATCGAAACGACGCAACATGAGTCCCCCGACGGTAACTCTGAACCACGGGGGGATTTGGGGTCAAATTCGGGGGCTGAGGCAAGGGACCCGAAGGGGTCTGAAGACAACTCGGAGTTAGGGGAAGGAACTCTGGCGGTGGAGCCAAATTTCTTCTTGTTACCGGAGACGGATTTAGAGGCAATTTTGCGGGAATTAGAATCCCTAAAGCCCGATTTTGCGGTGATTGATAGTATTCAAACGATTTATTTTTCGTCTTTGACGTCGGCGCCGGGTTCAGTGGCTCAGGTGCGTGAATGTACGTCGGCGTTGATGCAGGTGGCCAAGCGCGAGAATATCACCTTGTTTGTGGTGGGCCATGTGACCAAAGATGGCTCGATCGCGGGGCCAAGGGTGTTAGAACATTTGGTGGATACGGTGTTGTTTTTTGAGGGCGATCGCTTCGCGAGTCACCGCATTTTGCGATCGATGAAAAACCGCTTTGGAGCCACCCATGAGATTGGGGTTTTTGAAATGATTGCCAATGGCTTACGGGAAGTGGCTAACCCGTCTGAGTTATTTATGGGAAGTCGTGATGAGACGGTATCGGGAACCTGTACCGTCGTGGCCTGCGAAGGGACACGACCCATTTTAGTGGAGTTACAGGCTCTGGTGAGTCCGGCGAGTTTTGGCTCTCCTCGCCGTAGTGCGACGGGGATTGATAGTAATCGCTTACAACAGATTTTGGCGGTGTTGGAGAAACGGGTGGGGGTTCCGCTGTCGAAGTTGGATACCTATTTAGCCTCAGTGGGGGGGATTCGGGTGGAGGAGCCGGCTGCCGATTTAGGGGTGGCGATCGCCGTGGTGTCCGGGTTTCGCGATCGCCTCGTGGACCCCCATACTGTCCTTATTGGTGAAGTGGGGTTAGGGGGACAAGTGCGCCAAGTGTCTCAATTAGAATTGCGCTTGCGCGAGGCCGCTAAACTCGGGTTCAAACGGGCCATTATTCCCAAAGGACAGAACCCGCCGGAATTGGGCTTAAAACTAATTCCCGTGGCCCGAGTTCTCGATGCTATCTTAGAAGCGATTCCTTCAGCATCTAGCCCATCCCCAGAGGCGATCGACTCGGGTGGAACTCAACCTGCCTTAAGTCTTCCTCCTCTTGATTTAGCCGAAGATGAGGACGATTGGGATGATGAGCCACTAAACGCTGATGGGGCTGAAACCGACCTATTTTAACGTCACTCGTGTCACCATAGACACAGGACGATGAGATTCATGGCCGGTCAACGAACTGCCTTGCTCTCGGTGAAATCCCTCTCCCGTTCCTTGTCGATGTCCTGTCGTTTTGCGATTCTACCTGAATGATGCACGTGGGTTTCTGGTCAATTCTCCTTGGAGTTCTGTCCTGGCTGGGAGAGTTGGGTGTATCAAGTCCACTCGTCTGGATCATGTCTCTAGGAATCCCCCTATGGGGAATCGTTTGGCTGTTGGCCCGACAACAGAGTCAACAACGTCGAGAGTCGATATCCCCAGTTCCCCCCGATGCTGCTACTATGCCCACGTCACCCAACTCATTGCCCAATACTTCAGCGTCAGAGTCGATTGAGGCGCTGCAAAGGTTACGCGTGTTGATTGAACAGAGTCCCATGGCTGTAATTGAGTGGGACTTGAAGTTTTCGGTGCGGTCTTGGAACCGGGCCGCTGAAGCGCTATTTGGTTACAGTGAAGCGCAAATGTTGGGTCAACACGCCAAGGAGATGATCGTTGCTGATGAGGAGCAACCTCATGTGGATGCGGTGTGGTCCAGTGTCTTGCAACAACGACAGGAAAGCCGTAGCCGCCATCGCAATCTGAACCGCCAGGGGGAGATCCTGGTGTGTGACTGGTATAACACCCCGATGTTCAATGCTTCAGGGGAGGTGATTGGAGTCGCGTCCTGGGTGCAGGATGTCACTCAAGGACAACAGGTTGACGAGTCGTTGGCTCAAGGGTACGCGGATTTAGAGGCGCGAGTGCGTGAGACGGCGGCTGAGTTGTCTCAGGCGAACCAGGCGCTGACTCATGAAATCCAAGAACGAGAACGGATTGAAGCTGAACGTTGGGAATTTTCGGCGCTGCTGCAAGCGACGTTTGACTCGACGGCCGATGGTATTATTGCGACGGATCTGAATTTACGGGTTATTACCTATAACCGCCAGTTTCAGGAAATGTGGGGACTTGAGAGTTCTCTGCTGGCGGGGCGGGATGGTTTGGCGATTTTAGGGTCTATTGAGCCACTGTTATGTGATCCTGAGGGGTTCAAACAACAAATTGATGTTTTGTTGGAGCATCCCGAAGACAAGAGTTTTGACCAAGTTCATCTCAAAGATGGACGGGTTATTGAGCGTTACTCTCAACCGCAGATTATCGGCGATCGCATTGTCGGACGAGTCTGGAACTTCCGAGATGTGACGGAACGAGAACGCACGGAAGAAGGGTTACGTCTGACTCAGTTTGCGGTGGATGCTTGTGCGGATTTAGTCTTTTGGCTCGATTGTGAGGGGAACTTTACCTATGTCAATGATGCCGCCTGTGACACCCTCGGCTATGGCCGAGAGGAGCTGCTTAAGGGCCGCATTTTTGATCTCGATCCGTCTATGACACCCTCGCGCTGGCAGGAGCATTGGCAGGGGTTACGAGAGCGATCTTCGTTGCAATTTGAGGCCTTCCATGTGACGGCGACGGGGGAGACGATCCCGATGGCGATTACCGCCAACTATGTCCATTTGGGCCAGACGGAGTTAAATTGCGCTTTTGCTCGTGATATCCGCGATCGCGTGCGCACGGAAATGGCGCTACGGGAGAGTGAACAGCGTTTTCGGGATGTGTCTGAAGCGGCGGGAGAATATCTCTGGGAAACGGATATTCAAGGACGCTATACCTTTGTCAGCGATCGCGTGTTAGCAGTAAAAGGCTATCCCTCGTCGCAACTTCTCGGAGAATCCCCGTTTAAATTTATGGCCCCGGAGGATATCCCTCGGGTTGAGACGATTTTGGCTCAGGCCAAGGAACAGGGCCAACGATTCAAACTCGAACATCGAGATATTCTCCCTGATGGGACTATTGTTTGGGAAGAAGTCAATGGGATCGCGCTGCTCGATGATGAGGGCCAGGTCATTGGCTTTCGGGGTGCGGGGTTGAGTATTACTGAGCGCAAGCAGAATGAGGAGCGCTTACGCCGTCAATTTCTGGCTGTTGAGGCGGCGATGGATGGGATTGCTTTGCTTGATGCGGCTTCGGGAACCTATGTCTATGTCAATCAAGCTCATGTGTCGTTGTTTGGCTATGACTGTGCCGAGGAGTTGCTCGGTCAAACCTGGCATAGCCTCTATTCCCCGGAGGAAGTACAACGGATTGAAGCCGAGGTGTTCCCAATTCTGCGATCGCGTCGCCATTGGCGTGGGGATACTTTGGCGCTGCGCAAAGATGGGAGTACGTTTTGGGAGGAAGTGTCTCTGTCTTTGAGTGAGGATGGTCTACTCGTCTGTGCGTGTCGTGATGTGAGCGATTCGCGTCAGGCTATGACTCGCTTAGCTGAGAGTGAAGAACGATTCCGTCAGTTTGCTGAAACGATCGATAGTGTCTTCTGGATGCGGGACCCCGAAACGGGGCGCATGATCTACGTCAGTCCCGCCTATGAACGACTTTGGGGACATTCAGCTGAAGATCTCTATGCTGATCCAAATCGGTTTCTTGAGGCGATTCATCCTGAGGATCGCGATCGCGTAACGGCTGAGTTACGACAGCCGACTCCCCAACACTCAAGTCAGGAATATCGACTCCGAAGTAGCGATGGAACCCTACGCTGGATTCGCGCTCGGGCCTTCCCGGTTCGGGATGATGCGGGCAAAATTTATCGGATTGTGGGCATTGCTGAGGATATCAGTGATATTAAACTGGCTGAAGCGGCTCTAGAACGACAGTTACAGCGAGAGCGACTCCTGTCGATGATCTCGCAACGGATTCGTCAATCCCTGGATATGGAATCGGTGATGCAAACCTCTGTTGAGGAAGTACGGAAGTTTCTGCATACCGATCGGGTGGTGTTGTATCAGTTTAATCCGGATTGGAGTGGCAACATTGTGGTCGAATCCGTTGAACCCGGATGTTTGCAATTGTTGGGGGAGCGGATCGATGACCCCTGTTTTCGGGAGCATCAGGTTAATCCCTATCGGGACGGACGTATTAGTTCGATTGATGATGTCGAAGCGGGGGATTTGGAGCGCTGTTATCGTGATTTGTTGCACCGACTCCAGGTGCGGGCGAATTTGGTGGTTCCGGTGATCCTCAATCGCAATCCAGACGAGACAACGGCCCCAGGAGAGAGCCGAGGTCAGCTTTGGGGGTTACTGGTGGCCCATGAATGTTATCAGCCCCGTCCTTGGCAACATTCGGAGATTGAACTGTTACAACAGCTTAGTGTTCAGGTGGCGATCGCCATTGGCCAATCTCAACTGTATGCCAAGGCTCGCTCGGAGGTGGCTGAACGTCAACAGGCTGAACAACGCCTGCGAGAAAGTGAAGCGACGATTCGGGCGCTCTATGAGGTGACGGCTAATCAATCTCTTGATTTTGAAACTCGCTTGGATCGGGTTCTGTCGATGGGGGCGCAACGGTTTAATCTCGAAATTGGCACTATTGGCCATGTCGATGGCGATCGCTATGAACTCTTGGCGGTTTATGTGCCGCCGACGACCCTGTTCCCGCCTGTACCGGGTGATAGTTTGAATGTGGCGGAAACGTTGGATGCGATCCTACTCGATCAAATTCGTCAAGGGGAGGATGTCAGCCAGGTGTTGACCATTGAGCGGGTTCAGGAGTCCCCCTGGGCGAATTCGGATGGCTATCGCAATCGCCGTCTGCAAGCCTATTTGGGGGTGGCGATTCTGGTGGGGGGTCAGGTGTACGGAACCCTCTCGTTCTCCTCGCCTCATCCTCAGGCCCCCGATGTGTTCTCGGATGCTGACTGTGAACTGTTACGGTTGATGGCTCAGTGGGTTGGCGGCGAAATTGAACGTCATTCGGCTCAGCAAGAGGTGCAACGCTCGTTTCAACGGGCTTTATTGCTGCGAACGATTACTCAAGATATTCGCTCGAAACTTGATTTACAAGATATTTTCCAAACGACGTGTAATCTACTCGGACAAACTCTCAATGTCGATCGCTGTCTACTCCATGCTTATGAGGAGACGCCTCGCCCTCAGGCCCCCATTCGCGCCGAATATCTCAGTCAGGGGATGTCGTCGCTGTTGGCGGTTGAGATTCCAGTGGTGGGCAATCCTCATCTACAGAAGGTTCTCGATAGCGATCGCGCGATTCCTAGTAGTAATGTCTATGAAGACGCTCTCGTCAGCCCGATGGCGACGTTATACCGGCAAATTTCTTTGAAATCGGTGTTGGCGGTCCGGATTTCCTATAAGGGTCAGGTGAATGGGTTGATTGATTTGCAACAGTGCGATCGCTTCCGTTATTGGACGCAAAGTGAGATTGAGTTAGTCGAGTCGGTGGCGGATCAGGTGGGGATTGCGGTGGCTCAAGCGCAATTGCTCGAACAAGAAACTCAACAACGCGAACAACTAGCAGGGCAAAATCTGGCCCTCGAAGAGGCTCGACAGGCGGCGGAGGCGGCCAATCAGGCCAAAAGCGAGTTTCTGGCGACGATGAGCCATGAAATTCGTACGCCGATGAATGCGGTGATTGGTATGACGGGCCTGTTGCTCGATATGGATCTGACTCTAGATCAGCGAGATTTTGTGGAGACGATTCGCACCAGTGGCGATGCGCTGTTGACGATTATTAATGATATTCTCGATTTCTCGAAGATTGAAGCGGGTAAGTTGGACTTGGAAGAACATCCCTTTGAGTTACGCACTTGTGTTGAGGGAGCGTTGGATTTATTGGCGTCTCGGGCGGTTGAAAAGGGGATTGAACTGGCCTGTTTTATTGAACCGTCGGTGCCTCATAGTGTGATTGGGGATGTAACGCGGCTGCGGCAGATTTTGGTGAATTTGCTCGGGAATGCGATTAAGTTTACGGCTCGCGGTGAGGTGGTGGTGTCGGTGTCGGCGTCTCCTCTGCATGAGGCAGCCTCGGAGAGTTTGGATCTCGATCATCAGGTTCGTCCGACTCATCAGATTCAGGTGTCGGTGCGGGATACGGGGATTGGTATTCCTCAGGAACGGTTGGATCGTCTGTTTAAACCCTTTAGTCAGGTGGATGCTTCGACGACTCGTGAGTATGGGGGAACGGGGTTAGGGTTGGCGATCGCTCAGCGGCTGTGTCAGTTGATGGGTGGCCGGATGTGGGTTGAAAGTGCGGTAAATGTCGGCTCGACGTTTTCGTTTACGTTTCAGGCCCGGGCGATCGCTCTGTCGCGTTTACGGGATCTGACGCAACAACAGCCAGATTTGGCACAGGCCCGCATTTTGGTGGTGGATGATAATGCGACGAATCGACAAATTCTTGTGCGCCAAACTCAGTTTTGGGGGATGCAGCCGTTTGCGGCGGCGTCGGGGGCTGAGGCGTTGGTGTTGTTGGAGGATGGTGCTCGTTTTGATGTGGCGGTCTTGGATATGCAGATGCCCCATATGGATGGGTTGACGTTAGCGAAAAAGATTCGCCAACGACCTGAGGGGGTGGAGTTACCGTTGGTGATGTTTACGTCGATTGGCAAGCCGGAGATTCGCAAGGATTATGAGGATCTCGATTTTGTGGCGTTTCTCAATAAGCCCATTAAACAATCTCAGTTGTATGATGTGTTGGTGGTGGCTCTCGGACAAGGGGATGAGCTGCCCCGGCGGCGATCGCTTTCCCCGGAACCGACGCCGATTCCGGCGGCGGTTTCAGCGTTGCGGGTGCTACTCGCCGAGGATAATGCTATTAATCAGAAGGTGGCTCTACGGATTCTTGAACGCATGGGCTATCGTGCTGATGTGGCGGCTAATGGGTTGGAGGTGATTGGCGCTCTACACCGGCAACCGTATGATGTGATTTTGATGGATGTGCAAATGCCGGAGTTGGATGGGTTGGAAACGACTCGCCGGATTGTGACTGATGCAGAGACGTTCCCATTCCCGAAACCCCGTATTATTGCGATGACGGCGAATGCGATGCAGGGCGATCGCGAGGCCTGTTTGGAGGCGGGAATGGATGATTATGTTAGCAAGCCGATTCGGGTTGAACAGTTGGCACAGGCTTTGGCAAACTGTCCTTCGCTTCAAGCTTCGGCTCCAGCTTCGGCTCCAGCTTCGGCTCCATCTCTGGAGGCGATGGCCCCTCAGATGCGATCCGTCAATGCTAGTAAGCGCGCAACTCCTGTATCTGAGCGGGATGTCGAGCCTCAACCGTCGGTGTCGGTTTTAAATCCTGAGGCGCTAGAATCGCTCTGGTTGCTGGTGGGTGAGGATGATTCACAAATGTTTTTGGAAGTCATCGAGAGTTATCTCGAAGAAGTTCCTCAATTACTGTCTGAATGCTCTGAGGCGATCGCGCAAAAGGATAAGGTTCGGGTGCAACGACTGGCTCACACCCTTAAATCAACCAGTGCTACCCTTGGGGCTACTGAGTTGTCACAAGCCTGTTCGGATTTAGAACAAATTGCCCTGACGGTGACCGCCAGGGAGCATCAACAGGGACACCAACGTTTAGTTGAGGGGTATCAACCCGTTAAACGAGCGTTGCTGCAACTTCGGGACGAGACGCGTAAAAGGCTCAATCATCAATCATGACCCCTCAAGAGTTCGATCAACTCATCCGCAAAACGTTGGTTTATTTGGATTTTCACGATGACGACGCTGCCAAATCCCTGCGACGGGAATGGCGGGAGGTTCTGGCTCGCATTCAACGGTTGCAAGGGTCATCCTCGGGTTCGGATTAGCTTGACTTTTGCAATAACTCCCGTGATTCCTGACGCACTCGTCCTTCCATCGCCGCATCCTGAAGTTCGAGGATGGCTTGGAAGTCCTCGAAGTCATACTTCGTTGCTAACTGCTGACGAAGTTGGTTTTCGGCATCAAGGGACAAATACCCGCTGGCGATCGCCTCCTGTACCAGTTCACGAATGGACACCATGAGTTGGCTCATCATATGACATTACGATAGCTCGGAACATCCCTAGTATGAGGGGTCTTACCCCTTGGCGGGGTGATCAATCCTGAGATAATCCGTGAGATTACGGGCAAGTTTAGGCGATCGCGATCGAGTTATGGGTGTGATCGCGATCGCATCGTAGTTTAGGCTAGGGGCGATCGCAATTTGAGCCAACTTCTAAGCTGATCAGTTAGAGCCGTCAGATGGCCGGTCAGATGTTTTCGGGGTGTCTCCCGCTTCATCTCCCTCAGGGGCAGCGTTTGAGGCATCCTCAGACCCGTCCTCAGAATCAGACTCAGATGAGTCCACATCGGTCTGAGTATCGGTCTGAGTATCGGTCTCAGCGACGTCTGTCTCGGAGGAGTCCTCTGGCGACGAGTCCTCAACGGCAGTAGCCAGTGGCGGCTCGTTTTGGCTCTCCGGCTCAGTTTTGGCTTGAGGCTCTATCTCAGATTCTATCTCAGATTCTGGCTCAGATTCTGGCTCAGATTCTGTTAGCGCCTCGTGCTGAACTTCTGGTGCAGTGGCGACTGGCTGTTCGTCCTGCGGTTCGGGCTCAGGTTCTGCTTCCGCTTCAGGTTGAGCCTTGATCTCAGATTCTGGCTCAGATTCTGGCTCAGATTCTGGCTCAGATTCTGGCTGACGATCTAACTCCGGTTCCGGCTCTCGACTGGCTGGCGAGAGATCTGGAGTGGGGGGAACTGTTGCATTCTCAAGATCATCGAAATCCGGATCTGAATCAAGATCGCGATCTAGGTTGGGATCTCGCGAAGATTCCGACCCATCGGGAGGGGTGGGGCGAACGGTTTTCGGCTGGCGACGTAGCAGCCGTCCCACTTGGGCAAAAATCCCCGTTTGCCAGAATTTGGGCTTATCGTTGGGCTGATCGTTCGTGGAGGGGGTAGCACTCTGAACTGGCGTTTCAGCGGTGTTGTCGTCCAAGTTTGGCTCAGATGGGGGGAATGCTGTTTCAGTGGTCTCTGGCTCATCAACGGACTCATCAACGGAGGTGTCACCTTGGTTTTGAACCGTCTCGTCGGATTGAGACTCCAATGGAGTGCCATCATCAGAAGTGGGCGTTGAAACTGGAGTTTCACCTTCTTCTTTCGGCTCAATCACCGGTGCTGGGGTGTCTTGGGCCAACTCTTCTGGAGTATCAGTTTGGCTGTCAGTTTGGCTGTCGGTTTGGCTGTCAGTGTTCGCTTCCGGTTCAGTTGGCGGTGTACTGGGGTCTGCGATCGCCGTGTCCGTTGAGTCGCCCGATTCCGGCTGAGGGGCTTGTGTGGGGGGTGTTTGAGTTGTTTTACCTTTGAACCAGCCACTGACCCCTTTCTGGGCGATCGCCTCGGTTGATGTTTGTTGCGGTTGCGGCGTCACATCTCGACGTAAGCGGAGGGTTTGCCAGCCGAGCCAACCAATCAGCGCGACACTCGCCGACTGTCCCAGTAAAATTGCACCCGTGAAGCGTCCAGCACAGAACCAAAGTACTAACGCATAGAAAAAGCCGACGCCACTCCAGATAAAATCTCCTTTACGGTACACCTCTGGAAAGAAGAACGCCGCCATAAACAGCACGAAGCTCCCCAATCCGACGGCGATGGCAAGAAAGTAGGCAAGCATGTCCTCGGTATCCCCCGAATCGTTCTACTGACCTATTCTACAGTTCTCCTGCCCCTCGTTGGTGGTTTAGCCAATTTGTCAGTGCGTTGCAACACAGTTTTTAGAGGTCACGGGTCTTAAGGTCTTCTTCCAGGCCATCTTTCGGGGATCAGGCTACCCTAACAAATGAGCCGTAATGGTTCTCAAGCAGACGACTGCAAACCCTTAACGCAACGAATAGAGATATGGAATTACAAAAGTTTGGTGTGATTGGACTGGCGGTTATGGGGGAAAATCTGGCCCTCAATGTCGAAAGCAAGGGCTTTTCGGTGGCGGTCTATAACCGCACCAGCAGCACGACTGAAGCCTTTATGAACAATCGCGCCCAGGGTAAAAATATCAAAGCGGCGTATTCCGTCGAGGAGTTTGTCGAGGCGTTGGAGCGTCCTCGGCGTATCTTGTTGATGGTCAAAGCGGGTGGCCCGGTTGATGCGGTGATTGAACAACTCAAACCTCTCTTGGAACCGGGGGATATGATTATCGATGGCGGTAACTCTCTGTATGAGGATACCGATCGCCGGGTGGAGTATCTCGAAGCGGCTGACTTGCGCTTTATTGGTATGGGAGTCAGTGGTGGCGAAGAAGGAGCGCTCCATGGTCCGAGTCTGATGCCGGGAGGGACGAAGGCCGCCTATGATGAAATCGAGGCGATCGTCACCAAAATCGCGGCTCAGGTCGATGATGGCCCCTGTGTCACCTACATTGGTCCCAAGGGTGCAGGTCACTATGTGAAAATGGTGCATAACGGCATTGAGTATGGCGATATGCAATTGATTGCGGAAGCCTACGACTTGCTCAAAAATGTCCTAGGCCTGAGCAATGAGCAACTCCATGAGGTGTTTCAACAGTGGAATCAAACGGAGGAACTCGATTCGTTCCTCATTGAAATCACGGCAGACATCTTCACAAAACAGGATGATCAAGGGGATGGCTTCTTGATTGACAAAATTTTGGATGCTGCTGGACAAAAGGGAACGGGACGTTGGACGGTTGTCAGTTCTCTGGAGTTGGGGGTGGCGATTCCCACGATCGCAGCGGCGGTGAATGCCCGTATTCTCTCGTCGATTAAGGAGGAACGCAGCGCCGCCTCAAAAGAGCTTTCGGCTCCCTTGGGTAAGTTTAATGGTGATACGGAGGCGTTTATCGGCAAAGTCCGGGATGCACTCTACTGCTCGAAGATGTGTTCCTACGCCCAAGGGATGGCACTGTTGGGCAAAGCCTCTGAGGAGTTTGGCTATGATCTCAATTTAGGGGAAATTGCTCGTATTTGGAAGGGCGGTTGTATCATCAAAGCCGGATTCCTCAACAAAATCAAACGGGCCTTTGATGACAATCCAACCCTGCCAAACTTGCTCTTAGCCCCGGAGTTTAAGCAGACGATTCTCGATCGCCAAAGTGCTTGGCGTGAGGTTCTGATGACGGCTAATAGTTTAGGGATTCCCATCCCGGCTTTTAGTGCCTCTCTGGACTATTTCGATAGCTACCGCCGCGAGCGTCTTCCTCAAAATCTCACCCAGGCTCAACGGGACTACTTTGGTGCGCATACCTATGAACGCACGGACAAACCCCGAGGGGAGTTTTTCCACGCTGATTGGGTTGATGGCTAGTTTTTAATGGCCATCTGGGGTTAACCCAAAAGTCATCATGCCAAAAACCTGTCGCTCAACCTGTTGCTAAACCTGTTGCTAAAAAAGAGAGAGTCACATTTAGATGTCACTCTCTCTTTTTCGTTGTCTTTTTGTTGTCTTAGGGACTGTCTGTTCAATCCGAATTGTTTCTTGCCTTAGCTAAATCGCGTAAATTTTAGGCTTGACGATTGAGGCTTGGCAAGGAACAACCGCTCAAGAAAAACTGACAGAGTCCTAAGCTTCTTTTTCGATGTAAATAAATAGCAGACCCATGGTGACGACCGGCATCAGCCAGCAGACAACCGGAATCAGAATCCAGGGAAGATAGGAAGCAGCGTAATCACCAGTCATGTCTATAAGGCTCCAATTTCAAAAAAAGTCAGGTTAACAGTGCCAAACGATGTACGCCAAATGATGTACGTACAAACGTCAAGAATTAGTTGTTGACCAATCCGCGAAGAATGGCATCAACAGCACCAAAGTTTTCTAACAAGAAAAATGCCAAGAATGCACTTCCCATGCCACCGATGAAAAATCCAGCCGTGAACTGACTCCAGCCCTCGGAACTTTGCAGGGAATCTTGGCTGTTGGATTGTTTGCCTTGGAAGCTGACTAATCCATAGGCCGCTAAACAGGCTGTTGCAATGAGCAACAGGGTTCCGCCACAAATTAAGCCGTTGAGGTTGGCGAACTCAGTCCCCCGTTGGGTTCCCAGTTTCACCCAGGGACCACCGATGAAGTAGCCGTGAGCCATGCCGATCTCAAGTCCGCGCAGCAGGGGGGACAAGCCGGGACGGTAGGCGGGTAGGTTGCCGATAAAGGTGCGGGTAAAGGCAGAGTCGCTAATGGGGGTGGACAGATGACCCATCTGAGGGTCGCCCTGATAAGGCTTCACCATCTGATTGCTGGTGGAAGTCGTCATGGAAATTTCTCCTATTCTCTAAAATTCTTGATGAAGAACTTTAAGGTAACATTCTAGGGAAGTGTGGGCGTTTTCGTCCCGAAAGCGTTAAATAACTTTAGAAAAGTTCATTAAAATCGGCAGGCTAGACGGACTCCTGGCCCGGTAGCTTGGGAAAAGTCTCCTGATCCGATCGCTCAATCGGTGCAGAAACTCAAGGTGTTCTACAGTCTTAAGTCGATCATGAATCCCCTCTCGCTGGCTTTAATTTTGGGGACGTTGCCCCTGTTTGCTCAAGTGATGCCTCCCTCGCTCCCCCGTCTTCTGAGTGAGGAGGAGGTGATCTCGGAGATTGAAACTCAGGGAAGCTCGCCATCTCCGAGGGAGTTGGCGATCGCCCGCCGAGTCCCCAATACGACGGGCCAACTGTATCAGCAACGGTTGGCGGCCCTTGATGCGGGCCAACTCTATACTCGCTTACCGCGCCATAGTTTCCAAGAGGTCTGGGAAACGGCTCGGCAAACTCCCACCTATGAGCAATGGACGGCTTTGTTTCGGGAAGAGGCCCGGGCGATGGCGGCGGGACAGGCTCAGAATCGGCTCTGTGTGACGATTGGCGACTCGTTGACGCAATGGCTCCCGCCGGGGATCTTTGTGGGCGATCGCCTTTGGCTCAATCAGGGGATTAGTGGCGACAATACGGCTCGGATTCGCCAACGGATTGGGGTGTTGGAGGGGACTCGCCCGGATACGATTTTTGTGATGGCGGGGGTGAATGATTTGATTGCGGGCCGCTCGGTTCAGGAAGTTCTGTTTAATTATCAGGATATTATCTATCAACTGCGATCGCGCCATCCCCAGGCTGATGTGGTGGTTCAGTCGATTTTGCCAACTAATCATCCGGCGGTGAGTAACCAAGATATCCGGGCAGTGAATCGAGAATTAGCTGAGATTGCCCGTCAGCAGGGTGCGATATTTCTGGATCTCTATCCCCATTTTAGTGATGAGTCGGGTCGCATGATCTCAGAGTTGAGTACGGATGGGATTCACTTGAGCGATCGCGGCTATGATCTCTGGCAAACGTTTTTAGAGGGAATGGAAGTGCAATTGTTCCGCGATCGCTTGGCGGTGGGTGGCCAGCAGTTGTGAGTCGTCCGGGATAGTTCCCTAGAGGGTGCGATCGAGGCGATCGCTAACCTGCAAGAGTTTGATCAAAACCAAGGCTGTCAGGGCATTGGCATGAAGGCCATCGGTGGAAAAGTCTCGCTTGAGATAGCCGTCGTCGTCTGTGATGTAGGGATTGAGGTCCAAAACGCGAATCTGAGGATGTTGGGCGAACAAGTGGGCCAGGTTGCGGTTGAGGCGGCGAACTTTGGCGTTGTCTACTCGTTCCATATGGGGATGGGCCAGTTCACTCGATCGCGATCGCGGTAAAACGGAAACGAGGATAATGGGAACTTGGGGATATTTGCGGCTTAAGGCATTCAGGACCGCCAGGGCATCTGCTTGAATTTCGGACACTGAGGCCTGTTTGAGGAGTTCTGGGGTTGCGGCCCCAAAGAGGATAATTTGCTCTGGCCGCAGGTTCTCATCTAAGGTTTGCACCTGTTGCAGCGTATCCTGTAGATGGGCGGCGGGGATGCCGAGGTTGAGATCTCCTGGGTTGAGCAATTCATCTGGAATCCCCAGGGCGATGGAACTTCCTAGAATCAACCGTTGGATTGGGGACTCTTGTTCGAGAACCTGACGATATTGGCTCTGTTTCAGGGTTAGATAGTCGGCTTTGCTGGGATAGCGTAAGGGGTTGGCGGCGATGGTTTCTCGTCGTTGCCAGTCCTCGGTACTGAGATAGTCCCGAAGCTGCTGAGATTTGCTGAGATACCACTGTCGGCCATCCCAACGGCGATCGCCGAGTTGGCTTAATAACCTCTGTTCGCCCCGCGACAGGTTGATGACGGTTGTGGGAGAGGATAGGGGTGAACGAGTGGTCTGAGGTGGCTGTTGGGCAATCTGGCGGAGGGGCCGGTAATCCGCTTGAGAGGGTCGATTTAACAAGAGGGTAGATCCTTGCCCCAGTAGCAGCAGCAAGCCACTACTGGCGATGGCTAGGTAGAAGCACATCCGGGGGGAGATCCCGTCTTTCTCAAGCTGGGCCAGGAGCAGTGAGAGTTGGGTCCAAAGGGGCGATCGCAAGGGAAGATGACCTTTAGCTCAATTCTGGGGCAAATTTGGCGCGAATCGACTCAATGCGTTGACGGTTTACCCCTAAATCGGACTCTCCGAGTCGTGAGGCTGAGCGAACCTGAATGACGTTTTCGTCGGTGTCGGCCCAAAATTCAACGTCATCGACGAAACCCATGATGTTTGAGGTAAATTCGGCATAGAGATAGTCGGGTTCGGCGGTGATAATCTCGGCGTTGTCTTGATTGTCTAAAATCTCTTGCAGGCGTTGGATGGCTTGGCTGGGACTCTCGGAGATGGGGAAGGGATCGGTTTGGTGTTGGGGGTCTGAACTTTGGCTAGAGACGCAGTTGGGTGAACTCGGACAAGGGGCCAGTTTTCCGGATTTCACGCCGAGGTTATCGGGCCGGGAACCGGAAAAGTGCAAAAGACTGGCTAGGTGTAATCTTTGGCTGGGTAAGGTCGGCAGGGGTGCGGCTTCAGCGATGAGTCCGGGGGTAAGTCCTAGGAACAAAATAAGACTGAGAACTCCAGATAGGGCGGTTTTCAGGGTGCGCTTGAGCATAATTTTGGGGGAAGAAATGGGGATACAGGTAAAATTTGCAAGCCAAAAAACAGTTTTTTTAATGTTAGCTTTGCAGGGATTTTTGTTTTTTTAATTAGGTGTTAATTGGTTAATTCTGAGGGGTGAATGACTCAGGATCAACCTTTGATTAAACTGACTAAATCCTCAATCTGCTTGATGTTCTGATCGCCGGCGAGATAGCCAATGCCACGATGGAGATGTAGCAGAAATTGCTGAGACAGGGTTTCGGGGTCGGTAGGGAGGTTATCCTGATGACAGCGTTGTTTGAGGGCGATCGCATAGGCATCGCCGTCATCCCCGGCAAAGACCCGCCAGCTCATCTCCACGTTACTATCGGTGACGAGTTTAACCGGGGAGGGGGGACTCGGTTCGGCCAGGGAGCGGCAGACGGCCCAACGACAGAGAACGTTCCAGCGATCAATGCGGGTTTGACGTTTGAGTTTGGTCAATTGGTCTTTGGCGGTTTGGGAGAGTCGCACCCGTTCAATGGGAGGTTCGATCATGGGTCAGACTTAGTTTTCGGGGCTGTCGCCAGGGGCGAAAAAGAGGCGATAGCCAATGTAGCCCACTACGGCGATGACGGCTACACTGATGCCGAGGGTGACGAGACGCATGACGGTCTGAAGCACCGATAGGCTGAGAACCACGGCACCGATTCCCACGGCCACTTGGCCGATGGTGGGGAGGGTTTGAAACCAGGTTTTAGCTTGGTTGTAGAGGGAGGAGATGGTGGTTTGAGTCTGTTCGGGGAGGGAGGTGGTGTCAAAGTTATCTTGGGATTGTGTGCGATCGCCGAGTTTGCGATCGATATCTTGTTCCAATTCTTGGAGTTTACGTTGCCAGTCGGATTGAGAAGCCATAGGACGGTTACGTCAGGAGAGTGATCTCGCGGTTCGATGATGATACTGGCATTGTAGCGAATTGCTGTGACGGCTTCCAAGGGTGATGGAGGTGAAAAGCCCGAACCTCAGACCTTTGGGGAGGCGAATGACCGTGTTGGGAACTGTCATAGGGATGAGGGGGGTTTGGGGAGTTGACGGTCACAATAGTAGGGTAATGGTTCAACCCAAATCATCGCTTCAGTCAGGATATCAGTCAGGATTCAGTCAATGTCGAGATGGACCGATGGAGAGATTTGGGACTTTATGAGGCTAACGGCGATGAAAGGCAATTCACTAACATCACTAATGGCGATCGCCCTGGGACTGGTTATCGCCACTCCGAGTTTAGCCCAAACAGTTGTTCCCGACGAGGTGTTAGATCTAACTCCGGGTTTTGAGGAGATGGTCTTGGACGGAAACTCGGGGGGAAGCAGCAACAGTCAGGACTGTGGCTATACGGCGACGGTTCCCAACCACACACTCACGTTAACGGAAGATTTTAGCTATCTCCGTTTGGATGTGTTGGCCGAGGCCCATCCAACTCTGTTGGTGATTGGTCCTGATAGGGGCGATCGCTTCTGTGCTCGTAGTTTGCCCCAGCAATCGGGCTATTGGCAAGCGGGGACTTATGAGATTTATGTCGGCGATCTCAATGGTGACTCTGCGCCCTACCAGCTCTCGATTTCCGAAAACCCCTAGTTTGCTCTATGATAGAGCCTAGCAATCTGGTTGTCTGTCATTCAAAAACTATGGATATTTTAAGTGCTGGCTGGGCGGGACTTCTCGCGACGTTCACCTTTTCGATCGCTCTGGTGGTCTGGGGTCGTCGCGGCTTCTAGTCTCCGCTGAGGCTTTGTTTGCTGATGGAACCCGGTGAGGCTTCTCCCTGAGAACTCGCCGGGTTTTTTGTTTGAACTCTCGGGTGTTGACCATGTCAACAACCGAGTTCGGTCTGGTTTCAGCGTCATCCTGAGCCTGAGGTGAACTGGCAACTGTTGTTACGGGAAAGTCAGGTCTATAACAATTTGATTCAGTCGCTTCGCGTGGTGGTGATTAAGCCGGTGTGATGGCTCGGTTCCTAGTTCCATCCTTGCTTCTGTGTGACTGGAGGGAACTGAGCCGATCTCCCTCCTTTGGGGGAGTGCTGATGCTAGAATTTATCGTTAGAATGACCCTAGGCGGTCAACTTTTAAGCTTTTTAATCTAAACCGCAACAGATTACCACAACATATAAAATTTGTCAACTGTTAGCCGTTTTTTGTAGTTCTCAAAGCCAAAGCGACTGCTAACCTGACGTTTAGGGAGATTCTCGTATGAGTAACGAAAACCTGCAAAAACTTGCTGACTACGGTCAAAGCATCTGGATGGACAATCTCAACCGGTCTGCGATCGCATCGGGTGAGCTAAAATCTCAGATTGACAGTTTGAATTTACGGGGAATTACCTCGAATCCCAGCATCTTTGAAAAAGCCATTATCGGTAACCAAGTCTATGATAGCGATATCCGGGCTGGGGTTGAGGCGGAGAAATCCCCAGAGCAGATTTATGAATCCTTGATTTTTGAAGATATCCGCAACGCCTGTGATATTTTCCGCCCCATTTATGATGAAACCGATGGGAAAGACGGCTATATCAGCATTGAGGTGTCGCCTCATTTGGCCCGGAATATGAAAGACACCCTGGCAGAAGCACGGCGGTTTAATAACGCCGTCGATCGCCCCAATGTGATGATTAAGATTCCCGGAACCTTAGAGGGGTTTGCGGCTATTGAACAGGCGATCGCCGATGGTATCAATGTCAATGTCACCCTCCTGTTTGCGGTAGAAGACTACAAACAAGCGGCCTGGGCCTATATTCGTGGCTTGGAAACTCGGCTTCAAAATGGACAGCCGGTGGATAATATCGCCTCGGTGGCCAGTTTCTTCCTCAGCCGCATTGATAGTAAAATCGATGATGTCTTGGCTGAGCGCCTCGAAGCTGGGGCAGATGCGGAGTTGGTTAATTCTATTAAAGGGAAGGTGGCGATCGCCAATGCTAAGATTGCCTATCAAGCCTACGAAGACATTTTCAGCAGCGATCGCTGGCAAGCGTTAGCGGAACACGGCGCAAGTCCTCAGCGACTCCTCTGGGCCAGTACCAGTACCAAGAACCCCGACTACAGCGATGTCATGTACGTCGAGGAACTGGTGGCGGACAACACCGTCAACACCATTCCCCCCAGTACCCTAGAGGCCTTCGCCGACCACGGTCAACCACAGCCGGATACGGTTCATCGGGATGTCAAAGCCGCCTATCAGGTGATTGAACAGCTCAACCACCCCGATATCCAGATTAACCTGGACTCGGTGATGGCAGAGTTGATTGAGGAAGGGATTGACAAATTTATTAAACCCTATGAATCCTTGATGAGTTCCATCGAAGAGAAAACCAAAGCTGTGGCCGAGACAGCCGAGACAGCGGAACAAGTCGCAAGTTAACCAATTGTAGGGGCGAAAAATTTTTCGCCCCCACGTCCGTGGTTTCAATTTGTTATTGAACCGTCGTAAACTCCTCAGCTTGTTCAAACAATTTCGGCAGTTCCTCATCGGTTCGATGGGGCATTCCGTAGAGATCCCGATAGAGATTATCATAGGCCACCGCCGACTTGCGCCAACTGAAGTCTTGACGCATGGCCCGTTGTTGTAACTTGCGCCAGTCGTTCTTATAGCGGAACGACTCCCAAGCGCGAGCGAGACAGGTATATAAATCTAGGGCCTCATAGCGGTCAAAACAGAAGCCAGTTCCCACCTCTTTCATGGGATCATGGTGGGAGACCGTATCCACTAACCCCCCCGTGCGACGAACAATGGGGAGACAGCCATACCGCATGGCTAACATTTGGCTAATCCCACAGGGTTCAAAGCGACTCGGCATCATGAAAGCATCGGTTCCGGCGTAGATGCGGCGAGCCAGTTGGTCATTATAGAGGAGATAGCTGGCCATGCGTCCAGGGTAGCGGGTGCTGAGTTGCCACATCTGGGTTTCGTAGTAGCGATCGCCGGTTCCCAAAAGAACAAACTGACAATCACTATAGGCCATAAAGCGATCCAGGATTTGCAGCAGTAAATCAATCCCCTTCTGTTCGACTAACCGCGTCACCATGCCAATCATGAAGGTCTCAGCATTGACTTGTAACCCCAATTCTTCCTGGAGAGCAATTTTATTGGCGGCGCGTTTTTCAACCGTGTCAGCGGTATAATTTTGCTTCAGGGCTGTGTCTGTTTCTGGGTCATAACTCTCTGTATCAATCCCATTGAGAATACCGCTGAGTTTGCCGCTAATAAATGAGAGCAACCCTTCAATTTTCTCCCCATATTCAGCGGTTTTAATCTGTTCAGCGTAGGTGGGAGACACCGTATTCACCTTGTTGGCGAATTGGACAGCGGCGGCCATAGTGTTATGGCCCTGCATATACCAAGGACACCAGGTGATGCGATCGAGGTACCACCGCCAGGGGCCTTGATAGGCCAAGTTATGAATCGTGAACACCGTGGTAATGTCAGGAGACTGATTCATCCAAACCGGAATCATGCCGGTGTGCCAATCATGACAATGGATGATATCAGGTTTCCAGTAATTCCAGGCAAATTCCGCCGCCCCATTGGCAAAGAGGGTAAAGCGCCAATCCTCATCATCACCATGATAGACGCGACGGGGCATAAAGGACGGATGGCCAAACAGATAGAGGGGGACATCCGTCTTAGGAAGTTTGCTCTCATAGACGGCGAAGTCTTGGAACATCGCATGGCCCCACCAAACAGGGTCTTTCGGAATCTCGATTTTGTCGGGAAGGAAGCCGTAATAGGGCATAAACACCCGCACATCATGGCCCAGTTTCCGTAGGTACCGGGGGAGTGCGCCAACTACATCGCCCATTCCACCCACTTTAGCCAGTGGTGCGGCTTCTGCCCCCACAAAGAGAATTCGCATGATCTACCTCGGTTGCACGTCTGGATGTCTCAAATCTGATTGCCACAGTAGCAGATTTTTCCCCTCCCACAACATCTTGAGACGAAGTTGATAGCCATGAAAGGGGAAATACTCAGGTTAAAGGTTGATGTTGAGAGCCTGAAACGCCGATCGCAACTGTTGGGCGTTTTGGACATCGCCTTGCTGTTCGTAGGCGATCGCCGCCTGACGATAGGCCATCAATAAGGCTTGGGGTGATTCTACATTTCCCTCAGAATTCTGTATATTTAATAACACCCAACCTAAATTATGCTGGGCGGCTGCTAGGTGGGGGGCTTCCGTCACGGCTTGTTCTAAATAGGCTTTAGCCTGTTGCCAGTCTCCCTGTTGAGCCAAAAGAGTTCCTAAGCGATAATTCACCCAGGCACAATCGGGATGCTGCTGCCGATAGGTTTGATACTGTTGAATGGCGGTAGTTAAGTCTTTGAGATGTTCGTACACTAAAAGACCGTTTTTGTCAACCCATTCTGGGGAATTGTGAGTTCGACGCGCTAAATCCAAACTGTGACGACAGGCGGCTAAATTTCCCTGTTGATACTGATACCAAGCCTGCAATCCCAACGCTAGAGGATGTTGGGGAACGTCAGTTAAGAAGGCTTGCAGACGACGTTGAGCATCCCCGCCTGTCTTACCGGTGGCTCGTTCTAGGGCGGAAATCACCAGGGGATACACCCAGGATTTTAAGCGGAGTCCGACCTCCCTCGGCGTCTGTTGGGACTTAAAAATCCCCTGACTTCCCGCCCGCACGACGGCTTTCCACTGTCGCTGATGAAAACTAATCCAGGCTTTGACTCCTAAAGAGAAGGTACAGTTAGGATTGAGTTGCAAAGCTTGTTCTATAGAGGTGTCAGCGGCTGGAAAATCTCCTTGTTTTCCCAAGGCCCAGGCGAGATTAGCGTGCATCCAGGCTTCTTTGGAACTCAGACGAACTCCCTGTTGTAACTCCCCCACAGCATCATTCCACTGTTGACGGCGACAATAGACTAAGCCACAAACGCCATAACTGCGTCCATCCTGGGGTTGCAGTTTTTGGGCTTGACGGGCGATGTTGAGGGCGTTGCTTCCATCGTCGTGGTTGAGATGGACGAGAATTAGGGCGAATTCGACGGCGGCTTCTCCGTTGTCGGGTTCCCGTTCTAAACAGGTTTGGTAAAACTGAATGGCTTGATTGAGATTTCCCTGATTTAAATGATTTTTGGCGGTTTGATGGAGGGGGGAAACGAATTTTCCTTGTAAGGCATTTCTGAAGTCTTGGGCGGTTTGAATCCGCTCTTGAATGCGAAGGCGCATTCCGGTCAAAATGACTCGTTCTAGGTGCGGGCTAATGTTGGGATTCAGTTGTCGGGGAGGGATGAGAGGGTCGGGTTTTCCTTCATGAACGGCTGTGGCGCGGTCTGTTGATGCGGCGGGTAATTCTCCGGTGAGGAGTTCGTAGAGAGAGGCGGATAGGGCATAAATATCGGTGGCGGGAAAGCGTTTGGCTCTCTGGGAATATTGCTCAAATGGGGCATAACTGTGGGAGAGAAAAACCGTCATATCTCCTGTTTTTCCGGCCATAAACTCTCGGGCGGTGCCAAAGTCAATGAGAACGGCCCGGTCTTGGCTGTCTATCATGATATTTTCGGGTTTAACATCCCGATGTAATAGGCCAATCCGATGAACCTCGTCTAAGGCATTCACGATTTGTAAGCTATAGTCGATTAGCTTATCTTCTGGGAGTCTATTTTGTATTTTTAAAAGTTTGGATAAATCACGGCCATCGATAAATTCCATGACCATATAAATGGTTGAATTTTCCTGGAAGCAATCGTAAATTTTGGCGATATTCGGTGAATTACATTTTTGTAAGTAAACCGATTCTAGTTTGAATTTCTGAATCTGCTCATTCCGAGAGTCGGGGGTAATTGAGGGCGGCCAAATTACGGTGTTTCCTTGTCGATATCCTGATTCTGGCCAGAGTTCTTTAATGGCAATTTTGGCGGAATTGGGGCAATAAATGCCTTGATAGGTAATTCCAAATCCCCCTTGACCTAAGAATTTTTCGATTTTATAGGTTCCTTGTTTTAAGACCGTCCCGACTTGCAGGTGTAATCTATAGTTTGTGGGGGAATTGGGGGAGGGATTGACAGCAGGAACAGGGCCGGAGGCGATGGTGGGGGCGGGTTGAGAATTAAGAGGTGTTAGGGGGGTTCCACAAACGACGCAGTTGACTTCCTGAGAGTCATTGTCATGTAAACAGGAGGGACAAATCTTACTCATGGTTTGGCGGGCTGTATGTTGAGTTTAAGGTAGGAGTTTGAAAGTTTTATCGGTTTGTGCGACTCATTAACTAGACGTTAAGATAAATTGGACTTTACCTAAGGCAATTTCATCGCCAAACTGTAGGTTATTGGGTTGAGTGATTCGTGCTCCAAAGCGAGATTGACCTTGGGGCTTGATAAAGGTTCCGTTCGTTGACCCCATATCTTTAATCATCCATTGTCCTGAATTTATGTAGATTACGGCATGTTGGCGAGAGACTGTTTCACTCCCTATAAATTGGCTTAAATCTAAGTCAATGGAGTCGGAGTTTTGAGGGTCTTTAATACCAATTTTTAGATATTTTTTCAATGGAATGCGGTTTTTAGAACGGGTGTTTTTGCAGATAAGATAGGCAGATTTGGGAACTGAGGGAGATGGCGGCGGTGGTAGGAGAGGTTGTAGCTGGTGTTGTAAATCTTGGGCGCTTTGGATACGGTCCTCGATTTTAAAGTTTAGACCTTTTAGGAGGATGTCTTCGAGGCTGGGATTGAGGTTTGGATTGAGTTGTCGGGGGGGGATAAGGGGGTCGGAAAGGCTCTGAGAGAGGGCGTTGGCGCGGTCGAGAGAGGGGGTTGCAACTTGTCCGGTGAGGAGTTCGTAAAGGGAGGCGCAGAGGGCATAGATGTCGGTGGCGGGGAGGCGTTTGGTTCGAGAGAGGTATTGCTCAATGGGGGCGTATTCTGGGGTTAAAATTCTCGTCATATCGCCGGTTTTTCCGGCGATGAATTCTCGGGCGGACCCAAAGTCAATCAGGACGACTCGACCTTGGGGCGTAAGGATGATGTTTTCGGGTTTAATGTCTCGGTGGAGGAGGTTATTTTGATGGACGCGGGTTAGGGCTAGGCTGAGTTGATAGGCGTATTGAATGACCTCGGTTTCGGGGAGGGGCGCTTGTTGTTTGAGTCGGGCTGAAAGGGGGAGTCCTTCGATTAGCTCCATACTCATGTAGATGGTGGAATTTTCTTGAAAAAGTTGGTAAACTTTGGCAATATGAGGGGAGTTACATTGCTGTAAGCAAGCCACTTCAAATTTGAATTTTTCGATTTGTTCTTGTTGTAGTTTCGGGGAGAGACTGGGGGGCCAAATGAGGGTGGTTCCGTGACGGTAGCCATTTTCTGCCCAGAGTTCTTTGATGGCGACGGGGATGTTTTTGGGACGATAGATGGCTTTATAGGTGATTCCAAAGGCGCCTTGTCCGAGAAGGGTCTGGATTTGATAGTCTCCCTGCTGGAGTTGGGTTTTGGGGGGAAGATGGGGACCGATGGGGGTTAGGAGGGTTCCGCAGACGACGCATTGATGAGCGCCGTCTGGGTTGTCATGAAAGCAGGAGGGACAGATTTGGCTCATGAGCTTAGGATGGGGAGGGGACAAACTCCTGGGGATGAAAGCGACAGCGTGCAGCGATGAGGGTGGCGTTGTCGATCGCCCCCCGCTTGAGGACGGTGTCTAGGATGGTTTGAACGGCGCTGTGGAGGGGAATCGATGGGCTGAATTGTTCTTGTAGTTCGCGGTCAGGAACTAAATCCCAAACGCCGTCGGAACATAAGACAAGGATATCTCCATCTTCTAGGGTTAGGTCAGTCTGGGTTTGTATGTAACCGCGAGACAGTTGTTGTTTGGAACCGAGGGATTTGGTGAGAACGTTGCGATCGGGATGTTCGTAACTTTCTTCTAGGCTAATTTCACCGCTGGCGACGAGGAGGGCGACTAGGGAATGATCTTCGCTCAGTTGTTGAATGTCTTGTTTTCGTAGCAGGTAGATGCGACTGTCTCCGACATGGGCCAGGGAGAGATGTCGTCCTTGGGCGAAAATGAGGCTGAGGGTGGTTCCTCCGTTCGGAACGGCTTGGGAAATGGCGCTGTTGGCGTTTTTGAGGAGGGA
Source organism: Phormidium sp. OSCR (assembly GCA_001314905.1). GTDB lineage: Bacteria > Cyanobacteriota > Cyanobacteriia > Cyanobacteriales > Geitlerinemataceae > Sodalinema. The sequence goes on from LJZT01000009.1 coordinate 27,997, forward strand.
TTCTAAGTGCTGGCTGGGGTTGTCGCTGAAGTGATGGGATTGCGATCGCCATTCCTGAAAGACGGTTTCAATGGCTAGTTGACTGGCGACTTCTCCTTGGGCCATTCCTCCCATTCCATCGGCTAAGGCGGCTAAAAGTTGCTGGTTGTCTGGGGTTCCTTCGTCGAGTTGGGCGACTCCGTAATGGTCTTCGTTATGTAAGCGTCGCGGCGATAAGCCAACGGTGGAGTCACTGGCGATTTCCCAATGGAGGCGCTGTTGGTTGAAACGATTGCGGGTTTCAATGAGCAAACTCCGGAATTGTGCGAGGGAAAAACGCTCGTCGCTGATGGGAGTTAGGGAGAGGGACAGCAGTTGGGAGAGATAGGGAATTGCACAGGGTTTGGGGTCTAGGGGGCGATCGCCCCTTGTGCATTCTCCGGACAGGGCGTGATAGAGTAATGCCCCGATGGTATAGGTGCTACTGGCTTCGTTGGGGATGGGCTGGGCGCTTAGTTCGGGTGCGCAGTAGGTTCCCAAACGTCCTGAGGTGAGGGGAGTTTCTTCGGGATAGGCGCAGGTGAGGTCGAAACAGCGCAGAGGTTGACCCATTTCTAGCCAGTCGGGGTCGAGGTCTACCATACACCAGTGCTGTTGATGGATATACCAGAAGAGTTGACAAATTTGGGCGATCGCCGTCAGGGTGTCTTTTAGGCTGGGGGAACGCTCTAACCACTGCGCTAGGGTCTTGTCAGGCTGGGGAAAGGCGGTTAGGAGGAGGAGGCGATCACCCTCATCTCCGGGTAATGGCTCTTCGGGATAATATTCGTCTTCTAAATACTCTGATTCTTCCTCTGTGTCGACTGATTCGGTTGCGACTGATTCAGGGGCGACTGATTCGGGTTCTAGGGATTGAGACTGTTGTGAAGACCCCTCTGTTTCAGATTGAGAGTCTTCAGATTCAGAGTCTTCAGATTCCGAGTCTTCAAATTGAGAGTCTTCAGATTCAGAGTCTTCAAATTGAGAGTTTCCAGATTCAGAGTCTTCAGATTCCGGTTCGACGGAAGCTAGGGAGTCCCCCCCATCCTCCTCACTGAGGTAAGACTCCCCCACATCTTGGGACAACTGCAAAATCTCGGATAGGTCAGAAATCTGACTCTGAGCCAGTAGAGGCGCAATGAGTCCATAATTTCCTAGGGTGTCCCGGAGTTGTAACTCCTGCTGAAGTAACCCTTGAGCGGAACCAATCCGTAATAATCCGTCCTGAGGGGTGTCTCCGGTTTCAGTCTCCACGCGGACTTTGAAATAGCGAATTTGACCCCGTTGACCCAAATTCGCCAGAACCGTCAGGGAGAAGGGAGATAGGCTGAGGCGGCTGTTTTCGGTAATTACATCTGAAGTCACGATGGCGTTGTCCTATGGTGAGTCGGAGGGGGGATGGGGAGGGGAGGTTAAGAGGCTTGGACGAAAAATTGCACTTTTCCGAAGGCGACTTCATCTCCGGGATTGAGCGGAGTCGGACGGGTAATTCTGGCTGAAAAACGGGGTTGTCCTTGGGGTTTGATGAAGACACCGTTGGTCGAACCGAGGTCTTTCACCATCCAGGTTCCTGCTTCGGGGTAAATTTCGGCGTGATGACGGGAGACGGTTTCTCCCCCGATAAAGCTTTCTAGGTCGATGTCCACGGGACCGCTGTCAGGGTCAAACACGCCGATGAGGGAAATTTGATGGACGGGAAATTCTATTTGGGGAGCGTTGGTTTGTTTGGCGGTGAGACAAATCGCTGGGGAACTGGCGGGGGAACTGGCGGGGGAACTGGCTGCGGCTGGGGGGACCGTCTCACGGATGGGAAAACTGGGGGGAGCGGGAGGCGCATTACCGGGGGCTGGGGGAGGGGTGAAGACGGGGTCTTGACTCTCGATGGGGGGGGGACTGTTGGGCGCGGGAGGGGTGAAGACGGGGTCTTGACTCTCGACTGGGGGGGGACTGTTGGGTGCGGGAGGGGTGAAGGGAATAATCTCTGGGGTGCTGTCTGGGGTGCTGTCTGGGGTGCTGTCGGGTGCGGTAGAGTTGCTTTGGGGTTGTGCGCTTAGGTTGAGTTCGGCGCCACAGGCGTCGCAAAATTCGGCGTTGTCGGGATTTCCATCGTAGCCGCAGGTGGAACAGGTAATGGACATGGTTCTATTTTGTAAGTAATTGGGTTGGGTTGATTGGGTTGATGGGGTTGGGTTGATTGGCTTAGGTTCCGCTGATATCCCGGATTTGTTCTTGGGAGAGTCCGTTGTTGAGGTCATCGCTGGTCATTTTGACGGTTTTTCCTTTGGCCCCCATTTTGACGGTTTTGCGGGTTCCGGAGGAGAGTTTGCGGGTTTTGCGGACTTCATCGATACTGAGGTTGAGGGATTGCACCATGGCGTCGTTGCCGATTTTGACGGTGACTCGTTTGGCGGTTTCTAGGAGTTGGGCGGCTTGGTCGGGGTTTTGGTCGGCGATGGTGGCGGCGCGATCGACGAGTTGACCGATGTTACATTGTTGGACGTAGCCCATGACTTCGGGGTTGGGTTGCGCCATTCCGGTTTGTCCGGGGACGAATTGCACGACTAGGTTTTGGGGGGGAAGTTCTCCGCGTCGTTGTTGGCCGGGAATGTCGTAGGTTAGCCCCAGTTGGGCGATGCGCACTCGGGAACCGGCGCGGCTGTCGATGTCAAATTCGAGGAGAAATACGGTGTCGTCGTGGGCTTGGGCGCTTCCGATGAAGTAGGGTTGTTGGTCGAGGGGAATGTCGGCGCGATCGGGATAGACGCGGCTGATGCGTTGTAGGTTGACGCCTTGGACGGTTTTTAGGTTGAGTTTGAGGTTGTTGACGACTTCGGTTTGAACGTCTTGGACTTGTTGAAAGATGGTGTTGGGAAGGTCGCTGATGGAGATGTCGGTTCCTCCTTGGCTTTGTCCGTCGATGACGTTGAAGAGTTGTCCGCCGGTGCGATCGCTCAGATGGATGAGTAGGTCTTCGTTGTAGTCTCCTACCCCTAGGGCGGTGATGGGGATTCCTGATTGGGCGAATTGTACGGCTAAGTCTCGACAATCGCTTTCGTCGAAGGTTTGTCCGTCGGTGAAAATTAGGGTGCGACGACTGGTGAGGTCGCTGTTTTTCAGGAGGCTGAGGGCTTTCTCCATTCCTAGGGCCATGCAGGTTCCACCGCTGAAGTCTCGTAGTTGGCTGATGGCGTTTTCTAGGCGATCGCTGTCGGTGGCGGGGGTGAGGGGAAGTAGGATGGAGGCGGAGTCGTCGAATTGGACGAGGGCGATGCGATCGCGGGCGTCGGCTTGGCTGGAACTGATGAGGTGTTCTAAGGCTTGGATGACGACGTCGATTTTGGCGGTCCCGAGTTCGCTGCTGTCATACATTGAGCCACTGGTGTCGATGACTAGGCTGAAGCTGGTGGTGGGACGACTGGCGGAGACGTCGGCGCTGGGGCGCAGTTTGGCCATGACAAAGAGTTTTTGTCCGGCTTTGTCGGCGCTGAGAAATTCGAGATGGGGGGTGAGGGTGACGTTGAGCATGGCTGGGCTGGGATGCGGCTAGGGTTAGTTAAAGTTTAAGGGCGGTAAGGCGCCTCCTTCGGGGCTGATTTGGGAGAAGTCGGGGGGGAAGAAGGGAGGAAGGCTTGGGTTTCCGCGATCGCTGAGGTTTTTCAGGGTTTCTAATTCTAGGGGAGCGAGTTTTAGATCTAGCCAGGTTGAGCGATAGCCTTCTCGGATATCGTCGAGCCAATGGTTGATGATTTGTGTGAGGTTGGCGTTGCTAATGGAGGCGGCGGTCTTTTCTTGGAGAAGTTGTCGTAATGCATCACGATTTGCTTTTGGGAAGAGTGAGTCGGGGTTATTTTCTTGGCTTGGAGACAGATCGAGTTGATAGCTGACTTCGGGAAGGTCGGGAGTATTGCTATTTTTGAGATAGAGGGTATAGAGAACCATGGGGCTTGCTAGTAAGCCGAAAGATGCAGGGTGATAAGTTAGTTTTTATGATGAATTTCTAGTAGTATATCACCAAATTTTCGGCGGGAACCATCGGCTAAGGTCTGTTTAAGATTCTTCATGTTTTGATATTTTTCCTGTTCTTGGATTGAGGGATGAAATTCTAGGATGACTTGGTTGTTTTCCAGAAAGACGGAGGCGAATTGAGGGGGAAATCCTTGATCTTTGGGAAGGTAGATGTGAGCTTGGCGGGAACTTCCGAGGTGAATCGGCTCTCGGCCTAGGGTGAGGGTGGTGGATTCGTTGGGAGTCCATTGGATGGAAATCATGGCTTGGCGCAGTAAGGTTTCGGTCAGGGCGATCGCCAGGCCCAGACAAAATCCCAGAATCCAGGCTCCGACTAAACGGCCTACAATGACGCTGGCGACGAGATCGAGCAGCAGAAACCCCCCGGCGCCTAGTAGTCCCCCCAGGAGTCCGGCGAGGAGGGCGTTACGAAGGGGGAGGTTGGGAACGAAGACGGACATTCCGCCACCTACGAGGGTTCCGAGAACAGTCCAGCCGAGAAGACGGGCCAGCCAGGAGAGGTGCGGGAAGTTGGCGCTCGGGAGAAAGGCCAGTTGGGCGATCGCACCCCCGGTTAAGCCAGCGAGAAAGCCGCCAGCGCCGCCATAGAGGGCTTCTTGGGAGGAGAGGAGGCGACGGCGGAGATGGTAGTTTTGTCCGATAATCAGGGCGAGGGAGGTTCCTAGGGCTAAAAATCCTGTCCAAACTCCGATGCGCAGCAGGCCAAAGAGTAAGCCGTAGTCTCCGGTGGCTTCGGATTCGACGAGTTGCTGTTGGTAGATGAGTTGTTCGGCGGCGATGAAGGCGTTTTCGATGTCTCCTGAGTCGGCGTAGACGAGGCGATCGCGATCGCCGGTGATTTGTTCGAGATAGGCGATGTTCGCATCGCCTGTTGCAATGGCGAAGAGGTTAATCTCTTGTTGGCGCAAGGCTTCGGCTCGTTGAGCGGCTGCTTGGGTATTGTTGGGACCGCCGTCGGTGAATAGGAGCAGATTGGGGGTAAAGTCACTCTGTTGGAGGAGGGATTCTCCGAGATTGAAGGCGGCGATGAAGTTGGTTTCTCCTGAAGTCCCGAGGTTGGCGATCGCTCTGAGACGTTCGGTTTCTCCTGTGTTGAAGTTGGCGATAATGTCGGCTTGGCTACCAAAGTTGATGAGGGCTAAGTCGTGGCGATCGAGATTTTGGCGACTGACAAAGGCGCTGGCGGCGGCTTGGACTTCTTCGAGTCTTGCTCCCCCCATACTTGCGGAGGTATCGATGAGCAAAACGAGGGCTTGGGGACGGGTTTCTTGACTGGGGGGTTGTCGGGTGAGGGCCAGCCAGGGTTCTCCTAGGATTCCGGCGGCGGCGAAACAGCCGAGTCCACCGCAGAGTCCGAATAAAATGGGTTTGGGGAGTCGGTTTAACCAGGAACTCCATCGAGATGTTCTAACCATAATTATGATAGTTTGGCATCGATAACTGTTGATTTTTTAGCTAATGAAATCCTTGGCATGAATACAAGTTTATAGGGTGCATCTCAATGCGTGCTATCGCTTCAGATAACCCACCCCTCCCCCTCCCAAGAGGGGATTTTTCAAGTATTTCCCCTCCTGGGAGGGGTGCGCGATAGCGCGGGGTGGGTTCAACACTTGCCTAACTGAAATACACCCAGTTTATAGACTGTCGATATTACTGACTTTCCACGTTCTATTTATTTTTTCTAGCGTGATGCGATAGTCGCTTGAATTAGGACTCACTGTGCTTTGACTTCGATCTATATTGCCATCAATATATAATGTTAGGTGTTCAGTTATAGTAACATCAATTTTAGCCCTGTTTCCTTCAAGTTGAAAATTTATACTATCATCGATTTTGCTACTATGATAGTCATAATAGCCCGGTTCTTCTTCGAGCCATTGAATAGATCCCATCGCCTTATCATATTGGTCTCCTGTTAAAACTTCATCTGCTGCGTCCCGATCTAAGGATGGACCGAATAGCTGTGGCTTGGCTTCTAAGTAGTTGTTGATGGCTTGCAAAACTCTCTCTTCTTCCTGACGAGTCAGCAAGATGGGATTCCGTAGGTCAATTTCAAGGTCATAGGTTCCTTGAGGATAGCGAGAAGAAACTTGGATCATGTATTGACCACTTCGAGTCAGTTCTCCCTCGGAGATGCGATCATTATTGGGTGCATAAACCCAGAGACAGAGTTGTTCCTCGTCGTACTCGTAACTGAGGCGATCGCCGGGTTCCCCTTGAAAAACAAACACTAAATCTTCCTCGGCGGTAATTGTCCCCTGTTTACGGACGGTTAATTCGGAAAAGTCTAGGGGTTGAGGATTTCTTAATTCTCGCTGCGATCGCACAGAACAATCAACTGGATATGATGAAGCAATCACAGATTCCTCAACAGATGAACTTTGTGATTCAGGCGAAAGTCCATCACAGCCAAATAATCCGAATATCATCAGGGGGATTCCCCATTGAGATAGGTATTGAGATTGATTCATTATTTCTTTGAACCTCTTGATTTGTGACTGATTTATGGACTTTCTCTTGTGGACACTTCTCCAATATGAGTTCCCCTTATCTCCGTTCCAATCAACTCAGAAAACGCCTCAGCACGCTCTCGACTGGTAAATGAGGCAATTTGGATTTTATACTCATCAGAATCTGAAATATATTTTTTGTAAGAATCTCGACAAAACAGCGATTTGGCTCGTTGTAGATTTCGCTCAGTATACGGAGCATTCACGGGATAAAAAGTCACGGGATAGGAACTCGGATTCGTCGGAGGAGAATCGCCACATTCAGCTTTGGGAAACGAACTGCGATCGAATGAAATTGATGGCGACGAGGAGGTTGAACGGCGGCGGTTAGATGTACGAGTTGAACCACTAGACGACGTATCTCCCCTCTCAGACGTTCGAGACAACTCTGTTGAGACTACCCTGGATTCTGGGTTGAATAGCTCTAACTCTAAACTCGACACTTGGGAGCCGTAACGAGACGCCACTTGGATGGTATAGAGTCCCGTTCTGGGTAACGTGGAACTGGATAATATCCGATTATCAGGTGTATAGACCCAAACACAAACCTCATCGTCTGGGTAACGAAACTCAAACTCATGTCCTGCGGTTCCAGAGAAGCTAAAGCCAATATCTTCTCCTTCGGAAAATTCAAGTCGTCGCTGCAGATTTTGGTCTTGTAAATTGAGAGTTTCTGTGTTAGATAAACTTCTCGTTGGACTATCTGGACAAGTCCGAAGTTCCGAGATTTCTGGCTCCGTCGCAGTCGGTTCGCTTCCATCTGGAGATTGGGAAACTGAGCGACAGCCTGACAATCCCAGAGTTGCCGCTAATCCTAAACAAGATGCTATTTTGTGAATTTTGTTGACGGAATTATTCATTATCATGATAGAGGATTGATTTGAAAAAAGCAAGATTCATTTAAAAATCTTCTTCAGCATCTCGTTTTAGTTTTTGACCCCAAAGATAGAAGGGTAACACGCCACCAAATCCTAAGAGAATTAAAAGAAATCCCGTCATGGTTAGGCGAGTTCCGAGGGGGAGCGATCGCCCAAAAACGGTAACTGTATAAGACTCTGAATTACTCACCACCTCCTCATCATTGACCTCAACCTGAATCTCCACTTGACGAATTTCACCCCGATCAGCATTTTCTTGATAAATGAGTTCATACTCACCGAGAAGTGCATCTAGGAACAAGCGTAACGCCTGAGAAATTTCATCCTCATCCCCCGAAAATTCAGCAATTCCTCCCGTCGCCTCCGACATTTTTCGTAACGGTTCTTCCTCAACAAATAATTCGTCGGGAATCAGATTATCCGACTCATCAGAATTCTGGATATCATCAATCGTAGCGGGTTTCCCTAAATTATACCTCTCTCCCAACTCTTCCTGGGTATATCCATATCCCAAAGTATGAACCGTAATATGATTTTCCCGGTTCAAAAGGGTCATTAGATTCTCGAAATCCTGTTCTCGATTTGGTCGGTTGTGGTAGCCATCAGACAGGAGAATCACCGATAAGCGAGGTTCGGGGTCTGACGAATCTTCCGGGAGATTAAACCGTTGATCATCAGAGTCTGCTAACAGACGAACCGCCTCATTCATAGGACCATAAATATCTGTCGAGGCGCAAGGAGTTTCCGATTCTAAATAGTTCAGCATACTTTCCTGTCGCACATCTGAGGGACTGAAAAATCGTGTACTAATTTTGTCCCGTGTCACGTCATGGCCGTCACATTCTCCTCGTCCAATCCCAAAAGGAACAATCGCTACTCGCGTGTCACCACCCCGATTTTGAGTATCTGCGAGAAAGCGACGAATTGCCGACATTGCACTCTCAATCCGAGTTTGTCCCCCTTTATCTTGCTGTCTCATACTCCCGCTATGGTCCAACAAAACCACAATCCAAGCGGGTGGGGGTTGGCTTTCTTCAGGACTGCGCCAGTTGTCAACGGTGATGGGGTCTCCATTGACGAAAACCTCAAACTGGTCTTCCTGAAGCTGCATCACGGGACGGTCGTCGTCATCCGTGACCTGAACTCGCAGTTTTACCCGGTCATTTTCAATTTGGGGACGACCCAGGTTCACATTTTGTCCCCAGACGGGGGAAGCCGTGACCAGGGCCAATGCGACCCCACTAAGCCATCGGGTCGAAAAAGCGATTGTAGAAGACCAAGCGGTAGTTTTCCGGGGTTTCGATATCATCTTCATCAATGGTATAGAAGGTCAGGACGTAGTTATGTTTAAGGGTGACATCACGACGGGAACCGAGGCGGGTTCCGTTGACGGCGACGGTTCCATAAAATTTGGGATTAGGACATAAGACGGCTTCTTTTCCTTTAAAGCGGATATCGGCGGCGTGGAGAGGAAGGTTGGGAAGTTGAATTTGGGCCTTGTCCGCTGAACCGATGCGAATTACGCCTTTTGGTGGGAGTTCGATGGATAATCCTTCTTCGATTTTGTCCTCATCATCGTCAGTTTTGGAGAGGTAGGTGATAAATCTTAGCTGGGAGCGATCGATTTTGGGATAGTCTCGCTGGACAATGGTAGCTTGGGGGTCAATGTCTTCATAATCTTCGCCGGTATATTCAAAGCCTCGTCCGGCTCTGAGGGCCGGGAGATAACTGGGGGACGCATTAGTGACACTGAACGCAATCCCTAAACAGAGTCCTAAAAGTGCAAATCCTAGGGGGTCTTCATAGGGTCTAAAAGCTGGGGGGACGGTCTCAATAAGTTGACGAATTAACTCAAAGATAGATGCAGCCAAGAGACTGGCGAAACTGGCGGCGCTGACACTGAGGAGAAGTCGTTGGCGGAACCGTTTGGGGTTTCCTGCTTCTAAACTATGCCATCGCCAACTCAATCCTTCCGCAAATCCGACCGCCGCTCCCACTACTAGCCAGCCAAAGATACGCACAAAAAAGGCGGGAACGGGGATGTCCGGGAGAAAGAGAATTTGTGAGACAACCCCCGCAATTACCCCCGCCAACAGTCCCACTCCCAAGGCGATGAGCAGCGGGATTCGCAGCATTCGCAAACTCAGTTTGGGACGGGTGGGGTTACTGACAAAAATTTCGTTGGCGACACTCCCAATGGCGAGGGAAATGGCGATACAGGGGAAGAGGACGACTTCGGGGAAGGGTTGCAACCAGCCGAAATCACTGAGAATCAGTTGTCCGAGATTCCAACCCAGGAGCGCGGAGGTCAGTCCCGCAAGGATATAAAGGTAAGGTCGCATGGGTTAAAATCTCCGTGGCGGTTGAGCGGTGCGGGGAATGGGGGACATAAATGTTATATAACACGATGGACGCTAGGGGAAGGCAAGGGGTCGGGGAATTGGGGTTAAGGGGAGAGTGTTACCGTAGTTTTTCCCTGATATCTGCTGCTAATTTCTGAATTGTTGCTCCTCCAGGGTCAATAATTCCATCTTGTGCTAGTCCATTTCTATTCTGGTAGGCTTTAACGGCTTGAATAAATGTATCTCCATGTTCTTTGTCTTGAAACATAGAGTAGTATTGAATATCATCCCGTTGAATATCGTCACCTTCGGGATTCAAAAAATCTTTCAAGGATTCGCTAAAGCTCCAATTATCCTCAGGTATTAAAACTTCTTTCAATAATTGGATAAACACAATTTGTTTGTTAGACTCGATATCGTTACGTGAAATCTGAGGGTTTTCACGAAGCGTAAATGCTTCGAGATCTGCATTTAGGTTCTGTCGTAATTGATCCAGAGCGGGTTGGGTTCGGAGGATATGCGTCTCAAAAACTTGCCAAGATTCTATTTCTTGTTCTTTTTCCCTAAGTTCTCCCTCGACCACCTCAATCACCTTATTATTAGTAGACCTAGCAGAAATGACCGAACCCCCAACACCACCAATCACACAAACCACTGCAAAGAGTAAAATAGCCGTTAACCGATCCATGTCAATTCCTCCGAGATTTACGTTTGCGAAAAAAACGATGTCAATGACATCCCCCAACTCCATCTGTCGCTTGATTCTGATTCCAAAAAGCTGGTCTTGCCACTCCCGCTGCGATACCTTGAAGAATAGAGATTTGTGAATTTCCCCCTTTGAGACTTGATAGAAGAATGCGGCTAGTTTGGGGGTTTTCGCCTCCTCAAACAATTTAGCTAAGGGCAAATACTCCTTTTTTTTGACACTGGGTTCTCGCCAGGTTGAAGTGAGTCCACTCAGAAAATTTTTCCATTCCGGGTATTCAGTCGCCTGGAAGGATAGGTGTTTTTGACCATAAATATGTCTGCGCATCAAGTCTAGGTCATTTTCTAGACTAGGATAAAGATACTTGCGGTACTCACTCGACCATAAGCCAGTAGAAGAACTGAAAAATAGACAGGCTTCAGTGAGAACGGTTGGGTTATTGACAAGATTAGAAATAATGATACAGATTCCTCGCTGGAGTTGTTTTCTAATTGCAGTAAACTTATAAGATATTTTGGAGATTTCTTTGTATATTTTTTGCTGTAACTCTAACGATGCCGCATAGTGACTTTGGGAATCTTTCGACTGATGGAGCCAGACCAAGAACTCCGGTAAAAAACTGGGGAGGACGATAGATTTAAGGGTATAGAGACGAGCTATCTGATGGGTGTAGATTCCTTGCGTCATGGCGGTTGTGGCACCTAATGCATCGGTCATCTCAAGCCACTCTGACTTAGAGGTTTGAGGAATTGCATACTCTAAAGAACTGATGAGGTCGAGGCTGACTTTCCCTCGTAGCATCATTCGTTTAAGAGCGGTTTTGGGGGGAAGCGTGGGTTCCAGTGCTGCGGGTTTGACGTTCGCAGGCGGTTCCTCGGTTGTCGGTGCAATCACCTCCTCTTGGTCAAGGGAAGAATCCTCGGGAGAAGTGTTCTCGGTTGTCGGTGCAATCACCTCCTCTTGGTCAAGGGAAGAATCCTCGGGAGAAGTGTTCTCGGTTGTAGCTGGAATCACCACTTCTTCGCCAATGGAAAAGTCCTCGGTTTCCGGTTCAACAACAATCTTCTCGGGGATGTCCACTTCGGGAGGATTTGCAATGGAGTTGGAGGGAGGCGGTGTTAGGGTGGATAGGTCGGCTTTTGGGAACTGCGAACCGGCTTCAGGTTGGAGAATGAGGCCATAGAGTCGGGGAGGGAGTTTCACCACCGATAGGCGATGGACGACGGCTTTGGGAACGTAGCCTTGGGAAATTTGATAGAAAATTGCGGCGAGATGAGGTTGTTCGGTTTTCTCGAAGACAACGGCTAAGGGGTGATAGCGGGAGTCCAGGCTTGGCTCTGTTTCGTCATCCCAAAATCGGTAGATGTCGGCTAATAGTTCTTTGAACAGTGGTGAAGATACGGACTCAAAGCTGAAGTCTAGGTCGGCGTGGGGGTTCATGTGTCGTAAGTACGATTTTAATTCCTCGGCGACAAGGGTTTGATAGGTATGGGACCAGAGACCCCCAGGAGACCAGAGACCCCCATCAGAGGTTAAGAGTTGGATGGCGGGATGGAGGAGTTCAGCTTGTTTGTACACCAGTCGATAGAACAGAAATCTGACTCCCGATTCGAGTCGTTTTTTGAGGTTCGGGAAATGTTGCAGAAAATCAGAGTCAACGAAGCGAAGACTTCCTTGTAAGCTGATAAACCGTTGATAGGCGTACTCGGGACCGTCAGCTATCCAGAGGAGGAATTTTGTTAAAAATTTGGGAACCAGTAAGGCGTTGAGGGTACAGAGGTGAATTAGTTCTCTATTATAGGGGGGGTTCTCAAGTCCTAGGGTGAGTCCTAATTCGTCGGAGATGTCTCCCCATTCAGCTTGAGAGATGACAGAGACAGCATCTTCTAATAGGCGGATAGACGACTGAGTGATTATCCCAGTGATAATGATGTCCTGAATTGTTTGTATGGCGATGTCTCTCATGTTGGTCTGGGTCTTGTGTTTCAATCAAACTGTTCCATCTCGTTTGTCTATTATTCTCCAGGAGGTTCAGATGGACTTAATTTCTCCCTGATATCTTTTTCTAATTCCTGACTTGTTTTTCCTCCACGGTCAATAATTCCATCTTGTGGTAGTCCATTTCTATTCTGGTAGGCTTTAACGGCTTGAATAAATGTATCTCCATGTTCTTTGTCTTGAAACATAGAGTAGTATTGAATATAACTGGATTCAACAGTCTGTTCCGGCTCAATATTATCTTCCGATGGGTTATCATCTTCCGATGGGTTATCATCTACAGCACTTTCACCATTAGTATCAGTTAATACTTCTTTCAAAAAGTGAATAAAAACATCTTTTTCATTAGATGCGACGTAGTTGGGTGAATCTACAGGGTTCCTACGAATAAAATCATCGAGTTCCTGATTTAGATTTAGGTTCTGTCGTAATTGATCCAGAGCGGGTTGGGTTCGGAGGATATGCTTCTCAAAAAGTTGCCAAGATTCTATTTCTTGTTCTTTCTCCGTAAGTTCTCCCTGAATTTCTTGAGTTCTTTCCTGAACCACCTTAGTAGTAGAATTACCAGAAATCATCGAACCTCCAACACCCCCAATCACAAAAACCACTGCAAAGAGTAAAATAGCCGTTAGCCGATTCATGTCAATTCCTCCGAGATCTACGTTTGCGAAAAAAACGATGTCAATGACATCCTCCAAATCCATTTGTCGCTTGATTCTAAGTCCAAAAAGCTGGTCTTGCCACTCCCGGTGCGATACCTTAAAGAATAGAGATTTGTGAATTTCCCCCTTTGAGACTTGATAGAAGAAGGCGGCTAGTTTAGGGGTTTTTGCCTCCTCAAACAAGTTAGCTAAAGGCAAATACTCCTTTTGTTTAACTCCAGATAGTTTCCAGACTGACGTGAGTTCCCCCAGAAAATTATTCCATTCCGGGTATTGATTCGCCTGAAAGGATAGGCCTTTGTGACCATAAATATGTCTGCGCATCAAGTCTAGGTCATTTTCTAGCTTAAGATAAAGAGACTTGCGATACTGACTCGACCATAACCCAGTAGAAGACCCCAGGAGTAAACTGGCTGCATCGAGGAGTTGGGGATGCTTGACGAGATGCGGGATGAGACCGCAAATACCTCGCTCAAGATTTTGACTGATTTTAGGGATTTTCTCTAAATTGTTGCCCAGTTTGTTGAGGATTTCTGTCTGAAATTTTAGAGTGGCTAGGTAATAGTTGTTTAACTGCTTGGGTTGATTGATCCAGTCTAAGAAATTAGGCAGAAAACTGGGGATGACGATGGCTTTGAGGGTTAGAAGACGAAAATTTCTATCGGCATACAAACCGCCAGATATCGCCTGAGATGCACCTTGCTTATCCAGGAGTTTTGTCCAATACTTCTCATCAAGATTGGGATTATCGAGCGCATTTTCAATGGCTTGAATATGGTTTATCTTGACGCGACCATTCATACAGGCTTTAATCGCCGTCTGAACATTGGAATCGCCAGGAATGGGGGGAGGTGAGGCGGAACTCCGAACGATCGCCTGTCTTAAAATCCCCTCCGCTTTCCCATCTATCGGACAAATCACCTGGAAATACTCAGGTCGCTCCAACGCCGCCACATTATAGGCCCAAGCCGTTTCCCCAGACGGTTGTAATTCCTGAGTTAAGCGATTGACAATTAAGGGAGTACAAGGAACCGTTGCGGGGATAAGGATGGGGATGTCCCCCGTGAGGAGTGTGCGAAATTGCTCTGGGAGGGGAATCTCTTGGTGGCTGAACTGAGTTCGATGAGGCTGACCCAATGTTTGAGGGTCGAAGGGATCAAAGACGCGAATCTGGGGGCCCATCCAGCGTAGAATGGCCTCAATTCCTTGGCTGGCCCGGGTGAGAAAGTAGCGGTAGAGGGATACGGGACGACCGCGATCGTCTTTTCCCCGCGTCACCACCGCCACCACTGACCACTGTTCGCCATAGCCAGTCACCGTTCGTCCCACCAGGGCCGGATTGTCGCTACTGGCTCCCTCGGCTAACTTAAATCCTCCGTTGGCGATCGCATCGGAGACGGCTTGAGGAATCGGATTCAGGGTTTGATTCATAAACACCCCAGTAAATCCCCCCGACTCCCAGCCTGAAGCAGTCCGTTTTACTTCAATCCCGGTACTAAATTCGTGAATCTCAAGGGGGAAACTTCCAAGGTTTGGAGAATTAGAATTGACAGTCATAGCTATCTCAGCAGTAAAAGAAATTCGGGACACCTCGGGTTAAGGTCAATCCCGCTAATCTCGGTCAAGTTCCCGGTGACGCTCTCCGGTACAGAGCCAGTAAATGGGGGACACTAAGCCAAAGGGTCGCCAGAGTTTCGGCTTTTTAATCACTGATGTGGTTCCATCACGCGATCGCCGCAAGCGTTTCGAGTTCGGTTCAGGATACTGTCGTCCCAAAATCCCAAAGGCGGAGGTTGTGAAATAATCTACCGAACCATTCCCCCCCCTCGACCAAATCTCCAACTGACTCGACAGTTTAGGAAAACGAGCCTTCACCAATTTTTGCGGTTCATGTCGGTTCACCCACAACTCCGACTGTTCACATTTGCTCAATACCAACGCAATCCGTCGCTGTTGGAGTTCGACTTGGGAGCGATCGAGTTCCATCAAGAACTTCTCCATCCCCATCGCATAATCCCGGTCTTTGCGATGGGTGGTTCCATCGACGAGAAATAACAACCCCGTCGCCAAGCAGCAATCCTCTAAATAGTCTTCGAGGCGAGAGTCCCCACTTTTATAGAGTAAATCGCTAAAAAACTCCCCCGCATAGTCCTTACAACTGACATTGAGTTGCACCTGTTTTCCTTCCCCCCGTAACCAGGAAAAGCGGTCTTTGAGATTAATACTCAGAGTATAGTCTTTCACCTCATCGATATCTGCATTCAGATCCGTCGGTTCGAGTTCTAATCCTTGTTCGAGGAGATCTCGCGCTTTCTCAACCAGTTCTTCCCCCTCCTCACCGATGGGGGTCACACTATCGACAGGACTGTCGGGATTCGCGTTAGGCCAGTAGGCTAAGGAGGCGAGATAGGCGGTTTTTCCTGAGGCGCGATCGCCGATAATTCGTAGGGTTGAATCACCAGACAATGTTTGTGCTGGAGCATCATTCGTGTCAGATGTATCCTTTTTGTTACGGCGAAAAAATTTCATAATTGAAGCTAAATGAGGCTGTTCAAGAGCGAGAGAGAAACCTGAGATCTAAGTCAAGAACCATTGAGCCAATAGAGCGGTTCAAGCAAATTATAGGGGTTCCAACAGGGGGGATCTCGTAAAATCGAAGCTCGTCCATCACTTCCAAACGCATTGACTCGGTTCGGTCGTGGATTATATTTCCCCAATACGCCAAACGTGGACATGGCGAAAAAGCGTAAGTTTTTGGGAGGGAGTCCTCGTTTAAGAATGTTGAGGGTCTTTTTCAGGTAAACGCCAAATAAATCAATTTCCGGGTCAAGTCGTCCCGGCCAGATTTCTCCCCGTTCACATTTACTCATGGCTACGGCTAAGCGATAATTGTGCAAGCGACCTCGTTCATCAAGCATCTCTAAAAAGCGAGCCATGAGTTGACTATAGAAGCGATCGCTGCTACTCTCCCATTCAGTAAAAAGTAACAATCCCCCATCCACATCCGACATCAAGCATTCATCGATAAACTCCTCATGAATCGAATCCTCTTCATTGGCGTTGATGATTTGCTCAAACACCTCACCAGGATAGTCACGAACATTCAGTTGAATCGAGGTTTTAGGCTTAAATAGCCCCCGATTGGCTTCAATCACAAAGGAGTAGTAGGGAAGGTCATCGACGGTCTGAATCCCATCCCCTAAGCGAGTTGGTTCTACGGATAATCCCTGTAAAATGGTATTTTCCGCGTTAATGGTCAATTCCTTCGAGTCTTCATTGACTGGTGTGATGGTATAATTTCGCCCTGAACCTTTGGCTTCAGCAAAGTAGCTGAGTCCTGCTAGATAGGTTGTTTTTCCTGATGCTCGCGGACCAATAATACAGATGTTACCCATGTTAATTCACTCGGTTATGTTGATGATATCAGTCTTAGGAGTTTCCTTTAAGGAACGTCCCTAAATAAATCCAAGGAAGCTCTAATAACTCACGATTATAAATACTGGTGATAAAACATTTAACCGATACCCCAGATGTTCGCTGATTCAGTTGAGCGATCTGGCGACGAACGGGACGAAAGAAGCGTTTAAAGATATAATCATTCCGCTGCATCCAGTTCATCCGTGAGTTTTGGGGATGATAGGCCAGTTTCTGAGCTTCTCGTTTAAGATCAACTCCCTGGAGAAGATCGGCTTTATTGAGACATAGAGCAATATGTTTGATTTGGGAACAGTCATTTTGGAAAAATTCAACCCAGCGATCGAAGCGTCGAATCCATTGCTGTTGGGTGACGAAATCATCGGGGTTAATATCGGCTCCCTGACTGACAATTTCTCGATAGGGAGGAACCACCAGTAACACTCCCTGACAACTTTGAGTGACTGTTAGAAACTGATTCCATTGATCGGCGTTATTTTTTTGCCAAGTAGGACGCCAAATTTCTCCAGGGGTGTCAATCCACTCCGTATAAATGGTCTTACGGCGAGTGGGAACGACCACTTCAATGTCCAGGGAACGGTCATGGGTGGATTGAGCGGCCTCTGTCGGTCGCGTTCTCCCCTCGTCATCATCATACAAAAGGGCCTTGAGTCCCTCATAGTCCGGTGAGAGAACCTTAACATACTGACCGTTGGGATTGGCGAGTTCTAAGGCCAGAGAGGTTTTCCCTGTTTCGCGATCGCCAAGATAGATTACACTCATCACCCCAATTTCCCGAAAAAACCTTGGTACACCTGTCCAGAATCATCTCTCAGCCAAGCCCCCTAACTAGATTGCCCTAGATTGTTGGGTTTGAGTATCCGTGAAAGTACGCAACCACACTGAATGTTCTATCACACTAAAGCGGATAGATAAACCCCGGACTCTCTGAACTTACCCTAATGCAAGGGATTACGTCTGTCACTTCCTCAACCAAAATTTAACGGGTCAACATCCACCGAAAAGCGAACCTTTGGCGGACAGATATCTCGTAACCGTTGCAACTGAGGTTGCAAGTCCACCCGGTCCTGACTGGGGAACTTCAACAAAATCTGCCAACGATAGCGGTCCGACACCCGCAACACCGCCGCCGGAACTGGCCCGAGTACCTCATAGCCTCCCGACGCGTCCGACGGAAGTTGCAGCATCTCCCCCATCTGCAACGCCGTGGCTTCGACTAACTCCGCATCCAACCCACTCAGACGCAACAACACTAACCGGCCATAAGGCGGATAATCCAACGCCTCTCGCTGGTCCAACTCCGCCTCCACAAACTCAGCATAATCATAACGCCGAACCGCTTGCACCACGGGGTGTTCCGGCGTATAGGTTTGTAGAATCACCCGTCCAGGGTCGTCCCCTCGTCCGGCCCGGCCCGCCACCTGGGTTAAGGTTTGAAAGGCCCGTTCCCCGGCCCAATAATCTGAGAGATTCAACAGTCCATCGGCGGCGACAATTCCCACCAAAGACACCGACGGTAAATCTAACCCCTTGGTTAACATCTGCGTTCCCACTAATAGCTGAGCCTCTCCCTGGGCAAAACGAGTTAACAATGCCCGATGTGCGCCCTTATTTCGGGTAGTATCACTGTCAAAGCGAAGGGCATTTAACTCAGGGAAATTACGAGCCAGTTCCTGCATAACTCGTTGGGTTCCACTGCCAAAAAACTTGAGATAGGGGGAACCACATTCAGGACAATTCCGGGGATGTTGGCGAGTGTAACCGCAGTAGTGACAGCGTAATAATTGATTCGCCCCTTCATGGGTATGGTGATAAGAAAGAGAGACGTCACAATGGGGACATTCGATAACATAGCCGCAACTGCGACAGGAGACAAAACTACTATGTCCACGGCGATGGATAAATAAAATTCCCTGTTTGCCGGTCTCTTGTAATCTCCTCAATTCTTGTTGTAATGTGAGGCTAAAAATGGAGCGATTGCCCCGTTTTAGTTCCCCCCGAAGGTCGATAATTTCAATGGGGGGCATCGGGCGAGATTCAACTCGTTCTGGGAGGGAAAGATAGTGCCGTTGGGGATGAGTTTGGCGACAATCTAACCAGGTGGCTAAGGATGGGGTGGCTGAGCCTAAAATTAAGGGGCAATCTTCTAATTCAGCCCGCCATTTTGCCACCGTTCGCCCGTGATAGGTGGGGGCGGGACGGTCTTGTTTGAAACTACTATCATGTTCCTCGTCCAGCACAATTAGCCCGAGACGGGGTAGGGGGGAGAAAATGGCGGATCGGGTTCCGATGACCACTTGCGGCTCTCCTAGGAGCATCTGTCGCCAGGTATCGAAGCGTTCACCATCGGATAGGGCGCTGTGATACACACAAACGCGATCGCCGAAGCGGGCGCGGAAGCGATCGGTCAGTTGGGGGGTTAAGCCAATTTCGGGGACGAGAATTAGGACTGATTTTTGTTGGGCTAAAATGGGGGCGATCGCCTGCAAATAGACCTCAGTTTTCCCAGAACCGGTCACTCCATGTAACAACATCTCACAATAGTTAGACTGTTGCAAAATCTGCTGCAAGGCCTGAGATTGCGCCGGGGTTAGGTCCTTGTCCGCATCAGCCGCAACACTGGCCCCCACCTCTCGCCGCAACACTTCCCGTCCCTCGACCACGACACAATCGCAACGTTCTAAATTACTAATCGTTGGGCGAGTTGTACGAGCAATTTGTAACAAATCCGTTAGCCAGAGTTCTCCCCCATGACGTTGTAGGATAATCAGCACTTCTTTCTGACGTTTAGTTAGTTCCGTATAGATAACAGGAGAAACATCGAGAAGAATCACAGCCTGTTTCAGTTTTGGTTGGGCGGGTCGGGGGGTTTCAAGGTAACTTTGGGCGTAGTTTCGTTGTACTAAATCTCGAATTCCTCGACTGGCTCCGGGAATTTTTTGCTGTACATAGGTGGCGCTATAGTTATCAGATTTCCCATTCTCAAGCAGATCGAGAACCCGGCGAGCGATGGGAGACAGGAACTGTTCTGCACCGGGGGGAATCGCCTCGGAGTTGAGGCGGATGCGGCGTTGCGATCGTTGCAGAAGTCCAGGAGGAAGGGCGACTCGAATCACTTGCATCAGGGGCGTGTAATAGTACTCTGCCACCTGTTCGAGGAGTTGCCAATAGTTGGGGGGAAAGAAGCCTCGGGTAATGATATCGTCAACGGCTTTGATGCGGCTGGGGTCTAAATCTAGGGGTGGGCTGCTGCGAAATCCGATGGCGATCGCCCCGACTTGTTGCGAACCAAAGGGAACGCTGAGAATATCCCCCGGTTTCACCTCTAATTCCTCAGGAATGGCGTACGTAAACAGTTTTTCCGACCCCGGACAGTCCACGAGAACTTCCACATAGGGGGGTGGTGTGGGGGGTAGATGATAGGGGGCGATCGGTTGAGCGACAATCACAGGCGTTTGGCGATGAGGAGCAGCTTGGCTTTGATCTTAATACCAATTCCCCATTCGCACATCACCCGAGCCGTCAAAGTTATAGTAAAAGGGGAGTTATCACGCAGGAGACTCAGCCCCATGGTTCAAACTCCAGTTCAAGCCATCACCCTAGACAGCTTCCTCGCCCAACCCGAAACCAAGCCAGCGAGTGAATATATCGAGGGACACATTATTCAGAAGCCCATGCCACAGTGTAAGCATAGTTTTATTCAGTCCGGTTTAGCGGCAACCCTAGATATGGCTCTGAGAAAGCCCAAAATTGCCCGCGCTGCAACCGAGTTACGTTGTACCTTTGGCAATAAATCCATTGTCCCAGATATTGTCGTCATCACTTGGGATAAGATTCCTCGGGATGAAACCGGGTCAGTCACTAACGGAATTTTCTTTCCTCCCCCTTGGATGATTGAAATTCTCTCCCCCAAGCAATCTCAAAATCTCCTCACCGGGAAAATTTTGCACTGTTTAGATTCTGGTACAGAATTAGGCTGGATTATCGACCCGGATAGTTTAACCGTTCTCAGCTATCAATCGGGACAGCAGCCCCAATTTTTTGAGAATCCGACGGACCGATTACCTGTTCCTGAGTTTGCTCAAGACCTGAACATCACGATTGAAGATTTACGAAATTTTATGATGGAATAAACTGCCCTCTCGTCCTCCAGTAAACCGCTGCCAAATCTCCTCTCCCACTAAGCGATAATCTTTAAGGATTGAACGAGCGTTATAGAGTTTGTCCGCCGCTGAGACGAGGCGCACCGAAGGAGAGGCCGTTTTCAATGGCATCATGGAGTAGGGCGGCGATCGCCTCATCTTCTGTGGCCCCATACTCTAACGCCTCACTGGTGACTCCCAACAGATGAGCAATATAGGGAGCCCCAGATCCCTTGCGAACCTGAGTGTTATGAAGTTCCGTCGCCCAAACAAACGCCTCAGTAAATCGTTGTGACAGTACCATAATTCTTTATTTTTTGCTTAACTAAAACAGAGTCATTTGTTTCTCAAAACGGACGATATTCAATGGAGAAATAAACACCATTTCCCTGCAACGACTCCCCACGATCGCCCACATCGACCAAAGGAATCCCCCAGTCGACCGTGGCGGAGAAATCCGGGGACATCTCCCAGCGTAACCCCACTCCCGTTCCCAGCAACGTTTGTGGATTGGGAATCTCGCGATCGCTCCCCAAATTCCACACCGTCCCCACATCGAAAAACGGTGCAATCTGGACCAGTCCCAACCCTCCGGGATCTCGAATTAAGGGATAGCGAAACTCCAACGACAGCATCACCCCACTATCGCCAACCCGTTGATTTTGCAGATAACCACGAACCGTATCGGGTCCACCTAAGCCAAACTGGGAAATCGGAAGCAAGGGATCAGCCGCTAACTGAGCCGCCATGCGCGTCACCAAGAGGGTATCCGGGGCCAGCGATCGCACCCATTGAAACTGTCCTAACCAGGCGAAAAACAGCCCATCCGGCCCTGTCTCGTTACGGGTTGCATTGAACGCATCAACTCCGAGACTAAACTGCGATCGCGCCGCCACCACCTCCGCCGGAGAACGAGAAGACCAGTCTTGCGTTAGTTGTAACACCGTTAAATTCGATCGCCCATCTTCAGGTCCGTCGGAAAAGGAAAACGGCTCATCATCAAACAAAAACGTCCGCGATCGCTGTAACCCCAACGACATCCCCACCCGGAACACATCATTGGAGGTTTCCCAAAGGGGATGAGAGACACCCAAACGCCAATCTTCATCCGTTGAGCGAATTTCTAGGACCTCAAACGGCTCCTCCACCACCCGCGATCGCCCCCGCTGATAAGATAACGATAAGCGAGTATTCTCGGCGTTCACCGGCAGCTCATAGCGAACAAACCCCTCTCGCACCCCTTCTGTAATCCCAAACTCCCCCAACAAAGAATCGCCAATTCCCAAAGGACTGTAAACCTCCATCTCGACTGAAGGACGTAGTGACCCCACATTGGGAGAATTACGATTAGCTAACTGTAACCGTCCCTCAACGGGGAACGCCTCTGTCACCGTCAGCTGTAACTCACTTAAACCCGGCCCGCGTCCCGCCATCAACTCGGCCCGAACCGAGGCGATCGCCGGGTCTTGTTGCAACAGTTGTAGAGCCTGTTCCAACGCCGGTAAACTTAAAGGGGAATCGCTCGCTCGCTCCAAACGGCGACGAATCCACCCCTCTGACAAGCGGCGAACCCCGGTAATCGTTAGCCGATCTAAACGTCCCTCCACCACCTGCACCTGCACCACCCCATCGCTGACATCCTGTGGCGGAATAAAGGCCCCCGACGTCGTGTAACCATTGGCCACATAGAGATCCGTAATGGCCGTACGTAAGTTGATTAACTCTTCAAACACCAGCGATCGCCCCTCATAAGCCGCCGTCAACTCCGCCAACTGCGCCTCCGAAAACACCGTATTTCCCAACACCTCAATCTCGCGAACCCAAATCTCAGGGATCTCCTCAGCGGGGCCGTCCCTCTCAGGGGACATCTCTAGCGGTGGAACCAGAATATCTGGACTCGGCGGGGGAAGGCGATCCGGGAGGGAAGGTAACTGCGGCGATTGCGGGGGAATCGGTTGAGCCATGGCCTCACAGGACCATCCTACTCCAGCGGCGATCGCGGCCCCCACCCCAATCCCTCCTCCCCACAGCAAACAGACCAATTTCATGAGTATCGCCCAAACCTATGTGAGTTGACGTCGAGCTATTCGTCGTCAGTCTACACAACTTCTGGACAATCAGGACAATTTCATGAGAAAATCTCGGCCAGTTTTATCGAGGCGATCGCATCAACAACCTTGAATAAATGCCATCTGCCAAAAAGCATTCTCCTGACGAGCAACCGCTTGAAAAACTGCCTCCGCTTGAGCTTGAACCTCCTGTGATGCCTCTGCTAAGCTTTCGTTAGCCTGCGCTTCGAGTTGCTTAACATACTCAGTAAATCCCGGATTTCCCCAACGTTGAGCAAACTCATCATAGGGCGAAACCATTGCACCGGGCAGTTGCCAGCCCTGATTATAGGCTAATTCAATCGCCCACAACGCCGTCCCTTGCACCGCATAAGGTTGCACCGACCAACTGGCCATCAACTGACAATAGGTCTCACAGGTGGCTTGAGGCGCACTGTCCAAGCTCAACTGACGTTCCTGAGCTTTATCACGAAACCAGGCCAACTCATCGCGAATGGCGTTCAATCCCCCCAGCAGGACATCAAAATGAGCCACCGGCGCCGCCGCTAGACTATTAGCCAGAAAGCGAGTGAACTCCGTCACAAACAGATAATCCTGAGTCAGCCAAGTATTAAACTGTTGCGGCTCAATCGTTCCCGCTTGACAGCGATCGAGAAAGGGATGACGGGTTGCATCCCGCCACAGGTCAGGATAGGTCTCCAGAAGTTGGGCGCAAGTCAGAGTCATAGGTCTTTCCAAAGAATCATCCCTTAATTGTAGATAGATAGCGCCTCCGGGCAAAATAGCGAAGATTGCTCCATCGGGCAAGGACTTGCTCTAAACTGTTAAGGGTTGTATCAAAGGTCGGTATGGCACGGCGCGTCACATCTCGGGACTCTCTCCCCAACTCCACAGAGAACACACTCTCCCCTAGACTTGAGGATGTCATCCGCATTCGGGGAGCGCGTCAACATAACCTCAAACAGATTGATCTCGACCTTCCCCGCAACCAGTTAATCGTCTTTACTGGGGTGTCGGGTTCCGGGAAATCCTCCCTGGCCTTCGATACCATCTTCGCCGAAGGACAACGGCGCTACATCGAATCCCTCAGTGCGTACGCGCGTCAGTTCCTCGGACAACTCGACAAACCCGATGTCGAGTCCATCGAAGGCCTCAGTCCCGCCATCTCCATCGACCAGAAATCCACCTCCCACAACCCCCGCTCAACCGTGGGAACCGTTACCGAGATTTACGACTATCTACGACTGCTGTTTGGACGAGCCGGTGAACCTCACTGTCCCCATTGCGATCGCTCCATCGCGCCTCAGACCCTTGATATCATGTGCGATCGCGTCCTCGCCCTCCCCGAACGCACTAAATTCCAAATCCTGGCCCCCATCATCCGAGGAAAGAAGGGAACCCACAAAAAACTCCTCTCCAGTCTCGCCTCCCAAGGCTTCGTCCGCGTTCGCATCAACGGCGAGGTGCGGGATCTCTCAGATCACATCGAACTGGACAAAAACCATGTCCATGACATTGAGATTGTCGTCGATCGCCTCATTTGTAAACCCGGACTGCAAGAACGGCTCACCGACTCCCTCGCCACCGCCTTAAAACAGGCCGATGGAGTGGTCATGATTTCCGCTCAACTCCCCGACGAAGATCGTCCCCAAGAAATCCTCTTTTCCGAAAACTTCGCCTGTCCCGAACATGGCGCAGTCATGGAAGAACTCTCACCGCGTCTGTTCTCCTTTAACTCTCCCTATGGAGCCTGTCCCGCCTGTCATGGCTTAGGGAGTTCCCGCACCTTCGCCCCAGAACGAGTGATTCCCGACCCCAACGCGCCGGTGTACAGTGCGATCGCCCCCTGGTCCGACAAAGACAATAGTTATTATCTCTCCGTCCTCTTCAGCGTCGGCCAAGCCTTTGGCTTCGAGATTAGCACCCCTTGGAACCAACTCAGCGCCGAGCAACAACAGATCCTCCTCTACGGGGCCAGCGAACCAATTTGGATTGAAACCGATTCGCGCTATCAAGAGAATCGAGGCTACTACCGCCACTTTGCTGGGGTCTTGGCTATGTTGCAACGCCAATACGAAGACACATCTTCCGAGCCAATCAAAGACAAACTCGAACAATACCTCATTGATAAAGTTTGCGATGTCTGTGGCGGAAAGCGCCTCAAACCTGAAGCCCTCGCCGTTCGCATCGGTCAATATAATATCAGCGATCTCACCGGTGTCGCCATTGACGAGTGCTTAACGCGCCTATTTGAGATGGAACTGAGTCCCCGTCAAGCGCAAATCGCTGAACTGGTATTACGGGAAATTCGCGATCGCCTGCAATTCCTCCTCGACGTAGGTCTCGATTATCTCACCCTCGATCGCGCCGCCACCAGTCTCTCCGGGGGAGAAGCCCAACGCATCCGTCTCGCCACCCAAATCGGGTCCGGTTTAACGGGAGTGTTGTACGTCCTCGACGAACCCAGCATCGGGTTACACCAACGGGACAACGGACGGTTACTGCAAACCCTAACCAAACTGCGAGATTTAGGCAATACTTTAATTGTCGTTGAACATGACGAAGATACCATCCGCAGCGCCGATCACCTGGTTGATATCGGTCCCGGTGCGGGCGTTCACGGCGGCGAAATTGTCGCCCAAGGGGACTTAAAAACACTTCTCAACGCCGAACGGTCAATGACTGGCGCTTATTTATCTGGGCGACGGACGATTGAGATTCCTGAAGAACGTCGCCCCGGAAATGGTCGCGTTTTACAACTTAAAGATGCTCATCGCAATAATCTCAAACATATTGATGTGGACATTCCTCTGGGGAAATTAGTCTGCATCACTGGAGTGTCTGGCTCTGGAAAATCAACATTAGTTAATGACCTGTTTTATCCAGCATTGCAACATCATTTAACTCGAAAAATTCCCATGCCTCAAGGGTTAAAAACCTTGAAAGTTAAGGGCAGTAAAAAGAAAGAAGTCAAAGACATTGTTGACAAAGTAATTGTTATTGACCAATCCCCAATTGGACGGACCCCTCGCTCGAATCCAGCCACCTATACGGGGATTTTTGATAGTATCCGTCAAGTCTTTGCTGAAACCGTCGAAGCCAAAGCACGAGGCTATAAACCGGGGCGCTTTTCCTTTAACGTCAAAGGGGGACGCTGTGAAGCTTGTGGCGGTCAGGGGGTTAATATCATTTCTATGAACTTTCTCCCCGATGTCTATGTCCAATGTGATGTCTGTAAAGGGGCGCGTTATAACCGAGAAACCCTACAAGTTCACTATAAAGGTCATTCTATCGCCGATGTCCTCAATATGACCGTGGAGGAGGCGTTAGAGGTCTTTCAAAACATCCCTCGCGCCGCCAGTCGTCTGCAAACGCTATTCGATGTAGGGTTGGGGTATATTCACCTCGGTCAGCCTGCGCCAACCCTCTCAGGCGGTGAGGCGCAACGGGTGAAGTTAGCCTCGGAGTTATCTCGCCGCGCTACAGGGAAAACCTTATATTTGATTGATGAACCGACGACTGGACTCTCGTTTTATGATGTTCATCAGTTACTGAATGTGATGCAACGTTTGGTGGATAAGGGCAATTCAATTTTAGTGATTGAGCATAATTTGGATGTGATTCGTTCGGCGGATTGGTTGATTGATTTAGGTCCGGAAGGGGGAAATAAGGGCGGTGAAGTTGTGGCTGTAGGAACCCCGGAAATGGTGGCTAAGGTGGCCCAATCCCATACGGGACAGTATTTGTGATAAGAAGGGAACAGGGAATAGGGAACAGGGAACAGGGAATAGGGAACAGGCATAACCCACCCCGCCCTCCGGGCACCCCTCCCAAGAGGGGAAGGGAACAGGGAATAGGGAATAGGGAACAGGGAACAGGGAACAGGGAACAGGGAACAGGGAATAGGGAATAGGGAACAGGGGGGAGAAGGTGATGAAGCCAGGTTACAAAAGGGTTAACCGCCGCCGACAATGGTGACAATTTCGAGGTTATCTCCTTCTTTAATTTGGGTGTTTTCCCAATATTGACGATGGAGAATTTCGCCGTTGTATTCAACGGCAATTAGGCGAGGATTTAAGCCAATCTCTTCTAAAAATTGGGGCAGCGATCGCCCGGATTGGCATTGTTTGGATTCACCGTTAACGGTTAGGGTAATGGGGGGCATAGAAGGGTAAGAGGCAAGAGGCAAGAGGCAAGAGGCAAGAGGCAAGGGGAGGGGCGTACCTTTCTTAAACTTAGGCTTGGGCGACTTTGTAGAGCATTTTGGCCAGTTTCATGAGCTGGGGTTTGTCGAAGACATCCGTGAGGGCTTTAACCGCAGCGGCCGGATCTTGGCGAATGAGGGCGTAGTGGCCCCACGCTCCCGCCTCGGCTTCGGCCAGATGTTGCAGACTGAAACTGGGGGAAATTGCGCCTTCATCTCCGGCGGCGATCGCCTCGCTGGCTTCCCGTAATTCTACAATAACCACAGGCGCTAAGATGCGATAGGGGTTGTTTTCATTGCGAACTGCGCGATCGGCTACCTCTGTTAAGGCTTTCCAAGCCTGAGACTCGGAAGCGAGTTCTTGCAGATGCTGACAGAACACGGCTAACTTTTGTCGGGTTTCTGAACTTTCGGCTTGACGGAACAGGGTTAACATTTGTCGCAATAGTTCCGTCACCTCAGCTTGCAGATTCCCTGACGGTTGGGAAGCCCCAGCGGCGGGGGTATCGTCTGGGGTTCCTCCGGCTTGTAGATGTTTGAGATGGGCTTCGAGTTGTTCAAAGGCCGGTTCGACGCGGCTGAACACCTCGTCTGCATCTTCGTCTCGTAAGCCAAAGGGGCTTTGCAGCAGTTCCAGGAGTTCCCGCAGAGAGTCAACTCCTTGCAAAAAGAGACTTTCGAGTTTGCGATCGATGGGTAACGTATCTTGTTTGAGGACTTTGAAATAGTCTTCGAGACGGTGGGCGACTTTTTGGATGGAACTATAGCCCAACATGGCTGCACCCCCTTTGACGGAGTGAGCCGCACGGAACATCTCGTCAATTTCGTCGGGGTTTTGGACGGTGGCGGGTAAGTCTAATAAGCCATTTTCGAGGGTATTGAGGTGTTCTTTACCTTCTTCGATGAAGAAGCGGACGATTTCTTCGGAGGCCACGAGATTACTCCTTAACCAATGCAGGACAGGGGATTTGAGCCTTAAGGCTCGCAGGATTATTCCTCAGAGACGTCTTCCTCAGAGACGTCTTCCTCAGTGGAACTGGCTTGACTGGCTTGGATCTCTTCGATCAGAATTTGAATCCGGTCTTTTTGTTGAGCCGGGGCCAGTTCTAGGGCGGTGTTGAGGGCGGCTTGGGCTTCATCGAGTTGTCCGGTTTCTTCTAAAATCAGACCTTTACCCACCAGGGGGCGAAAATCACTCGAATGTTCTTGGCTGAGATTGTCAAAGACGTTGAGGGCTTGTTCGTAGCGTTGCTGTTCGGCGTAAACTTGTCCTAACAGGAGTTGAGTGGAGACCACATCGATGCTTCCTGGCTCCGATTGGTTGGCTTGGGAGGCTAATTGTAGGATATCTTCAATGGCGGCGATCGCCGCTTCGGGCCGGTCTTCTTGCAGCAGCAGCGTCACCAGTCCCTGAAGGGCTTGCACGTTCCCCGGTTCGCGGGTAATCAGCTCGCGATAGGTTTCGACAGCACCCTCGCGATCGCCTAAATACTGTTTCGTCTGAGCCAACAAGACTCGATAGCGAGATTCGTCGGGATTCAGTTCCGCTAAGCGTTCTAGCGGCTCAATAGTCCCCTCGATATCGTTGAGTTGACGCCGCACATCAATCAGCCCTCGCAACGCCGTGCGATTATCGGGTTCGCGCTCCAGGACGAGTTTATAGCCCCGTTCCTGAGCTTGAAGATCCTCTTGGGGGTTGCTGGCGGCGGGGGTATTCGTGGGAGTGGGGTTGGAACTCCCCTGATTGGCTTGTAAGACACCGCCGAGGAGAGGGGCGATGGAAAAGCCAAGAAAGGCGATTAAGCCAATGGCCAACACAATACGACTAAACCAACCCGAACGCTTTTTAGACACAAACTTTGCCTCAACTGCAACTGAACATCAAACTGAACATTAAGCCGAATCTGGCGGAACCTCAGAGATGAGGTCATCCGTCACCCCTAGTATCTCAATCTGTCGGCAAGGGACTCTTTTGGGGGGAATCCTTTACACTTAGGGGGAAAGGGTGCGATCGCCCCAACCGTTACATCAGGCCGCGATCTAAATTCATGAAAGACAACCCACCGCTCCTTATTATCTTACAACTGTTGCCAATTTTAGTGGTCGTGACGGCGATCGTAAACCCGACCTTGGCGCTTCCTCTGATCAGTCTTTTGATTCTCTTGTTCCCCGTCATTCTCTATAAATTCCTCCAACAAGCCTCACGGGACTTAGGCCGAGAACTCTATTCTCGCAACCCCGAGACGACGGAATTTGACCAGTGGGATGAGGTTCCCATCGTCGATAGCGAGCCGATGGCGATCGACCCCATTTTCCAGCGGATTCAGGGGGATTTAGCCCTCTTGCGGCTGGCCTATCCCTTTGACGAAGACCAGCTCACTCAAGCCTACCGCCGTCGCGCCCGCGAAACCCACCCCGATGCGGGGGGAAGCGAGCGCGAGTTTATTCAGGTGCAACAGGCCTATGAACGACTCCAAGGGGTGTTAGAACTCGAAATCAGCGAGGAGTTTTAGGGGTAGAACCCTAAGCTGGGGAGTCCGATGGTTTCTTCGAGTCCTAACATCAGGTTCATCGCTTGTACCGCTTGTCCCGCCTGTCCTTTGAGGAGATTGTCAATCACTGACATGACAATCACTCGTCCCGTGCGCGGGTCAACTTCAATGCCGATATAGTTGAGGTTAGAGCCACAGGCCCATTTGGTTTGCGGATAGACCCCAGATGGGAGAACCTTAACCCAAGGGGAGGCTCGATAGAAGGCATTATAGATGGTGGCCAGGTCTTCGCGGACTAAACCGGGGTCGCGCAGGGTTCCGTAAACCGTGGCCAGAATTCCCCGCACCATAGGGACAAGATGAGGGGTAAATTGAACCATCATCTCATGACCGGCGAGGTCACTACAGATTTGTTCGATTTCCGGGGTATGTCGGTGACGGGCCACCCCATAGGCGGAGATGGAACTACTGGCTTCGGCCAGCAACAGGTTCGTTTTCGCCTGACGACCCCCCCCAGAGGTCCCGGATTTAGCGTCAATGACAAGGGTTTCCGGTGCAATTAAGCCCTGTTTGAGCAGGGGGGCTACCGCTAAGAGGCTGGCGGTGGGATAGCACCCCGGACAGCCCACGAGATTGGCCTCTTGGATGCGATCGCGGTACAGTTCCGGTAAGCCATAGACCGCTGAGGCGGCGATGTTGGCGTCCGTGCGATCGCCCCCATACCAAGCCTGATAGGTATCGAGATTAAAAAAGCGGTAGTCAGCGGACAAATCCAGGACTTTGCAGCCTTTTTCCAGAAGTGCGGGGGCCATTGTCCAAGCTAGGCCATTGGGAAGTGAGAGGAAGACCACCTGACAGCGTTCGGCGATGCGATCGACCTCCACGGGTTCGACTTGTAGTTTAAAGCGGTGTTCGAGATGGGGATAAATGTCTGAAAAGGGCTTTCCAGCACTTCCCTGTCCCCCTAAATAGACAATATCGACATTTGGATGGTCTAGTAGCAATCGCACCAGTTGCACGCCGCCATATCCCGATGCACCGACAATGCCGACTGATACACGCTCAAAATCTCCCATTATGCTTCTCCCAACCAGTTTCAGTTCAATAGGGTCTCACGTTAGAGCTAGTCTAGCGTTACTCTGGCCGCAACGAACGTTTTGCCAGAGAATCCTCATGATTTGGGGACAAGGAACCTTGCGCGTCTAGGTTGAGGCCAGGGAGCGAACTGAGAGGATATGGCTTGAGTTGAGGGGAGAGACGGCGGATTTGGGGACGATGACGGTGTTGAGAGACTCGCCAAGTGCATTAAAGATTTCCAAGACATATCCGTCTTCTATCCCATCAGGGCCGGGAACGGTATCGATGAGGCGGGCGATATCTCCCTGTTTGAGCTGATAGTTGGGAAAGTTGCGGTTCAGACAGACTTGGCTATAAAGTTGAACGGTTGGCTCAGTCATCGCAGTGGCTTTAAGGTAATGAATTGAATTTTTCCATCGCGGAGCCGTCGCAGCCAGATCGTTACAACGGCAAGACTTTTGTCTCTCCCTCTGATATTACCGTTAACGCGATAGAACGTACCATACTCGTTTGTGTCATCCTCAAGGGCTTCATGAGTAAGCACAAGCTCTCGAATCGCCGCTTCTAGGAGATCAGGATTAACCTGAGTAAATCCAGCTTGTGCGAGGAATTTAGATTTATCGTCTTGCTTGCGTGGAACTAGGAGATAATGTATCAGCTTGGCCTGAGGGATAATGATTTCTGCTTCAGGGAGTTTCATGATTGTTCGGGAACGTCTGGGGCGATCGCACCATCTTAGAGAGTAGACCCAAAGGCAACTGTTAAGCTTACATCAGGCGCTGCTGTCCCCCTACCCGACAATTTATGAATACTCCTGACTCTCTACCCCAGTCTTGGCCCCGCAAACTCTCGAAGGTTCTCCTACATCCTTTGGTGGTGTCCTCCGTCGCCGTTGCAGGTATTGCAGCCTTCCAAGCCGAACGCATCAGCGACAAAGTGACCGAGGCCCTATTTCCCGCCGCACCCGCTCCCGTCACCGAGGTCAAAGCCTTACTGGTGAGCGAATTTGAGGGCAAAACCGAACTGACTACCGCCGAAGTTCTCCTCGAAACCGTCGTCAGAACCCATCAAGATCGGATGTTGGGTCATCTCTATCTAGGACAAACTGTGGTTCTCTATCAAGGCGTGGGACGAGTTCGCGCTGGAATTGACTTAGACCAATTAGAAGTCAAATCCGTCGATCGCGCCAATGGCCAGATTCACATTCTCCTCCCCCCGCCCTATCTGGTGCAAGCAGATTTAGATGTTGATGAATCGGGCATTTTAGAGCATCATCGCACCTGGCTCGCCCCCAATGTTGAGGCGCAACTCTACACCGAGGCCCAACAAACGGCCTTACTGCAAATTCGCGAACAAGCCTGTCAGGATGGCCTGCTGCAAAAAGCTGACCAGGAAGCTGAAATGATTGTCCGTAATATCCTGCAAGCGGCTGAGTATCAAGAGATTACCATTGAAAGCCAATTGGCGCGATCGCCCAGTTGTCTGATGAACGCCGGTCGCTAATCGGGCGACAGAAGGGAACAGGGAACAGGGAACAGGGAACAGGGAACAGGGAACAGTCCTCTTGCCTCTTGCCATCCCCTCTTGGGAGGGGTTAGGGGTGGGTTATGCCTCTTGCCTCTTGCCTTTTGCCTTCTTCCCCCTCAAGCACTAAAGTACTTCGCCACCGGGTGATACACCACAAACGCCGTCGTGGACTGTTCAGGATAGAGTTGTTCACTTTCATCCATAAACATCCCGATGCGATCAGTTCCCATCAACTCCAACTGGCGATATTGATCCGACACCTTCGGACAAGCCGGATAGCCAAAACTATAGCGTGACCCCTGATGGCGTTGTGCTAACACATCGCGCACATTATCCGGTTCGAGATGGCCATACCCCAACTCGCGGCGAATGCGAGCGTGAATCCACTCGGCCATGGCCTCGGCCACCTGTACCGCCATGCCGTGATAATAGAGATAATCGGTGTACTCATTGGCCGCAAACAGTTCATGGGCGAACTTCGTGGCGATTTCTCCCACCGTCACCGCCTGCATGGGAAACACGTCAATTTGTCCCGTTTCTTTGGGTGCAAAGAAGTCCGATAAACACAACCGCCGTAGCGATCGCTGACGCGGGAAAGTAAACGTCGCCGCTGGTTCCCCTAACTGGCCGGCTTCGGCTTCTTCGGGGTAATACACATGGAGAGAGTTCCCCTCTGACTGACAGGGGAAATAGCCATAAATAATCGTCGGATGCAGAAGATTCTCCTCGACAATCCGCCGCTTCCAATGGTCCAGAATGGGATAAACCTCTTTCTCTAGGAAAGCGTCATACTCCTCCCGAGACTGTTCCCGAGGTTTGCGGAATTGCCATTGTCCGGCAATCAAAGCCTGTAAATCCAAATACCAGAATAACTCCTCTAGGGGGATATCTTCCGGGGTGAGAATCTTGGTTCCCCAGAATGGTGGCTGGGGGCGATCGATATCCACATCCACCGCCTCGGAACGGCGGGTATCGATTTCCACCACTTGAGGCGTTTCCGACTCCTGCGTGGTGTCTGAGGGGTCAGCGGCTGGCTGTGACTCGGTGGCGATCGCCTCCTCCTCTAATTCCACTTCATTCAAAAAGCCCTGTAAATCATCCCAATTTCCCTCAGCTTTGGCTGGCATTAACTTGTCCATAAAATGCAAGTCAGCAAAGGCATCTTTGCCATAAACCACCTTCCCTTTATAAGTGTTTTGACAGTCTTTATAAACAAACTTAGGCGTAAGCGCCGCCCCGCCTAAAATCACCGGAACGGTAATTCCCTCCTCATTAAACCGCTCCAAATTATCCTTCATAAATGCCGTCGATTTCACCAATAAGCCACTCATAGCAATACAATCCGCCCCATGTTCTCGATAGGCTTGAATGATGTTTTCTACCGGTTGTTTAATTCCCAAATTGACAACCTTGTAGCCATTATTGGAAAGAATAATATCGACTAAATTCTTGCCAATATCATGAACATCGCCCTTGACTGTTGCAATCAAAAAGGTTCCCTTACCGCGACCATCGGAGTCCTCTTTGTCCATATAGGGTTCCAGATAAGCCACCGCCGCTTTCATGGTTTGCGCCGATTGCAAGACAAAGGGAAGCTGCATTTGTCCCGACCCAAACAACTCCCCAACGACTTTCATCCCATCGAGGAGGAAGACATTAATAATATCCAAGGGTTCATGGTCTTGACGCGCTTTTTCCAACGACTCCTCTAAGCCAATCCGCTCCCCATCAATAATATGCTGTTTAAGCTGTTCCTCAATGGGAAGATTTTTATCAATGGCTTCGGTTTTCTTAGCAGATTTCCCTTGAAACAGGGTTGTTAACACTCCCAGGGGGTCATAGGTACAAACGTCCCCATCAAACTCCCGTTGATCATAAATTAGTTTGCGGCAGATCTCCTGATGGTCGGGGTCAATCTTGGCTAGGGGTAAAATCTTACTGGCGCTGACAATGGCTGAATCTAATCCCGCTTCCATGGCATCATGGAGAAACACGGAATTGAGAACCTGTCGCGCCGCCGCATTCAAGCCAAAGGAGATATTAGACACCCCCAGCGTAATGTGACAGTCGGGGAGTTCCTGACGAATGCGACGGATGGATTCAATGGTGGCTTTACCATTTTCCCGGTCTTCCTCAATCCCTGTGGAAACGGGAAGGGCCAGGGGGTCAAAAAACAGTTCCCGCGCCGGAATCCCAAACTCAATGGCGGCGTAGTAGGCCCGTTTGGCGATTTCAAATTTCTTGTCGGCGGTTCGGGCCATTCCCTCCTCGTCGATGGTCCCAATCACCACCCCTGCGCCGTACTGTTTGGCGATTTCCAGGACTTTATAGAAGCGTTCTTCGCCATCTTCGTAGTTGGTGGAGTTCAGCAAACATTTTCCACCGGCCACCTTTAACCCGGCTTCCATTTTCTGCCATTCGGTGGAATCCAACATCAAGGGAAGCTTGACATTATTGACCAAACGTGATACAAGTTCGTGCATATCTCGCACCCCATCTCGGCCCACGTAATCGACGTTAACATCGAGGATTTGTGCGCCTTCGCGTTCCTGCGATCGCGCCAGGGCCACCAAACCATCCCAATCCTCATTATTGAGCAGCGTCCGCATTTTTTTGGACCCACTGGCGTTGAGGCGTTCGCCAATAATTAGGAAGGAATTATCCTGCTCATAGGTTTGGGTACTATAAATCGACGCGGCGGCCGGTTCGTATTGAGGGTGGCGAACTTTCGGGGTCAGATCTTGACTAATCTCGGCGAGGGCCGCGATATGTTCGGGACGGGTTCCACAGCAGCCGCCAATAATTTGAACTCCCAAATCCTCGATGAAGTGCATCAAGGCTATCCGCAGTTCCAGGGGAGTCAGTTTATAGTGAGCTTGGCCGCCGACGTTTTCCGGGAGTCCGGCGTTGGGAATACAGGAGACGATGAAGGGGGAATGGTCCGAGAGATAGCGGATATGGTCTTTCATCAAGTCGGGACCGGTGGCGCAGTTGAGACCCAGAATATCGATGTTGTAGGGTTCCAGAATCGCCAACGCCGCGCCAATTTCTGACCCCACCAGCATGGTTCCGAACTGTTCCATGGTCACGGACACCATAATCGGACGACGTTGGCCCCGTTGTTCAAAGACGGTTTCGACGGCGTTGAGCGCGGCTTTGATTTGCAGCACATCCTGACAGGTTTCAATCAGGAACAGGTCAACACCGCCATCGTAGAGGCCCTGAACTTGGGTGATATAGGCCTGATGGAGACTGTCGAAGTCGATATGGCCCAGGGTGGGGAGTTTGGTTCCGGGTCCCATGGAACCGGCGACGAAGCGGGGTTTCTCGGGGGTTGAGTAGTCGGCGGTGATGCGTTTGGCGAGTTCGGCGGCGGCTTTGTTGAGGTCGTAGGCTTGGTCCGCGAGGTCGTATTCGGCGAGGACGAGGGGAGTTCCGCCGAAGGTATCGGTTTCGATGACATCGGCCCCCGCGTCGAGGAAACCGCGATGCACTGTGGCGACAGCATCGGGTTTGGTTTTGACCAGGTATTCGTTGCAGCCTTCGTATTCTGGCCCACCGAAGTCGTCGGCGGTCAGGTTTTGCACTTGTAGGTTGGTTCCCATAGCACCGTCGAAGACGAGGACGGGACGGTTAGGACTATGGAGGCGTTCGAGGAAGGCGCTAGTCATACCAGGTCAAGATGGGCGTTGATGGGTTAGTCCTTTATTTTATCAGGACTGTTGCCCTCGGGTCGGGATGGAGGCAGGGATTATCGCCTCGATGCTGCTCCCCGGATTGACTGGGTATGGGGATTTAGACCAGCTATATTAGAACTAGCCTGACTCCTCTAATACCCATGATCGCGATTAAGTCTGACGATTATATTAGTCCAGAAGACTACCTGGAGCAAGAACGTCATCGACCCATCAAGCATGAATATCTCGATGGGGAGGTTTATGCGATGGCGGGGACAGGGAAAGCCCATAATATCATCAGCGGCAACCTTTACCTTCTCTTGCGAAACACACTTCACCACTCTCCCTGTCGCACCTATTTTGCCGACCTTAAAGTTAGAATTGATGAGGGACGACGCTTTTTCTATCCTGATTTGCTGGTCACCTGTGATCCCGATGACGACAGCAGTCTCGTTTATGTTGATAAACCTGTAGTCATCATCGAAGTGTTATCTGAATCGACTGAATCGTTTGATCGGGGTAGAAAGTTTCAATGTTATCGGACGATTCCCAGTTTACAAGATTATATTCTGGTGAGTTCTCAAACTTACATGGTGGAAGTGTTTCACCGAACTCGGGGCGATCGCTGGCTGTTGGATACCTATCAAGGCTTAGAGGCGATCGCCAGGATTGAAAGTCTCAATCTCGATGCACCCCTGGCGGACATCTACGCCAGCCTTGATTTAAACCGTCTCGCGGACGAGGAACGACGGGAAAATTCCGACCTCTGATAGCACCTCCAGGAGCGATCGCACCAAATAATAGACGACAGGAACCGATACCGCATTCCCAAACTGTTTACGCGCGATCGCCTCTCGTCTCGCCATCACGAAGTCATCAGGAAATCCCTGTAATCGTGCATAATCACGAGCGGAAATGGGTTTAAATTT
The DNA here is from genome assembly GCA_001314905.1 of Phormidium sp. OSCR. Lineage (GTDB taxonomy): Bacteria > Cyanobacteriota > Cyanobacteriia > Cyanobacteriales > Geitlerinemataceae > Sodalinema. Next base: position 64,689 of record LJZT01000009.1, read on the forward strand.
TCTTGGCTTGTAAATCTTCTCGATAAACTCCTGTTTGTAACAATTAGGGTCTTGACACTCTAAGGAACAGGTCGCAATATAATCGCGCATCCCTGTCGCCGTCAACGTACCGATCGCATCAGCATGAGGGAGAATAATTTTAGCAACACCATTGATTCCTGCTGAAATTTTTGAGTTGACAAATTCATATTTTTCAGATTGAACCTGACGTAATATCTTTTTCTCCACCAATGTCTCTAACTCATCAATCTCTAAATCAGGAATTAACCCTTGCAGATGTTCACAACTTAAGGGATTCCCATCTTTGGGGCCATATTTCTTTTTGCGTCGATTGCGCAGCAGCGTCAAACAAATCTCTTGTTCTCGGGGAGTTGTTTCAATTAAATCCCAGGAGTGAATGGTCGTATGGCCATCCCGAACATCAGAAAAGAGAAAAAAGTCATTCAGTTCGTCAATTTTTTGAAACCGTCCTCGGGAGGCGGGAATGCGATCGCCAAATAAACGCTCTGGCGGAAATTTCTGTTTCTGAATAGCACGACGTTCGACTCCCTCAATACAGTCAGAGAGTCGCGGCTTCTCCCCTAACGGTTCAGGAAACCTAAACTCGGAGTGATTTTTTATGGTGTTTTGAATCCCGACAATGAAAATGCGATCGCGGTCTTGGGGTAAGCCAAAATCATAGGAATTTAAAACCTTAAATCTAACGTTATAGCCCAATTGACTCAGTTCGGTCACAATCGCATCTAAACTTTTACGGTGGCGAGGTTCCATGAGACCTTTGACGTTCTCAAATATAAACGCTTTAGGTTGATTGAGTTCAATAATCCGAATCACATCAAACCAAAGTTTACCGCGATTGTCTTCAAATCCCTTGATTTTTCCGGCAATTGACCAAGGTTGACAGGGAACCCCACCGACAATGATATCGACAGACTGGGGTAATTTGCCAATTTTTTGCACATCTCCTAAATTGCGTTCAGAAGAGCCAACAGGCGTGATAAAATTCTTCTGATAAACGGCGATCGCCTCGGCATCGATTTCTGAATACCCTAAACATCGACCTCCCAAGCGTTCCAAGGCAATTCTAAAGCCGCCAATCCCTGCAAATAAATCGATAAAGGTAAATTTTCCCCCTGACGAACTAGGGGGAAGCGGTCCTAAATGGACTGGCTCTAATTCAAAGAGATTAAGCTGTTGCACGGACTCCAGAGATTGGACGTTAGATATTGGGGGGAATCGTTGGCTTAAACTCTATTCTCTCATGAATCTGACCCGAGGAAACCATTGTCAACGCCAATCACCAATGGGGGTAAAGAAGGCAACAGGCAACAGGTGGGGAAGTCTCTCCTAACTCAGAGTCCTAAGTCAAACTTCGATTTCTAGAGTTGTTTAGCATTTTTTGAATGGTCCACTTATGTTCGTTGCGAAGCCAATCTGGGGTCAGGATTTGGCAATGTTCGCGATCGCGCATGATTCGTTAAATCCAGAAGACTCTGTGTTACTCCAACTCCCCCTCCATAACCTGAGTCACTGCCTCTTGGGTACTGACCTGAAACTCTTTAATGTTAATGCGTTTCAGCAGAACTAACGCCAGTAACAAACCCAAAGCTTGTAACAAAAACACGGAGCCATAGGCCAACAGCGGTGAGTCAAAAACCAACGTTCCTAGATTTAACACGCCACCACTGAGAATCGTCGAAATCCCCCGAGCCATGGCTTGCGCCAATCCCCAAGCACCGATAAATGTTCCAGCGGTTTCAGCGACGGTTAAATCGAGCATGAGACTGGTTGCGCCAGCGGTGAGCGTTCCGGCAAAGAGTCCATAAAAAAGGAACGCAGCTTGTAGTAATTCCACTCGCTGGCCTACACCAGCAACAATAAACAGTAAGGCGCACACAGCGGCCCCAATACAACCATATTTCGTGGTGCGTTCTTTCCCTAACCGGGGAACAATGAAAAAGCCAGTACTCGAAATACCAATGAGAGTGCCAAGTCCGAAAAAGACGTTAAGTTGGGTCGTTTCTGATAGACTCATGCCGAAGACTTGTCCGCCATAGGGTTCGATAACAACTTCGTGCATAAACAAGCTAATTGTTAGCAACAGCAGGAAGCTAAAAAAGAACCCTGTTTGACGACTGGCGGTGAGAACACGAATGGCGGTTCCTAGGGTGACGCGATCTTCGGAGTTGCTAATACTCGAACGTTGACTGTAGCGGGAGTATTTTTTCTCAACGCCGACGGTGGCCAGGAAGCATAGACTTAAGACGAGTAGGGGAACAATGATAAAGACGCGGTTGACGATGGGACTGAGACTGGCGATATCAACCTGTTCTCCGGCACTGTTGGCTAAATCGGGCTGATTGAGGAGACTACCACCGATAATCGCACCGGCGATGATGCCCACCATGAGCATGGACCAAACCACGCCAATGAGTTTCGAGCGATGGTCTTCGTCGGAGATGTCCACGAGCATGGCGGCGAAGGGGGTGGAACTGGCACTAATGGATAAGCCATAGAGGATGAAACAGCCGCCAAATAGGGCGGCCCAGCCGTAGGTGGGGCCAGTCATACCGCTGACTTGTAGGCTTAACCCCAGTTGCCAGAGGACTTGTACGGTGATGAAAGAGAGACTGGTGAAGAAGATGGCACCAATCCAGACATAGCCGCTGCGATGGACTCCGAAGAGGGGTTTGGAGTCGGAGAGTTGCCCGAAGAAGACGCGGGCCGGGGAGACGAGCCGTTCCATGGCGATCGCCCCAGTGGCAATCAGGGCTGGAACTCGCAGTTCATCAATGGCCAGGCGGTTGACGATGCCCAGGGTTAGCAGGGACATCATCCCCAGTCCCATCTGGAACAGTCCCAGCCGAAACATGGTGGCCAGGCCAATTCTGGGTAACGGTTGCGGGGTGGGTTGAAGATCGGTGTCGGGGCGATCGCGAGTGTCCATAGCGAAAGGTAAAGCGGATCTGCGTCTAGTGTTTTTCAGTGTAGTGGATTGTTGGGGATTTTCAGCGAGTTCCCGATTAAGCTGGCTGTTCGCAAATGGGAGGGATGTTGATGGGCAACGGATATGGAATAATCGATGGGGCCGACTTGCTTCTCTCTGTTGCTCTCCCTCGTCGTCACTGTTTACCCGTCCATGATTGATGCCAATTTCCCCCAGGCTCAGCGGTTCCACGATCGCCTCCGAGAAGCTGAACCACAACTACTGCAACGCCTCGACCAATTCTGCAATGCCAAAATTCTCGTCGTGGGCGACTTAACCCTCGATGAGTTTATCACTGGGGAAGTTGAGCGCATCTCCCGCGAAGCCCCGGTTCCCATCATTCGCCATGAATCGACTCGGCGAGTTCCCGGAGGAGGGGCGAACGCCGTGTACAATCTGGCGAAATTGGGGGGCAAGATTTCAGTAGCTGGCTTGGTGGGGGATGACGAACAAGGACAGGCCCTAATTCACATTTTCCAAGACGCGGGTATCGAGACCACTGGCATTTTCATCGATCGCGATCGCCCCACCGTCACCAAAACTCGCATCTCCGCCCATGCCCGTCAGTCTGTCACCCAGCAAGTGCTACGGCTCGATCGCAAATCCGACGCTCTCCCTCAACCGGTATTACAGCAGCACCTGGCCGACTATATCCACCAACAGGCCCCAACTGTGGCGGCCGTCGTTTGTTCCGACTATGGCGATGGCGTTCTCACCCCCAAGGTGATTCAAAGTGCCTTAACGGGCGATCGCACCATTGTCGATACTCAAAGCCAGCTTAGCCGCTATCAAACGGCGACACTGTTTACTCCCAATCTCCCCGAAGCCGAGTTAGAAGTGGGGTATGCGATCGCCGACGATCGCAGCCTCAACCAAGCCGGAAGCGACCTCTTAGAGCGCACTCAAGCCCAGGCCATCCTGATTACCCGAGGCGGAGATGGCATGACCCTTTTTGAGCGTTCAGGGGCGATCGAGCAGATTCCCGCCTTCAATCGCACCGATGTCTTCGATGTCACCGGCGCCGGAGACACCGTTGTCGCCGCCCTAACCCTAGCCCTAGCCAGCGATGCCTCCCTGTGGGAAGCCGTCGTCCTCGGGAACCTCGCCGCCAGCCTCGTCGTGCGCCAATTCGGAACCGCCACCACCACCATCGAGGAGATGAAAGAGGCCCTAACCCAGTTAATCTCCAACAATTAACCCATTACCTCTTACCATCCCCTCCTGGGAGGGGTGCCCGAAGGGCGGGGTGGGTTCTACCTCTTGCCCATTCCCTGTTCCGGTGTTCCCCATTCCCTGTTCCCTATTCCCTGTTCCCTGTTCCCTGTTCCGGTGTTCCCTTCCCCCATGCCTCAAACCCTCGTCCTCAAAATAGGTACCTCTAGCCTGACTCAACCCGATAGTGGCGATCTCGCCCTATCGACCTTAGCTCGTTTAGTCGAAACCCTAACCCAACTGCGTCGCCAAGGCCATCGAGTGGTTCTTGTGTCTTCCGGGGCTGTGGGAGTTGGCTGTGCGCGACTGGGGTTGAGCGATCGCCCCCGTCGTTTAGCCACCAAACAAGCGGTGGCCGCTGTCGGCCAAGGGCGCTTGATGCGAGTGTATGATGATTTATTTACCAGTTTGCAACAGCCTATTGCCCAGATTCTTCTAACTCGTAAAGACCTAGTGCAACGCAGCAGTTATGTCAACGCTTATAACACCTTTCAAGAACTTCTAAAACTCGGGGTAATTCCCATCGTCAACGAAAACGATACCATCGCCACCGAAGAACTGAAATTCGGCGATAATGACACCCTGAGCGCCCTGGTGGCCAGCCTTATCGAAGCCGATTGGCTGTTTCTGCTCACCGATGTCGATCGCCTGTATTCGGCCGATCCCAACCGCAATCCTGATGCACAACCGATTGCAAAAGTCAACCATGTTGATGACCTTTTGAACCTAGACATTGGTCAGGCTGGAAGTGCTTGGGGAACCGGAGGAATGCAGACCAAAATTGCCGCCGCTCGGATTGCCAGCGATAGCGGTGTACGGACTGTAATTACCGCCGGAAAAACCCCAGAAAACGTGCCAGAAATTTTAGCAGGCGCGGATCTCGGCACCCAATTCCTGGCCCAAGCTAAACCCGAAAACGCTCGTAAACGTTGGATTGCCTTTGGCTTAGTTCCCCAAGGTCAATTATTACTCGATCGCGGCGCAGTTCAGGCCATTTGTCAGGGCGGCAAATCCCTCCTAGCGGCAGGGTTAATCGCCGTTCGAGGCAAGTTCCAGTCCAGCGATGCGGTCATTCTTTGCGATGAGGGTGGGCGGGAACTCGGGCGAGGTATTGTCAACTACAAGAGCGACGATTTAGAGAAAATCTGCGGCGCCCAGTCGGAGCAAATTGCTGATATTCTAGGCGATCGCAGTCCCGAAACCGTCATTCACCGCGACAACCTCGTTCTCAACAATTTTCCCAACCACGACCCCAGCAAGCCATTAACAATCAACAGCTAAGACAAAATCCCCTGTTCCCTGTTCCCTGTTCCCTGTTCCCTATTCCCTATTCCCTTCCCCTCTTGGGAGGGGCCAGGGGTGGGTTATCCCTATTCCCTGTCCCCTGTTCCCTGTTCCCTGTTCCCTGTTCCCTATTCCCCATTCCCCATTCCCTATTCCCTATTCCCTATTCCCTCATCCCCGCCGCCCCGTCACAATATACGTCACACGCTGCCCGATATTGGTGGCGTGATCTGCCATACGTTCAAGATGACGAATCGCCAACGTTACCAATAACACCGGTTCCAACACCCCTCGATAGTTCGATTGGCTTGCCAGATGACGATAGAGACGATCATAGGCATCATCAACAGTGGTGTCCTTTTCCTTCATCTGACTGCCCGCTTCCGGATTAAGATTCACCAAGGCCATTAAACTCATCCCTAACATGGCCTGAGTTTCATGAGACATCCGCTCCACATCCGGCATACAGTCGAGGGCAGCATAGGGAAACAACTTCACAGCGATCTCCCCTAAATCCTTCGCATAATCGCCAATTCGTTCGAGATCGCGCACAAGCTGCATAAAGGCTCCTAAAACGCGGCAATCTTGGGCCACAGGTCCTTGCAAGGTCAGTAGGATAATACTATCGGATTCAATCTGACGGTAGAAGCGGTCAATCTGTTTGTCGAGGGGGCGCAGGGCTTCGGCTGCCGCGAGATCCCGATTAAACAAGGCCTGATGACTGAGACGACAGGAATTTTCCACGAGAGCGCCCATGCGCAAGACATCTTGGCGTAGGCGTTTGAGTTCTCGTTCAAAATGTTGACGACTGGAGTTGAGTTTAGAGGTGTTCACCCGTTGCACTATCGCGCTTGCTCCTATAGTTTCTCTCCTATTGTGAGACAAGTTTCTCAAAATGGGAGCAAACTTCAGCGACTCTTATCATAAGATTTGGCAATTCTTCTAAGATTTAATCCGAGGTTTACGATCGCTTTACCTAAGGTTGAGGGGTGAGACTATCTTTTAGGAGAAGCTGGCCGCAGGAAGTTCGAGAGTGAGGCACGCGCCGCCGGTTTTGGGGTCATTATCGGCGTGGATGGTTCCGCGATGAGCTAAGACAATCTGTTTGACGATCGCCAACCCCAAGCCGCTCCCCGTCGAGGTGGGGGCAGTGGTTGCTGAGTGAGCCTCGGCATTACGCCCTCGTCCGGGATCACCGCGATACAGCCGTTCAAAGACATGAGGTAAATCCGCTACGGCGAAACCACTCCCTTCGTCGATGACTTGGATCTGCACGCGATCGCCCGACTGGGGTTGAGAGATAAGCTGAGCTTGCACGTGAATCGTTCCCCCTGGGGGGCTATAGCGGATTGCGTTATCTAAAAGATTCAAAAAGACCCGATATAAACGAGAATTATCGCCTTCAACGACTAACTCTTGGTCTAACTCGTCAGATTGACGATAACGTACACCAACAGATTTCTGTTGGGCCAAGGGGTCTAAGGTTTGCCAAACCGACTCAATCAACTCCTGGAGATGGATCGGTTCAGTTGTTAGGGTTTCTTGACTTTCAAGATGACTTAATTCCAGCCAATCCTGGACTAAAGACACCAGCCGTTGAGTTTCCGGGAGTAATCGTTCCACCCAGCCCTTCATCGGTCCGTCTAGGCGCTCGACGAGGGTTTCAACGACGAGCTGAATGGAGGTGAGGGGAGTGCGCAGTTCATGGGCTAGATCCGACATCCAGCGATCGCGGGATTGGGTTAACTCCAACAGAACCTGGCGATTCTCCACAAAGACTCCCACATCTCCATCGGGCAACGGTAGGCTATAGGCTTTCAGGGTTTGCGGATTTTGGCTGATGATTTCGTCCGCATCAGCAGCGTGAGGAAAAAACCGCCATTCTCGGTGATAGGACTGTTGTTGATAGCGCGTCTGCTGAATCAGTAAATCCAACTCATAGGAGCGCACCACTTCCAAAAACAGGCGATCGCCTCCAGGAGTCCAGTCCGAGACTTTCAACAGAGAACGAGCTTCGCGATTAAACATAAGAAGATGGTTTTCGCCATCCACGTGAACATAGCCAATTGGCGCTAACTCCAGCACCTGCTCATACATGGCTAACTGAGCTTCCGCCTCAGCTTGACGGTTACTCAGATGAGCGAGGGCTTGCCGCATTTGCGACTGAACTGACAAATCCTTTTGCGTGATATCGCCCGGAACCTGATTCAGTAACCGTTGCCAATGACGACGTTGTCGTCGGGCTTTCCAGGCCATCGCCCCGGAACCGACGACTAACCCCACTAGAAATGCCACCGCCTCCATGATTGACTCCTCACCCAGTAGGTTGGGCTATCTTGCGCATTCCTCGACTGTCGAGGCATTTCCCGAGCATCATCAAATCTTAACCTAAGCGATAACCAAAGCCCCGTACCGTAATGATGTATTGAGGATGACTCGGATCAGCTTCGAGTTTTTCCCGTAGCCAGCGAATATGGACATCGACGGTTTTACTGTCGCCGACGAAGTCAAAGCCCCAGACGCGATCGAGCAGTTGTTCTCGGGACCAAACTCGGCGCGGGGATTTCATAAACAGTTCCAACAGCCGAAACTCTTTCGGGGCTAGATTGATCTCCTCACCGCGCACTAAGACTCGACATTGTTGAGGATAGAGGATGATATCCCCAAACTCGAACCGTAGCGGCTTATTGACAACGTTGTAGTGATTGCGACGTAACAGGGCGCGACAGCGAGCCACCAACTCCCGCATACTGAAGGGTTTGGTGAGGTAATCGTCGGCACCAACTTCTAGGCCGAGGACGCGATCGGTTTCGCTCCCTTTGGCGCTGAGGATTAAAATTGGTACAGGATTTCCCTGTTGTCGTAACAATCGACACAGATCGAGGCCATTCACCTGAGGGAGCATCAGGTCTAGGATGATCAGATCGAAGGGAAACTCCCCAGGTTGACGTTGGGGATCGCTCAAAAAGGTCAGGGCCGTTTGCCCATCGATCGCCGTCTGCACCTGGTAGCCTTCATCTTCTAAGGCTAAGGTCACCATTTCTCGGATCAGGTGTTCGTCTTCGACGATGAGAACACGCTGAGTTTGACCGAGTTGTGGCGCATCGGTATAGGGTCTCGACTCAATAGAGAGCATAACTGGGTTCAAGGTATTCTGAGACACCTTATTCATATATCACTTTGCCCCCAGAAGACACATCTTGACAAACAAACCTTAATCTGCGTTGGTATCTCTGAGGGCGTTTTGGGGAACATTAAATCGCTCAATCGCTGAACAGATAAGAACTCGGGGTGTTTCGGGTTTCAGATTAAGGACAGAGGAAACTTCACTATTTCTTAACCGACGTGAACAGCAAAGTCAGCTTCGATCTGACCCCAGAGGCTCCAGATACTACTGTTGAGCGGCGACTTGTTCGAGGACCGATTCCATCTCTTCGAGGGAAACTGCGCCGGTGAAGGCTTCTCCATTGATGAAAAAGGCGGGAGTTCCGGTTAATCCGAGCTGATCGGCCAGTTCCAAGTCCGTTTGAACTGCTGCGATGGAGGCGTCACTGGTGCGATCGCCCTCAAACTGTTCCATATCTAAATCCAACTCCTCAGCCAACTCCACATAGAGCGCATCCCCTAAACGGTCTTGATTCTCAAATAGGGCGCTACGATACTCCCAGAACTGTCCCTGTTGTTGAGCCGCCCAGGAGGCGCGAGCGGCGGGGAGTGCTTGAGGGTGAATCGAGACGAGGGGGAGATGCTTGTAGACTAAGGTGACGCGATCGCCATGTTTCTCGATAAACTCCGTCACCGTTCCACTAGCCCGCGCGCAAAAGGGACATTGAAAGTCCGAGAACTCCAGCATAACAATCTCGGAGGCCTCGGCCCCTTTCTGGGGAGAGTCACCGATAAACTGCGCCGGAGACTGGCGCATCTGTTGCACCACTTCATTACGAGAGTCTTGTTGAGATTGTTGTTGTTGCTGCTGGTAAGCCTGAACCGACTCTAAAATCACCTCCGGGTTCTCCCGCAGAATCTCTAAGACTTGAGCTTCTAAATCTCCCGAGGGCGACTGTTGACAGCCACTCAGCAGCAGTCCGGCCATAACCAACCCGACGAGGGATTGGGATAGCCCTTTAATTCTCAACACTTGTGTAAACCTCATGGATGAATGGCTTTGATGAATGGCTTTGATGAATGGCTTTGATGGGTCGCTTTGATGAATGGCTTTGATGGGTCGCTATAGCCCGTCCTACTCGCTGTTATTGGCTTGTGAGGAGGGAGGGGACTGATTGGACTGATTTGGTATCACAGATGAGTCCAGGGTCTTCACGGACACGTCAGTGGCTTGTACGTCAATGGTTCCGCTGGGGGTGCTGCGTTCAAAGTGGTCATCGACCACCTGAAGGGTCTCGCCACAACTTGGACAAGTTAGGGTCGCATCCCGAATTCCCACAAATTCAAACTGACAGACAGGACAGCGATCCTGAATCAATTTACGTCGTAGCCACCATTGCAAGCCCAAAACCGCAACGATCGCCAGCACCGGGAGCGAGACGAGCACGATCACAAACCATTGCACGACCCAACCCAAGCCAACCGTTGTCAGGAGACTAACAATCAGCAACAGGGACAGCCAAAACGTCAGACCTGACCCTTGTAACTGTCTAAAATTGGCGTTGACCTTAAATTTGTTTGGATCCACAATAGCCTCCTTGCTGGTGACAGGGGACAGCCGCAAGAGATGACTCTCCCTGGTGCTGGACTGACCGCTCGTCTTTCACTTGACATACTCCCAGCGCTGAATCAAAGATTACAGCGCGGGATTCTCACAACATTGAGGTAAACCTCTTGCTCGCGTGGAAGCCCCGTGTCTTTAGACCGGGGAGGAAACGCGACAGGGGGACTTGAGTCCCCGTCAATGTTTCAAGCATAGGCGTAACCATCCTTTCTGTGAATGGGTTTGCAGTATTTGTGGCTAATGCCTGCCACCCGTACCGAGGCGGTGGTAATATCAAAACGGCCAGACGCACGGCAGAGAACCCGTCCCACGTAGGAACCAATTTTCTTGCCTTCGGTAACCGTGGCGGCCACGATGTTGCCAGTCCGAAAGCCCTTGTGAACCTGAATCCGTGAGCGGTGACGAGTCGGGAATCCATACTTATCCGTCCCGCACATCTGACGAGTTCCATGCCCCTTCGCTATAATCAGCAACGGCTTTGACGTCATAACTTCGAGTGATTTGACATCTCCAACACAGGCAGCATCAAGCCAATGAGCCTTAGGTAGATTGAGCCTCAGTCGATTGAACTTCGTTTGTCCGCCCGTTCCTGTGGTGACTCGAAGTCCTGTTGCTTTCAAAGCCTTGAACAATGCCCATCGGGTCGAGTTAACGGCAGCCGCATCTTTAAGCGGCGATTTTGCCTGCCCCAGAAGACGACTCAGGACATCAGGCTGGCCCGATAAAAAATCCCGAATGTCCCCATTGCCTTTGGCTTGATTGCATGAGTGGCAAGCTATCGTCAGGTTAGACACCCGGTCAGAGCCACCCTTAGACTGAGGCTGGATATGCTCAACTTCAAGGGGGACATGAGGAACTCCGCAGTAAGCACAGGTTCGGTCCCACTTCTCCAACAGGTATTCCCTGACTTCATAGCCTTGTAAGGCTCCCTGCTGATACTCAACACCTGAGATATCAGGGTTTTCCATCAATTGCAGGTCAAACCGTACTAGCTCTTGAGTGATGCGGCCCACTGGAGCCAGTCTACGGAATCGGTTAACCCAGGTCATCAGGGTATCGACTCGATGCTGCAAGCTCGGAGCTAACCAACCCTGAGGACGAGTTCGATTCAAGAACCGGGCCGGCCGATATCGAGTTTTACGGTTTCGTCGAGAACGTCGGAGTTGACGACGAGACTGCAAGGCTTCTACTATCTGCTGTCCTCGGTGCTGCAACTCGGCAGCAAAGATGATTCGGTTCCCTTGCTTTAGGGCCATTCCAGAGACTTTAGAACCTGGGTCTAATTTGAGTTCGAGGGGTTCAGGATTAGCATCAACCTCCTTGTTGAGAATAATGGTGAATGGGTAGCGTCGAAATACCGAGGCTTTCCCCGCGTTGAGCAGTGAACGTGCTACCCCTGGCTGGCAGGGTGTTAGCGGTTTGCGGTTGGTATCTAAAACGAAAACATGGTTAGACATTGTTGCGTCGCTTCTGATTTCTCGTAACGTTTGCTTCGCTAATGTTCAGAGTCGGTACTTTCCAAATCGCACTGTCTTAACCCCTTAGGACTGTTTAACGATTCGGTTCTAGAGCCGGGAACTAGCACGCATTCACGGGTAGGAACGTTAACTCTTGCTCTGAACGTAGCCCGTTAAGGCTTAAGCTGGTCAGCTACCTGAAGGGGAGGGCACGAAGCCCCCGTGCTTCAGCCGGGGGTGCTGACGTTACTTTCAGGTTATGGGTTTTATT
>LJZT01000005.1 GCA_001314905.1 Phormidium sp. OSCR
AATGGCGCTCGTGGGATATTCTTGCGGGCTTTGGTAGATACACCCTGGATGCGACAGCATCTTGCATTTGTTAATGAACGTTAGCAAAAAAGTATCGGTTCATACGACCGAAGAACTCATTGATATCCTTGCCGCTGAACATCAGGCTTGCCTGAGGGGAGAACGGCTTAACCTGTCCGCCAATCCCTATATCGGCAATATCGCCGTCGATAGCCTCCTGAAACCCGATGCGATGCAGCGGTTCTCGGCGTATCAGGATTTTAAATCAGCAATTCACCAGTATCAGCAAGACTACGGCGTTTCAGGGATTGTCTGGCGTGACTTGACGCTGAAGGGGCAAACCTTACACTATCCCCAAGTTCATGAGCGTTTGATTGCCCTTGAACGGGATTTAGAGATTTTACGACAGGCTAAACCCCGGATTCTTAAGTTTTGGGAGCGGGTGACGCCGGAGATGGATTTGTATTTGAGCGTGAACCAGGGGAAAGACTACGAACCCCTGACGTTGGCTGAGGTATCCGCGTTGATTCCGCGAACTGATTGGGCCAATATCTGGAAATGGGAAAATCAAACCTTCCTCGAAGTCGTCTTACAACTCGGTTGGGGACAACCCCATGATGCTCACTATCGCCGAGGTTCCCTAGCGGCGGGAAGTGAGTACATTCATGGGGTTCCTGTGGGTTGTCAACCGATTGGCTAGAGGTTTCCTTGCAAGAAGGGGGCCAGTTCTTGACTCAATTGCCCCGATTTGACAAACTCGGCGTAGGTGTCAGCTTCAATGGCTAGGAGTTGATCCTTGAGCATTTGACTGGCGTAATCTTTTAAGTCAGGGTCTTCTTTCTGAAGTTTCTCTAACTGTTGCCCCAACTGCTTGAGTTCACCTTGGATGAGAGAGGTTTGATACTTGTGAAAATCCTGGGGAATATCAGAACGGGTATCTTGCTGTTGCAGATGGCTCAAGACTCGTTCTAAGGCGGCTCGACGGGCTACAACTTCAGCATACTCCTGTTTGTGGGAGTTCTCGTCGAGTAAGGAGAGATTCTGGAGTAGGGATTTCGTCGTTAAGCCTTGCACCAAGAGGGTAAATAACACCACACCGAAGACAATGCCGATGACGTCATCCCGTTCCGGAAGCATGACGGGAACGCTCAAGGCTAAGGCGATGGAGACGGAACCCCGCAACCCTCCCCACCACAAGACGGTTAATTCTGATGGTTTAATGCCGGATTTGGCGGTGAGGTTACTGAAACTCCCTAAGCCAAAAATGGCGATCGCCCGCGTGAGTAATAAGCCCCCAATGGCAATGCCAATGGGAATTAGGCTGTCTTGTAGGCTTTCAAATTGGACGCGATCGCCAATCAATAAGAACACAATGGAGTTAACGAAAAAGGCGATAAACTCCCAAAACTCCGTCACCAATAGGCGAGTTCGGGGATTCATGCCAATCCGAGAGCCAAAATTACCCAAAATTACCCCCGTCGTCACCACCGCAATTACCCCGGAACCGCCGAGATTTTCCGTAATGACATAGGTTCCATAGGCAGCCACCAACGTCAGAGACTGTTCGACGAGGGGTAAGTCAAACCGTTGAGTGAGATAGGAAATCCCGAAACCAATGGCACTTCCCACTCCCACGCCAACCCCCACAAACACGGCAAAATCGGAAATCGTCGCTTGTAGGGAAAATTCCTGGGTTCCGGTGGCTAAGCCAAGCAGCAAGCCAAACGCCACAACGGCAACGCCATCATTAAACAGACTTTCCCCTTCCATCAGTGTTGTCAGCCGTTCCCCCACTCCCAACTCGCGAAATAGGGCAATCACAGACACGGGATCGGTAGCCGAGAGACTCGCCCCCACCAACAAGCAGACAGGTAGGGGAATGGCGGTGAAACTGGCTAACATCCAGCCGATGCCGAAGATGGAAATCATCACCCCAACGATCGCAAACAAGGTGACGGGGAATAAATCTTGTTTGAGGTTCTTCCAATGGAGGTTCCAGCCGGCTTCAAAGAGCAAGGGGGGCAGGAAAATCTCCAAAATGAGTTCCGGCGACAAATTCACCAAACGGACATCTTCAAAGGCGAGGAAGACCCCAACGATGACCAATAAGAGGGTGTAGGGGATCTGCCGCATCCAACTAATGGTTCGCGACAGGGTAGCAACGGTAAGGGAGACCGAGAGAACTAAGAGGAATTTCTCTAAGTTATTTTGGATAAGAGCTTCGCTCGCTGTCACTTCGAGGGACATAGACAGATAGGATCTCCGGCAGTAGGTTAGCGTCGGCGGGCTTCGAGGTGCTGATAGACCGCATCGACATCTACATTATGATGTGCCATGGCGACAAGGGTATGGTAGAGCAGATCGGCGACTTCTGAGGCGATCGCATCGGGGTCATCATCTTTACAAGCCATGACCACTTCGGCGGCTTCTTCACCGATTTTCTTCAAAATCTTGTTGTCTCCCCCGGCGAGGAGTTTACAGGTATAGGATTGCTCGTTGGGATTGTCGCGGCGATCGCAGATGGTGGAGAAGAGGTGTTGTAGGGGATCAGACATGGGGGAAGGCAAGAGGCAAGAGGCAAGAGGCAAGAGGCAAGAGGCAAGAGGCAAGGGGCAGAACCCACCCCGCCCTCCGGGCACCCCTCCTGGGAGGGGATGGCAAGAGGCAAGAGGCAACGTAGGAGCAATCCCTTGTGGTTGCCCGCTTGTGGTTGCCCGCCTTGTGGTTGCTATCCACCAAAAAAGGGATAGCTGAACAGCTATCCCTTTCTTAGAATCTGTTGAGGTACAGATGGGTAGATTGCAATGCGGATGGCGAGACTCGAACTCGCAAGGATTGCTCCACACGCCCCTCAAGCGTGCGTGTCTACCAATTCCACCACATCCGCGTGGCGCTTGTACCGCTAACCTTGGTTAACCGCACTATGATAACTTAGCATAACTGTGGACAGTTGCGCCACATTTGATGAAAAATTTTTTTCCATTTTTTTCATCCGATCCTGCTGCGGTTGTTTTCGTTCCCCGTTGCCCCAGACACTCAAAGATGCAGTTCTCGAAAATTCTCATTGCCAACCGAGGTGAAATTGCCCTCCGTATCCTCCGAACCTGCGAGGAGATGGGCATTGCCACCGTTGCTGTTTACTCGACGGTCGATCGCCACGCCCTCCATGTGCAACTGGCCGATGAAGCCGTTTGCATTGGCGAACCGTCGAGTAATAAAAGCTATCTCAACATTCCTAACATCATCTCAGCGGCCCTAACCCGCAATGCCACGGCCATTCATCCCGGCTATGGCTTCCTGGCGGAAAATGCCCGTTTTGCCGAGATTTGCGCCGATCATCAAATTGCCTTTATCGGCCCCTCTCCCGACTCGATGCGACAGATGGGAGACAAATCCACGGCCCGAGAAACCATGAAACAGATCGGGGTTCCCACGGTTCCGGGAAGTGATGGACTCATCGAGGATGAAAAAGAAGCCCTGGCCCTGGCCGACAAGATCGGCTATCCGGTGATGGTAAAAGCGACGGCTGGCGGGGGTGGCCGAGGAATGCGCTTTGTCCGTCATGCGGGAGAGTTGCCGAAGCTATTTCTGGCGGCCCAAGGGGAAGCTGAAGCCGCGTTTGGTGATCCAGGGATTTATGTAGAAAAGTTTATCGAACGACCGCGTCATATTGAGTTTCAGATTCTCGCGGACCAACATGGCAATGTGATTCACTTGGGGGAACGGGATTGTTCGATTCAACGACGACATCAGAAACTCCTCGAAGAAGCCCCCAGCCCCGCCCTCGATCCCAAGTTACGGCAACGGATGGGTAAAGCGGCGGTGAAGGTGGCGAAGGCCATTAACTATGTGGGGGCGGGAACGGTGGAGTTTCTCCTCGATGGTTCGGGAAATTTCTATTTTATGGAGATGAACACCCGGATTCAGGTAGAACACCCCGTCACAGAGGCGATTTGTGGCTTAGATCTAATTGCGGCTCAAATTTTGGTGGCCCAAGGGGAAAAACTGCCGGTGAATCAGAATCAGGTGGAGTTACGGGGCCATGCGATCGAATGTCGCATCAATGCCGAAGATCCCGATCGCAATTTCCGGCCTCATCCCGGCCGCATTAGTGGCTATCTCCCCCCCGGCGGGATTGGGGTACGGGTCGATTCTCATGTCTATACGGATTATGAGATTCCCCCCTATTATGATTCCCTCATCGGCAAGCTCATTGTCTGGGGCTTAACGCGCGAACAGGCGATCGCCCGCATGAAACGCGCCCTCCGAGAATGTGCCATCACCGGGATTCCCACCACCATCGGCTTCCACCAAAAAATCCTCGACAGCCCCGAGTTTCTCGGTGGCACCGTCTACACCAATTTTGTGGAACAGTTTATGGCCAAGGATCGCGATTAGGGAAAAAGAAGGGAACACCGGAACAGGGAACAGGGAACAGAGAAGCCCCCCTTTTGCCTCTTGCCTCTTGCCATCCCCTCTTGGGAGGGGTTAGGGGTGGGTTATGCCTCTTGCCTCTTGCCTTTTGCCTTCTTCTCCCCTTCTTCAACGCATCATCGTGATTAACCCCTGTTGCCCCAACAACAGTTCTCGGATGAGGCTGAAGATTCCCACCCAGATAATGGGAGAAATGTCAACCCCTCCTAAGGGGGGAATGAGTTTGCGGGTGGGAATCAGGAAAGGTTCTGTGGGAACGCCGATCAGGTTGAAGGGGAATTTGTTGAGTTCCGCTTGGGGATACCAGGTGAGAATGATGCGGAAAATCATCAGAAAGGTCATCAGACCGAGGAGAATGCCAAGGGTCCAACTGGTTAAGGTGAGAGTCGTCATCGCTTGATTTAGGCTGAAATGTTAAGGTTTGTAACTTTTGGCTGAGACCATTGTATCTCGATCGCCGGGGTGGCGATCGCCGCCATTGCCCTCTTGTCCGGGGCTAAACCCAGCATTGCAGCATCTAGGTAAATCTGAGAGTTGCCTTCCCAAGCGGCGCAGAAGTCGTTACACTGAGTGAAGCAATATTTCTGATCGTTTCGTTTTAAGGAAGCGAATAATATGACCCCTTCTTTGATGAACTTTTTCTATAGCCTCTTGGCTGGTGGAATTATCGTGGTAATTCCGGTCGTCGTGGCTCTGATTTTCTTGAGCCAACAAGACAAAGTCTCTCGGTCTTAGATCCGTTCTTGATGGCGATCGCAGCAGGTGAATCAAGTCTATCCAACAAAACCTAGCTTCTTCTCCAGGGTCGCGAACGTCCCTGGAGATTCGCCTCGTAAGTCGCTAAGATGGGGACTGAAGTAGGAGAGAGGCTAATGGTAAACATCGGACTGGGCTTAAGCAGCCTGCTGCACGCAATCAACACTCCCCCCGTCCTAGCTCAAGTCGCCTACGGCTTTGGCTGGGGCAGCTTAATGGGCATTGCCCTTGTCTTGTGCGGTGTTGCCCTATATTTGCTACGGACAACCCGACCCAACTTGGCACGGGATCACGATATCTTTTTTGCCGCCGTGGCCTTGCTTTGTGGCGGTATTCTCTTTTTCCAAGGCTGGCGACTTGACCCGATTCTGCAATTTGGTCAGTTTCTCATGACCGGTTCAGCGGTCTTTTTTGCCGTCGAAAGCATCCGCATGAGAGGGATTGTCACCCAACAGGCGAAACGCAACGCGCCGATTGTGGATGACGAGCGGGATGTGAGTCCCGACTATCAGTCTTACGAGTACGAAGCCGAACTCGAAGAACTCGAACCCTACGAACCCAATCCCCCCACTCGTCGTATTCCCGGAAGCCGAGACGTTCCCCGTCGATCGCCGCGAGAGACCTATAGCGATGAACCCCGTCGTCCTCCCACACGGCGTAGTCCAGGGAGTCCCCCCAGCGGTCGTCGTCCCCCCAGTGAAGGACCTCCGTCGCGCAAACGCCGACCTCGGCCCGATGCCAAAAGTCGTCAGGTGGACTTGAAATACAGTAATTGGAACGACGACGAGACCTATGATGCCCCCTACGGCGACACGGTAGCTGGACCGCGTCCAGCCCGTCGTCCCCCCAGCCGCAGTTCAGGACCGGCGAGTAAAACCGATGCAAGTCGTCGGCGATCGCGTCCCCCCCAAGACCGTCCCGTACGTCCGAAAAAACAAGTTGAAGCGCGTTTAGATGACAGCTACGGCGATGACAGCTACAGCGACTTTTACGCCGATGAGCCAAGTCCGGCCCGTTCGCCCAACCTAGAGACTGACCGAGGAGATGACAGCGATTATGACGTTTATGATCGCACCCCCAATCTGCGGGATCAGGCACCTCCCGTCGTCTCCGATGACCCTCCGTTTCCCGACGATGACGAATATGGCGATCGCTTCGGTCCTAATCCCTATGACGACGAACTCGAAGACGATAACTCCAATCAGTTTGATCGCTAAGGCGATCGCAGCCAAACCCGAATTGTGGTGAATCGGAGACGAGAACAACGACGATGGCGATGGAACTGGCGACGGCGACTCAAACCCGTGGCCCTATCCGTCGCCATCAGTTTTGGCTTAGGTGGACTCAGCGGCTGCGTCGGGAGAGGTCCCCAACCCCCAGCCGCCCTCGATAGCTATTATCGCGACCAACAACCGGCCCTCAGTGGCGATGGACGCTTACTAGCCTTCGTCTCCGGTCGCGATGGAACCCAAAATATCTTGCTGTATAACCTACAGCGACAGCAATTTATTAACCTGCCCAACTTGAACCGGGATGACGCGATCGCCGAGTCCCCCAGCCTCAGTTATAGCGGACGGTATATCGTTTACTTAGCCAGCGATCGCGGTCGCCCCGAAATCGAACTCTACGATCGCATCACCCGCCGTACCCAAGTCCTCAGCAGCGGCTATCGCGGTTGGATTCGCCACCCCAAAATTAGCCCCGATGGTCGTTACATCGTCTTTCAAACCGGACGACGGGGACAATGGGATATCGAAATCCTAGACCGTGGTCCCAACGTCGAACTCGATCGCCGTCAATAATAGTGAATAGTGAATAGTGAATAGTTAATCGTGAATAGTTTTCGGGTGTTTGGTATTTTGCGTTTGGGGTTGTGCGGTGTTTTGGTTGCAGCCTTGAGTGGTTGTGCCGCTTATCCCCGTTTAATTAATAGCCCTGTTGACCCCGGTGGCCGGGGGTTGAACTCTCTGGCCGCTGACCTGTCCCCGTCCATTTCTGGCCGTTATATTGCCTTTGTCTCTGAACGAGAACAACGACAGGACATTTATCTCTACGACCGACAAAGCCAACGGACGATTGCCCTCCCCGGACTGAACTCCCTCGATACCATCGCCGAAAGTCCCAGCGTCTCCAGCGACGGTCGTTATATCGTTTTTGCCGGAAATCGCCAGGGTCGCTCAGGAATCTTTATTTATGACCGAGAAACCCGACAATTGCGGAATCTGACCGAAAACCTCAACGCAACCGTGCGTAACCCGACCCTCAGTGCCAATGGTAGCACTGTCGCCTTTGAAGCCAACCTCAATGGCCAGTGGGATATTCTGGTCTATAACCGCAACGGACAACCCCTAGATTTACCCACCCCTGTTCGTTGAGTTCCCCCTCATCCTTTTCCCCGACCTTGTATCATGAGTGCTTTTTGGTTCCGCTATGGCATTTCGAGTCTTCTGACCGCCGGAGTTCTCACAGGAGTGGTGGTTCCCTTGCCGCAACTGGCCCTCCAGCCGGCGATCGCCCAAAACCAAGACGAACAGACCAACATCCGAGTTTACGACCAAGCCAGCCCCGCCGTCGTCGCCATCATCGCCGGCAACTCCAGCGGGAGTGGCAGCATCATCACCCCCGATGGCCTCGTTCTCACCAACGCTCACGTCGTCCAACAAGCCTCCGGGCGAACCGTCACCGTCCGCCTCTCCAACGGCGACGAATATACCGCCGACATCCTCGGCTTTGATCCCAACGGCCAAGACCTAGCGGCCCTACAACTTCGTAACGCTCGCAACCTGCCCACCATCGACATTGCCAGCCCCGACTCCGTCCGCGTCGGTCAGCGGGCCTTTGCCATTGGTAGTCCCTTTGGCCTAGAAACCACCTTCACCGTGGGGATTATCAGCCGCATCGACCCCGACGAAGGAACCATCCAAACCGATGCCGCCATCAACCCCGGCAACTCCGGCGGGCCTCTCCTCAACTCCAACGCCGAAATGGTCGGAGTGAACACCGCCATCTTCTCCGTCGGCCGGGAAGGCGGCAATATCGGCATTGGTTTCGCCATCCCCATTACCGACGTACAACCCTTCCTGAGTGCCATTCGCCAAGGACAGGGGTCTGAAACCGCCAGAACCGGCAGTCGCCTCCCCGGTTCCCAAGCCCCCCGTCCCGTGGAACTCAACGGCTCACCGATTCGCGGCACATTGGGACCAGACTCCAATGTTTTACCGGGAGATAACAGTTATTTCAACGCCTACAGCTTTGAAGGACAGGCCGGACAAACAGTGTCATTAGATCTCACCTCAAATGACTTTGACGCCTATCTGATTTTGCTCGACTCCAACGGGAACTCCGTCGCCCAAGATGACGATAGTGCCTCAGGAACCAATGCCCGCATTGTCACCCAACTGCCCGAGACCGGTACCTATATTCTGCTGGCAAACTCCTTCCGGGGTGGCGAGTCTGGTGACTACGAACTCACACTCCGCAGTCAACGTGGTCAAGGGAGTGCGAGTCGGGGTCGTCTGTTGCTCGATGAAACGGGAGTCTTGCGTACAGGCGATCCCAGCTTGCCCGAGGATGGCAGTCTTTTCCATCAATATGAATTTTCAGGACAAGCTGGACAGTCGATTACCATTCGCCTCGAAAGCTCAGAATTTGATACCTATTTGCTCCTGTTTGATAATGAGGGGAATCTGATTGATCAAAATGATGATATCCGTCCGGGGAATACCGACTCTGAGTTAAGGGTGCGTTTACCCGAAACCCGAGGCTATGTGGTGATTGTCAACAGTTATGACCACACAGGACGGGGACGCTATCGGTTAACGGTTGAGCAGAATTGAGACCTAGCGGGAGCCAGACACTCGGTTTCTGTGAGAAACCGGGTGTCGAATTTTTGGGTAAGGGATAGCTGGGAGCCAGACACTCGGTTTCTGTGAGAAACCGGGTGCTCGGTTTCTGTGAGAAACCGGGTGTCGAATTTTTGGGCAATAATGGGCAGTTACATCAACCCCATCCAACTGAGAAAGGTTTGCCCCGTGACCGCTTCTAGGATAAGCAAGGCCACAAAGCCAATCATGGCAAAGCGGCCATTGATTCGCTCAGCATACAGATTCCAGCCAAAACTCGGGGTCTTGCTGGATTCCGCCTCGGACTGAGGTTGAGAGTCTGGCTGGGATTGGGGGGTTTGTTGTTCGTCTGACATAAGCTAAGCAGCAATTACGGTCAAAGTTAATACTGTAGAGGATTTTGCCGTCGGCTGACAGGGAGACAAACCTTCACGCCAACATCTCGGCTGCCAGTTAGCCAAACTCCTGTTCCACGACCCGCCAACGAACCGCAATCACACTCGGTTCTAAGCTAATACGGCTAATGGCTTGTTCGAGGAGTTCATCATCGCGAGTTTGGGTGACGAGTTTAGCTTTTACCTCAACTCGACCCTTGTGGGTTTCGAGATCTTCACTGTGGAGCGATCGCAGCCGCATATGACCCAAACTCAACGATTGCAGCAACAAGGCCCGAACCCGAGCCGCGTCCTCCTCCAAACAGACCAAGGAACAGTGATAACACAGTTCCACCGACAGCATCACAAACAGGGACGCACCTGTGGCGACCAGAGCATTCGTCCGTAGGCCAGCCATTCGCTGTCGCCATTGCCGCTCCAAACCAATGGCAGACCCCAATAGGAACGCCACCAAAAGGCGAATTGCAAACTCAGTCCAGTCCATTGGCCATTTCCCAAGCATTGATTGAGGGCATTATGGACTATTTCCCCATGGCTTTGACCAAACCAATGCCACTGAAGTACAACATGGCCACGGCTCCCCCGAGCAAACTTTGAGTCAGCGGGTCCGTTGACGGGGTCAACACAGCCCCCAAAACGGCGGCCGTGAGAATCACATATCGCCAACCTGAGAGCATCTGCGAGGACGAGACAATCCCTAAGCCGCCGAGAATGGCTTGCAAGACGGGGACTTGGAAGGCAATGCCGGTACTAAACAGCAGCAGCAAAATGGTTTTGAAGTATTCATCAATGGACCATTGCTGAGCCACCACCCCTTCACCGAAGCTGACAAAAAACTTGAGAGCCGCCGGAATTAAGGCCACATAGGCAAAGACTAACCCGACCAGAAACAGTACACTGGAGCCGAGAACGACCGGAGCAATCAGTTTCTGTTCCCGTCGCGTTAGGCCCGGCAGCACAAAGCGGACAATTTGATAGAGGATAAAGGGAGTCGCTAGGAGTAAGCCGCTGTAGCCGGCCACTTCGATGGAGACGAAGAAAAACTCCCCTGGACGAATTTGAATAAAATCTACCCCATTGGCGGGAGCCTCTAGGAGCCGCACAATTGGCTTGACGGCAAGGAAACAGCCAATGATGGCAATGAAAACGGCGATGATGGAATAGAAAATCCGCTGTCGTAGTTCTTCGAGGTGATCGAAGATGGACATCTCTACCTCAAAGGGAGCTTCATCGAGATAGCTGTCATCCTGTTCGGGCGGTTTGGGGTCAATTTTGGGAGTTTCCGGGGGCGAAGTCATGAAATCAATCGAGACAATGAATCCAAAGCTGTCGTTGAGCTGTGCCTTACATTCTAAACCGCCTCGGTTCGGTCAGTGGGGGAAACTCGCCTGCGATCGCCCGTGAAGAACCCCAAAACATGACTTAAAATAGATAACTGTGATTTGTCTTACCAGGTCTTTTACTGTGCTACGATCGCTCATCGCCGATTTTCGCATCATCTTTGATCGCGACCCCGCTGCTCGTAACTGGGTGGAGGTTTTATTCTGCTACCCCGGTTTGCAAGCATTGGTGTTCCACCGCTTCGCCAACTGGCTGCATCATCTGGGACTGCCCTTTTTTCCCCGTCTGATTTCCCATTTTGCCCGCTTCATCACCGGAATTGAGATTCACCCCGGT
Organism: Phormidium sp. OSCR; assembly: GCA_001314905.1. Taxonomy (GTDB): domain Bacteria; phylum Cyanobacteriota; class Cyanobacteriia; order Cyanobacteriales; family Geitlerinemataceae; genus Sodalinema. Next base: position 11,105 of record LJZT01000005.1, read on the forward strand.
GCAACCATTGGCCAAGGCGTGTTTATCGACCACGGGATGGGAGTCGTCATCGGGGAGACGGCGATTCTCGGCGATGGCTGTCTAATTTATCAAGGGGTCACCCTCGGCGGAACCGGTAAGGAAACCGGCAAACGTCACCCGACTCTCGGTGAAGGGGTCGTGGTTGGAGCGGGAGCCAAGGTTCTCGGGAATCTGCAAATCGGCAATAATGTCCGTATTGGAGCCGGTTCTGTGGTGCTACGGGATGTCCCCTCAGACTGCACGGTTGTCGGCGTTCCTGGGCGCGTTGTGTATCGCTCCGGGGTCCGCGTCAATCCCCTCGAACATGGCCAACTCCCTGACTCAGAAGCTCAGGTCATTCGTACCCTCGTCGATCGCATTCAAGCCCTAGAAAAACACGTCGAGGTTCTCGAAAAGCAGGGCCAGTTAACCTCACAGCAACTCGAGCGCGTCGGAGCCGTCGCCGCTCCCAATTGCAATTTGAGCGAGCATACCCTGCAAGACTTTTTTGATGGAGCTGGCATCTAATCCGCCATTTCATCTCTTAACCGTTCCGGCCATCTCAGGAACTAACCCGTTGAGTGACAGTTGCTCAACGGGTACTTTTTTGGCGTTCAACTTAGGAGAAGATTATCAAACTCGGTGAGGTTGGCGGAACGACCTCTCAACCCAGTGTAAACAGAGTCGAGGGAAGTCTTGGCCCGAATGTTCTTTACCCGGCTAAAATCCATGACAGAGTCAGTCCCCTTAAAACTCAAAGTGGCTAAAATTTTGGATCTCGCTGAGCCAGATGATCGAGTTGGTAAATTAATCGATCTCTTCATTTTAGGGCTTATTTTCCTCAATACCGTTGCTGTTTCCCTAGAAACAGTTAACCCGATTTTTGAACACTATTATCGAGAGTTTAGACGTTTTGAATAATTCAGTATCTTTGTGTTTACGATTGAATATTTGCTGCGGCTTTGGAGTTGTACGATCATCCCTAAATATCGGCATCCGATTTTAGGACGACTCAAATTCATGTTTACGCCCTTAGCGATGATTGACTTATTAGCGATTCTACCTTTTTTTTTGTCGTTATATCTGCCGTTATTTTCGCCACAATTCCGCCTGGGGCGAAGTGTGCGGCTGATACGCTTCTTTCGTGTCTTAAAATTAAATCGCTATACCGACTCACTTTCGATTTTGGTGAGAGTCTATCGCTTGAAAAAAGAGGAATTGTTTATTAGTTTTTTTTGTTTTAGTGATCTTGTTGTTTATTTCTTCAACGTTGATCTATTTGATAGAAAGTCCCGCCCAGCCGGAGGTTTTCTCCAGTATTCCGGCTGCGATTTGGTGGGGAACCATTACCCTCACCACCGTCGGCTATGGTGATGTCTATCCAGTGACGATTCTCGGACGAATCATCGGAGGGATTTTAGCCATTCTTGGGATTGGCTTATTTGCTCTCCCCGCTGGTATTTTAGCCTCTGGATTTTCGGAAGAACTGGCGGCCCGCAAAGCTAAAAAACGGGGCCGGGATGTGATTATCTGTCCCCATTGCGGCCAGGATATCAATAGTCCTCCTCATCACGAACACCCCTCCGATTAACGCCTCGAACTTAACGCCTCGAATCTCTCAACTCTCGATTCATGGCTGTACAACCTAGGAAGTCCGGTGTTCGGACGTTTCCTGTTCTCTCTAGGGATTTTAGCTTGGGACTTGACATTATACTAAGGTATAGAGTTTAACCTAGAGTCAAGGACGAACAGCGAAGATGTTGAACGTTAGTCAAGTCGCCAAGCAACTTGGGGTCAACAACCAAACCCTCTATTTTTATGAGCGGATTGGTTTAATCCCTAGCCCCCAGCGAAGTTCCAATGGATATCGCGTGTTTAGCGATCGCGATGTCGAACGGTTAAAATTCATTGTTCACCTGAAACGTTTGGGACTGTCTCTGCAAGAGATTCGCGAGATTCTGGCCTTGCAGGAAAACGATCGCCTCTCATGCGATCGCGTCTATCAACATCTCAAACTCAAGGAACAAGAAATTGACTACAAAATCCAAGAACTACAAGCGTTAAAGTCCCAACTCTTGCCCTTAATTGCAATCTGTCAAGACAGACTTAAGTCAAGGGACACTCAAGCCTGTTCAGTCCTCAATGATGTCCAACCGATTCACTCACCCACAACTCCTATGGATACCTACAAAATCGAAGTTCTCGGAACCGGCTGTAAAAAATGCCATCAACTCGAAGCCAATGCTAAAGAAGCCATCAGTCACTTAGGTGTTGACGCAGAAATTAGCCATATTACAGACATGATGGAAATTACCAAGCGGGGGGTGATGAAAACACCGGCCCTGGTGATTGGCGATCGCGTCATGACACAAGGAAAAGTCCCCTCCGCCGCCGAAATTGAAACCTTGATTAACGGCTAACCGAACCCAACACCTAGCCTTTCATTCAGTCCCCGTAGGGATTCTTAACCAGAATCCCTAGTTTTCTCCATTCTGGATCACCGCCATGAAAGCCGCCTCATTTTGGAAAGAAGAAAGAAACATCCTCCTGGCTGTGGTGGGAATTTTCCTGCTTTGCTTTTATCTTCCCATCGAAGCCCTACAACAGTCAGAACGCCTTGAAAACGCCTTCTGGGAATCCTTGCATCTTGTGCGTTGGTACGCTCAAGAACACGTCTTACTCTGCCTAATTCCCGCCTTTTTTATCGCCGGGGCGATCGCCGTCTTTATTAGCGAAGACTCGGTGATTAAATACCTCGGGGCCAAAGCCAACCCCATTATCGCCTACGGTGTGGCCTCCGTGTCCGGTTCAGTCTTAGCCGTCTGTTCCTGTACCGTATTGCCCTTATTTGCCGGAATTTACCGCATGGGGGCCGGGTTGGGGCCGGCGATCGCCTTCCTCTATTCCGGTCCCGCCATCAACGTCTTAGCCGTGATTCTCACCGCCCGCATTTTAGGACTTCCCCTAGGAATCGCCCGGGCCGTGGGGGCGATTATCTTCAGTCTCATTATTGGCGGAATTATGGCCTGGCTGTTTCGTCATGAAGACTTAGAACAGATCGAATCACAACTCGATGACGACTCCCAGAGCGATCGCAGCCTCGGACAAAACGCCCTGTTCTTCGCCATTCTGGTGGGGATTCTCGTCTTCGCCAACTGGGGAGAACCCGAAAGCAGCCAGGGACTCTGGGCGGATATTTACAACAATCGCTGGTGGTTCACGGGAGGCTTGGGTGTTGCCCTGGCGGTGATCTTAAACCGTTGGTTGAGAGTCCCTTGGGGTAAAATTCTGCTGGTGGCGATCGTGACCTTGGTGTTAGCGATACGCTTCCGGGAAACCCCTCTAGCGGCCTTTTCCTTCGCCTCTGTCGGCCTCTCCTGGCTCACCCTCACCACCCCCGGCGAACCCCAAGAATGGTTTACCGCCAGTTGGGATAACGCCAAACAAATCCTCCCCCTACTGTTGATGGGAGTCTTCATCGCCGGAGCCTTACTGGGCCGTCCCGGCCACGAAGCCCTGATTCCCTCGGACTGGGTGGCTCAACTGGTGGGTGGAAACTCCCTACAAGCCAACTTTTTTGCCTCCTTTGCTGGCTCGCTGATGTATTTTGCCACCCTCACGGAAGTCCCTATTTTACAAGGGTTAATGGGGAATGGCATGGGCGATGGGCCGGCCCTGGCCCTATTACTGGCCGGGCCAGCCTTATCGTTGCCCAATCTGCTCGTGATTCGGCAAATTATCGGCAATCAGAAAACCCTCGCCTTCCTAGTTTTGGTGGTAATTATGGCCACCCTCAGCGGCGTGATTTACGGGACGTTTTTTGCCTAACGGGCCATGCCGAAAACACTACCGAGGGAACGAGCCATATTAGCCGGTTCCATCGCATCCATAGCCGCCGTGGGTTCATAGCCACAATGGACCATACAATCGGCACATTTGGGATTACCACTTTTGCGTCCGTACTGACTCCAGTCGGTGTTTTCGAGCAACTCCTTGAAGCTGTCATAATGACCTTCATCGAGGAGATAGCAGGGTTTCTGCCAGCCTAAAACACTGTAACTGGGGCTGCCCCAAGGGGTACATTCGTAGTCTTTGTCTCCCATTAGGAAGTCCAAAAACAGGGGATTGTGGTTAAAGTCCCATTTCTTTTTACCGGCTTTGAAGGGCGATAAAATCTCCCGAAATAGAGCTTTTGTCTGTTCCCGTTTCAAGAAATTATCTTGATCGGGAGCTTTTTCATAGCTATAGCCTGGAGAAATCATCATGCCATCGACTCCTAACTCAGTCAAAAAGTCGAAGAACTCTTGCATTTCTTTGGGGTCTGTGCCTTCAAACACGGTGGTGTTCGTTGTGACCCGAAAACCTTTGGCTTTGGCGGCTTTGATGGCATTTACTGCGATATCAAATACCCCTTTGCGATCGACACATTCATCATGTTTGTCTCGCAAGCCATCGAGGTGAACACTAAAGGTTAGATAGGGTGATGGGGTGAATTTTGAGAGGGTTTTTTCCAGTAAAATGGCGTTGGTACAGAGATAGATAAATTTCTTGCGAGCGACTAAACCGGCGACAATTTCATCAATTTGGGGATGTAGGAGGGGTTCTCCACCGGGAATAGACACCACGGGGGCACCACATTCATCGACGGCTGCGAAACATTGTTCGGGGGTTAGATTGCGTTTGAGAATTTCTGTGGGATGCTGGATTTTACCGCAGCCGGAACAGGCTAAGTTGCAGCGATAGAGGGGTTCAAGCATTAAAACGAGGGGAAATTTTTTGCGCCCTCTTAACCGCTGTTCAACGAGATATTTACCAACGGCAACCGCCTGCTGAATTTGAATAGCCATATGTGTTGTTTTCCTCTCACCAATAACACATCAATGGAAACCAGAAACTGGGTTAGCCTGGTTGATGTTTTGACTCGCTAGATATGGGAAATACCTAGGGCCACTATTGTAACGGAAAGCGTTGGAGTTGGCCGGGGAGATTGGCAAAATGGAGGGGATTAGGGGGAGGTGATTTCGTAGCGATCGGGGAAGGGAGTGACGTTGAGGGTTCCGGCGTCGCCGTCGAGTTCGGCGATGACACCGACGGGGAGGGCGGCGTTAACGCCGTCATGGCCGAAGGGTAAGTCGGAGACGATGGGAATGTTGAGATCTTCGAGGCGATCGCGCAACACCTCGGCTATGCTAAAACTGGGCGTTCCTGGGGCAACCTCGCCGCGACTAAACCGCCCTAGGGCGATCCCAGCAATATGTTTGAAGCGGCCGGACATTCGCCAATGGGTGAGGAGGCGATCGAGGCGATAGGGGAGTTCGCCGGTATCTTCAAAGGCCAGGATCGCCCCGGTTAAGTCCGGTTCGTGGGCGGTTCCAATCAGATGGGTGGCGACGGTGAGATTACCGGGAAATAAGCGTCCGACACAGCTTCCACCGCCCCAGCCTTGACCTTGGATGGGGCCGATCGCCCGCCCAGAAACCCACTTAAACAGCCGTTGTTGAGACCAATCGGGTTCGGCCGCCAAAGTGGTCAACAAGGGGGCGTGTAGCCCCGATATGCCCTCGTTGGATAAACTCCAGAGGAGGGCGGTAATATCGGAAAAGCCAATCAGCCATTTCGGGGGTAGATGGACACCCCAGTTCCAAGTTTCTAAAAGTCGGGTAGCCCCATAGCCACCGCGAAGACAGAGAATCCCCTTCACGTCGGGATCATGGAAACTGTCGTAAAGTTGTTGTCGCCGTTGGGAATCCCGGGCTGAGAGATAGCCATGTTGGTGATCCCAGCCGGGGGTGAGGACTAGATTGTAGCCGCGATCGCGCCAAAGTTGCAGTCCCTGTTCACAAGCGGTTGTTTCTCGGAGTCCGCCACTGGGGGCGATAACATGAAGGGTATCTCCGGCTTGTAGGGATGGGGGACTTAATAAACGCAAGTGCATAGGCTTTGAGGGGGACATTGAGGCGATCGCATCCTCAAGTGTACTGGTTCTTGCCGAAAATGACCTCCAGGGCAGACACGAGACGGCGATTTTCCGGGGGACGTTTGACGGCGACACGGACAAAGCGATCGCCCAATTCCTGGAAACTCAAGCAATCTCGGACAAAAATCCGTTGTTCTCGCAACAACAACCGTTGTAACTGATCTCCGGGCATCTGGGTTCTCACCAACAAGAAATTGGCCGCCCCCCAGTCAGCCGACAAGCCGGGAATGGCGTTAATCGCCTCCCATAGTTTCCGTTTACTCGTCTCCAACCAGTCATAGGTTCGCGCCTGAAACGCTGTATCCTGTAATACTGCGACCCCCGCCGCAGCGGCTAAACTATTGACTGACCAAGGATCACGCCAATCCTGCCAACGTTGCAATCGGTCTGGGTGAGAAATGGCGTAGCCTAACCGTAGGCCCGGAAGCGTGTAAAACTTGGTCAGCGATCGCAAGATAATCAAATTGGGAAACTCCTCAACCCAATCAATCAGGCTTTCCTGGGATTCTGGGCGGAGAAAATCCATAAACGCCTCATCGGCCACCACTAACTTAGCTGTTTCCAAGATGGCCCGAAAACGCCAACGGGGCCAAAGTTGTCCCGTGGGATTATGGGGATTGTTAAACAATAACCCCTCTCCCGAACCGATCTGCCAAAGGGGTTGATTCCAAGCAGATACCGGACGAATCGCCGCCCCAAACGTCCGTAAGGCCCGGCCATAATCGGAAAAGGCTGGTAGGGGCAACAAGACGCGATCGCACCCAGACAGTTCTAACCCCGCCCAGGTTAGCAGTTCAGCGGCCCCATTTCCCGGTAACACCCAAGCTGGGTCGATATGGTGGACGTGGGCGATCGCCTCCCGCAACGGGCGATACTGAGGATCGGGATAGTTACGCAGATGCTTCAAGGCCCCATCAATGGCCACCAACGCTGAAGCCGGAGGCCCCAGGGGGTTGATATTGGCTGAAAAATCGAGAATTTCTTCAGGTTGACATCCGGCTAGAGATGCCGCCCAAGCTAAATTTCCACCATGAATTGGAGGGTGAGTCATGAAAGGATGATGCAAGAGCAGTATTAATGGGCTGAATTGAAGGACAACAGTGAAGACCCCAACTCATGGCTGTAGCGTACCCAGATCAACAATACTCCTATGACGGCCCCCCCGACCAGTAGACGACGGCTGAGGGTCAAGGCCTCGCGGACAACAACTGGGGTAATGGGCCGCCGAGATACTCCCAAGCGGGGTTTCTCAATCACCACCCCTTGATAAGTGTTGACACCTCCTAACTCAACCCCCAAGGCGATCGCATACGCCGATTCACTCCAACCAGAATTGGGACTAGGATCGAGGCGGGCCTGCTGGCCACAGTCTCTCCAGAAACGGCGGGGATGCCCCGAACCGAGGGCTAAACTAGCCACCGTGAGACGACAGGGAAGCCAGGTTAAGACATCGTCCATGCGTGCACTACAACAGCCCAGGTCAGTATAGGGCGGGCGTTTATACCCCACCATGGAATCCAGGGTGCTAACGGACTTGTAGGCCAAAGCCACCACAGCCGCGCCCCCTGGAGAGATAATTGACCCAACAATTGCGTAGAATAACGGAGCCGTGACCCCATCGACCGTATTTTCGGCTACCGTCTCTAAAACGGCCCGTAAAACTTCTTCTTCTGAGAGGGTATCGGTATCCCGGCCAACATAGTTTTTGAGTCGTTGGCGGGCCTGCTGGATATCCCCAGCGAGTAGGGGAGTTAAGACATCTTCGGCGGCTTGGCGTAAACTGCGGGCCGCGAGACAGGAGGCGAGGATAATCATAGCCACCGCGACTCCCAGCAGGGGATGAATCCAGCTTCCTAGGGCAATCATGGCCCAGGCCATGGCCCCACTTGCAGCTATCATCAACAGCGTCAACCCGACTCCTAACCAACGTAAGCCTCGCGGTGAGTTGGTGAGGTTCAGGGCCATCTGAGTATAGGCGGAAATGAACCAACCCATGACTTGAACGGGATGCAGCCAATGCCAGGGATCGCCGATGAGTCTGTCTAATAGTAAGCCTCCGATGAGGATCGTGATGGCCAAATCCCCCTGGGATATGGAATCTCCGAGGTTCATGACTTGACTTTTGCCTCTAACCATTGCCACAGTCTCTCACTGCAGAAGTCGGCAATGGCAAACTCGGCCCCCGCGTCTTGTAATACTTCTGGAGAGTGAGTGGTGGACATACCAATGGTGACGACACCGGCCCCAACTGCACTGCGAATCCCGAGGGGGGTATCTTCAAAGGCGATCGCCCCCTCAGCCGCAATCGATAAGCGTTCTAAGGCGGTTTGGTAGGGGAGTGGATGGGGTTTTCCCTGGGGCAATTCGTCGCTGATGACGACGGTGTCAAAGCAATGGTTTAAGTCGAGGGCGGTTAACATCATCTCGGCGTTGTCCCGAGGGGCGTTGGTGACGACGGCGGTGGCGAGATGGTGGTGCGATCGCCAACTCAGAAGCTCGTTTAAGCCCTCTAATCGCTTCATTTGACCCCCTCGTTCACGAAATAGGGCTTCTTTGCGGTTCGCGAGGTTCATGCCGGCTTCCTGGGACAAATGACCTAAAACGTCACGGACGATCGCCTCGTTGCGATGTCCCACCATATACTCGTTATAGAAGGGGCGATCGATGGGTTTTCCTTGTTCCCTGAGAAGTTCTTGCCAAATGGCAAAATGCAAAATATCAGTATTAACAAGGGTTCCATCGAGATCGAACAGAATCGCGTTTAGCACAAATGTTAGAGTTCCCTCGTTGGTGAAAATGGTCGCTGTACCATTGTTGCAGACTGCAACGGAACCGTCAGCGTCCATTGCAGTCCTCTACCGATTCACAGATAACCATTCATGACTTCCTCAATTCCCAGTTTTGGCGATCGCGCCCACAGTGCCATCGAAACTCATGTTAAGCATATCCTCAAGCATGAAGAGGAGGTGTTGGGCGATCGCGATCCTGAAGCCCTCCATCAGATGCGGGTGGGGATGCGACGTTTACGCAGTGACACAGTCGGGTTCGCCGCAGCGGTGATTCTCCCGAAACCGGCCCAAAATTCCAAAATCGGCAAGATGGCCCGAACCCTCGGGGTATTGCGGGATATTGATGTGATGCAGGCCTTGCTAGACGAGGATCTCTTGCCCAATTGTCCCCAAAAGGAACGCGATCGCCTACAACCGGCCCTGAAAACCCTCGCCAAACGTCGCAAAACGGCCCGCAAGGATGCTGAAGCGTTACTCCTGGGTAAGTCGTACAACAAGTTCAAAGGGGCGATTCAGGAATGGTTACAACATCCTCAATACAGCCCCTACGCCACCCTACCCATTGCAACGGTTTTGGCGGATGTCTTACTCCCGAGTGTGAGTCGTCTCCTCCTAGAACCTGGGTGGTGGGTGGGTTTGTCTGCTGAGACATCTGCTGAGACATCTCCTGAAGCATCTCCTGAAGCATCTTCTGAGACATCTTCTGAGACATCTCCTGAGACATCTCCCCAAATTAGCCGTGAGGAAGTGGAGGACATACTGCTACAACAGGGCAAGGATCTCCATGAATTGCGTAAACAAACCAAGCGTGTTCGCTATCTCATGACGATCTTCGCGGATCTCTATAGCCCCACCTATCAAGCCTATCTGGCAGACATGAAGGAGTTGCAAGAAATCTTGGGACATCTGCAAGATAGCTATGTTATGGGAGAATTTCTCAGTGAGGCGTTAAACAAAGATTTTGCGAAAGTCGCCCCGGAGTTAGCCCAACAACTTCGAGAAACCCGCTATCAGAACTGGTTGCGTTGGCAAGGTCTACAACGTCGCTATCTCTCGCCGCCGATTCGCCAAGTGTTCCGTTCTGAAGTCCTCAACGGCTACCAAGCCCAGAGTTAAGCTCAATTCGGCTCATTCTCGGGGATTGGCCCGCCCCGATTCTCTCACTCACCTACCTCGCACATTCTCCTATGGGCAACCTGGTTTTGCTTGCTGTCGGCCTCGACCATTATGACTATCTTCAGCCCTTGCGGTTTGCCGTGCAAGATGCCCAGGGGTTGGCGAATCATCTGTTGCAAGCGGGTTTCTTGCGGCCCAAAGATCTGGCCCTGCTGACGGAACAATCGCCGCCAACGGAAGATGGGGTCGAGACACACCCCAAGGCGGCGACGTTAGGGCGATTGCTGAGTGAGTGGCTTCCTCGTCATGTGGGGAATGAGGATCTGCTGTGGCTATTTTTTAGTGGTTATGGTCTCAATCATCAAGGCCAGGACTATTTTCTGTTGCGAGATAGTGATCCCCAACGACTCCCGCAAACGGCGGTTGCGGCCCAAACGGTGTTTGAGCATCTCGCGGCCCTCGATAGCCAGCATATTACCCTATTTTTGGATATCCGCCGCCCCACAGCCCCCGAGTTGGGACAAGCGATTGGATCGCAGGTGGTTCGTTTGGCTGAGTCGGCGGGGATTCCGGTGTTGTTGAGTTGTCAGTTGGATCAGCGATCGCGCGAGTCTCGGGATTTACGGGGTGGCCTGTTTACGACGGCGTTGATTGGGGCGTTACGCTATCACCGCGATCGCACATTGGCGGATGTAGAGGCGGAGTTACGTCAGGTTTTGCCCCCCCTCGCCGATCAATGTCGCCAACCGCCTCAAACGCCACTCCTGATTGCCTCGACGGGCCAGCAAGGGCGATCGCTGTTTGTTAACGAGATTCCAGAGTCCACTCCTGAAGCCACTCCTGAAGCCACTCCTGAAGCCACTCCTGACCCCACTCCTGACCCCACTCCTGACCCCACTCCTGACCCCACTCCTGACCCCAAACCCGCCTCAACCGCCGCCACGGGGAGTCTCTGGCAATTGATTGGAGTGTTGGGGGCGATCGCCTCGTTTTTAATGTTAGGGGTGTTTAGTTCCCCAGGAGACCCGGATATTGAGGAGTCCAACCCTATAGCAGAAACGCGCTCAGAGCCACCAGAATCGTCCATAGACCCCAGTGAAAGCCAAAAAATACTTGAACAAGCCCAAGCCCAGATTGACCCCGGACAAGCCTCATCGTACTGGCGGGCGATCGAACAAGTCCGACAAATTGACCCCAACCAACCCCTGTATACTGAGGCTCAAGAGGCGATCGCCCGTTGGAGTCAAGATATTCTCGATTTAGCCCAACAGCGGGCCGAAAATGGACAGATTCAATTTGCCATCGACGCAGCCCGCCTAATTCCCGAAACCAGTCCCCTCCACGACACCGCCCAACAACGAATTGCCACCTGGGAAAACCAACGCCCCTAATCCCCACCCCTCCTCCACTATTAACTATTCACTATTAACCATTCACTATTTATGTTATCTGTTGCCGACGCTGAACGTTTAATAGTTGACGCGGTTCATCCCCTCACCGACACCGAGGGCGTTCGCCTCCCCGACGCCACGGGGCGGATTCTGGCCACCGCCGTTCGCAGTCAATTAGACTTTCCCCATTGGGATAACTCCGCGATGGATGGCTATGCGGTTCGCTTTGACGATGTAGCCGCCGCCTCCGGGCAAAGCCCCGTTTGTTTAGACGTGATCGAAAACATCGCCGCCGGAACTCCCCCCCAGAAAACCGTAAAATCGGGGCAAACGGCCCGCATCTTCACCGGGGCGATGCTTCCGTCGGGGGCGGATACGATTGTGATGCAGGAAAATACGCGACGAGACGGCGATCGCATCGAGATCTTACAACCTCCCAAAGCCTTGGGGGAGTTTGTCCGTCATCGCGGCCGCTTTTATCAAGCCGGAACCCCCCTTCTCAATCCAGGGATTCGCCTACAAGCGGCGGAGATTGCGGTGTTGGCGGCGGCCCAATGTAATGTGGTTAAAGTGATTCGTAAACCCCGCGTGGCGATTCTCTCGACGGGGAGTGAGTTAGTCGCCCCAGATCAACCTCTGAAACCGGGACAAATTGTTGATTCTAATCAATACGCATTAGCGGCCTTTCTGCATCAATTCGGTATTGAAGCCCTACGGTTGGGAATTGTCGCCGATACCCCGCCAAGCCTACGTCAAACCATCAAGGAAGCCTTGCAATGGGCGGATGTGGTCATCTCGACGGGAGGGGTTTCTGTGGGCGATTATGATTATATTGAGGGGATTTTGGAGGAATTGGGGGGGGATATTCAGGTGCGATCGGTGGCAATTAAGCCGGGAAAACCGTTGACGATGGCGAGTTTTGCTAAGTTGCGATCGCTCTATTTTGGCTTACCGGGAAATCCAGTTTCAGCCTTAGTCACGGCTTGGCGATTTGTGCAACCGGCCTTACTCAAACTCTCGGGTTTATCTCAAGGTTGGCAGCCGCAATTTGTGGAGGCGACAACGGCGTTGGACTTACCCGCCGCCCCCAGCCGAGAAACCTATATTTGGGGACAAGTTGCGATTCGTGACGGACATTTTCATTTTAATTGTGCTGGGGGCAGTTTTAGTTCTGGGAATTTGGTTAATTTGGCCCAAACGAATGCCTGTGCGGTGATTCCGGTGGGCAGTTCTGGGATTGCGGCAGGAGAACGGCTGTCGGTGCTTCTATTACAATCTTGAGAGCCTAACTGGTTTGTTGATAGCAATTGAAAGGGCATTTGACCTGTGAATGACGATGTTTTTTCTACAAATGGCAGTTGCCAACTCTGTTGACATAAAACAAAAATTACGGTTTACAACATATCAAAAAAGCAAGGAGATTCTATGAAGAACAAGGTTGAAGATATCTACAGTGAGATTATTTCTAGTTTACCTCCAAAAGAACGGTTGCAGTTAGCAACTCTCATTCTAAATGGACTAGCGAAACAACAAATACGTCGTGAGATAAATTTTGTTGATGATGTTGATGATAGTGATGTCTGGACCCAGGAGGATCAAGACGACTTAGCTCTATTTGCATTCCAACATGGTGTTGCTTATTTTTCACAAGAGGAGGATGAAACGGAGTGAGTGTTAATCCGGGTGATATCGTGACTGTTGATTTTCCTGGAGTTACAGGAATTAAACGCCGTCCGGCTGTTGTTCTATCGTCGGCGACGTATCATGCCAACCGCCCGGATGTCATTATTGGACTCATCACATCCCAGAGAAAACGATTGGGAGTCACGGACTATGTCCTTCAAGACTGGCAAGCCGCAGGTTTGCGGGTTGCTTCTGCCTTTCGCAGCTTTATCGTTACCTTGCCCCCTTCCGCAAACCTAGTTCGGATTGGACATCTCTCTGAACGAGACTGGCAAGGGATTCGGGACTGTATTAACCTGGCGTTAGAGCGTTAAGGAGCGTTTGATTGAGGTTCTATAGCACTCACCCAGTCACATAAAAATCTGTGAAATGAGTCAATTTTTTCTAGGTTTTCAGAATACATGGTGCAAGTTGTTGCCTTGGACACCAAATTGTAGGGGAACCCACCCCTAACCCCTCCCAGGAGGGGATTTTTCGCCCCTACAGCAACGGATGTAATCTGTCATAAATTGTCCTGATCACCCTGAACCTAGGAAACCCTTTTTTCGATTGTTCATTCTCCATTATTAATGTTTAATCCCTCGGACTTATCTCTACGTCGTCTTGTTGCCCAAATGTTTGTCGTTCGGGCCTCGGGGCATCTGTTTGATTCACAAATTCGCTATCGGGCCTGGGAACCGGAGTGGCAGAGATTGCAACATTGGCTTCAGGATTGGGGGATTGGTGGCGTGTTGCTCATTGATGGCAGTGTCAGCGAGTTGCGGCTGCGAACTCAGCAGTTGCAAGAGTGGGCCGAGATTCCCCTGTTACTCTGTGCCGATATTGAGGAAGGGGTGGGGCAACGCTTTACGGGGGCTACCTGGTTCCCACCGCCGATGGCGTTGGGAGAGATGGCCCGGGAGGATTTGCCTCAAGCCCAGGTTTTGGCCCGAGAGATGGGGCAATGGTTGGCGTTAGAGGCGGTTGCAGCAGGGTTGAACTGGATTTTAGCCCCGGTGGTGGATGTTAATAATAATCCCGATAATCCGGTGATTAATGTGCGATCGTTTAGTGACAATCCGGGGATCGTGACGGCTTTGGCAACGGCGTTTCTTGAAGGAACTCAAAGCCAGCCGGTTTTAACCACCGCTAAACATTTTCCCGGCCATGGAGATACCAGTGTCGACTCCCATTGGCAATTGCCCCAATTGCCTCATGATGCTCAGCGGTTGGAGGCGGTGGAGTTGGTTCCCTTTCGCGGGGCGATCGCCGCTGGCGTTGATGCGGTGATGACGGCTCATGTGCAGGTTCCCCTCTGGGATGAGGCTGCCCCCGTTACCCTCTCGCCTCGGGTGTTAGACGAGCAGCTACGGGGTGCATTGGGGTTTAATGGCTTGGTGGTGACGGATGCTTTGGTGATGGGGGCGATCGCCAACCAGTATGATGCCCGTGAGGCGGCGGTGTTAGCCGTTGAGGCGGGCAATGATATTGTCTTGATGCCCGAGGATCTCCCCGGTGGGATTGAGGCGGTGTGTCAGGCGGTGGAGTCGGGGCGAATTCGCCGCGATCGCATCCTGGCTTCGGTGCAACGGATTGCTCGGGCGAAGGCCAAGATCACCCCCAGCAACCGCTCTCCACTGGAGGATTTAGCCCAAGTCGGCTCTGATGAAGCCAAACAACTCGGCGATCGCATCCTGCGAGCCTCGGGAACCGCTCGCCCTGGCTCGGTTGCCACGGTTGAGTCGGGCTATAATTTGGTCGTCGTCGATGACCTGTTACGTAGCCGCTATCTCGATCACCACTCCCCTGCTATTGCCCTGCCGAAACAGCAGGGATATCAGCCCTATTTGCTGGATCTCAACGGGGATCAATCCCCCAGTTCGGCGATCGTTTCAGCCCCGACAATTATGCAGGTTTTTATTCGCGGCAATCCCTTTGGAAGTAGCCTCGCTTTGGCTCAACTGAGCGAAAAATGGCTTAACAAATTATTAAGAGATGGCGATCTTCGGGCGATCGCCATTTATGGTAGTCCATATAGTCTCAAACGATTCTTGCGCCAGATCCCTACATCTGTCCCTTATGCGTTTTCCTTTGGACATATGGCCGCAGCCCAAGCGATCGCCCTTAATCAGTTATTCCCAGATTTGCGGCTAGATTGGTCATCCTTGACCCCCTTAGCCTAAATTTGGCAGCGTTGGACGTCACACTCCCCCTGGGTTCGGATTTGTTAGGATGGCGTTGAGAACCACCACTCCGACCTGCAACGGGATGTTTCCGTCCCGAGGACGATGACCGACTTCATGAAAATTCATTAAACTTGAGTATAATTGAGGTGTCCATACCTCAAGGACGGTCAAATGTTTGTATAGAAGGTTACAGCTTCCTCGATCATTTGTCCGAATCCCGTTAGCAGGCCCTAACTCAAGCTTAGATTTAACCGAGCAACGATTCACGAGAGCAAGCTCGCTCTAAATCCTGTTTACAGTTTCTACAGTTCAGCTCACTCTATATCACAGGGATATATTATGACTTTCACAACCACCACCCGGTACAGTATTGAAACCATCGAAGAAGAGGCTCGCCATTTGGTGCAGAAGGGAGCCGTTAGCCGCCAGCAGCCGATTTACACCCTCTGCGTCCATATTCCGGCGCGTCATTGGACGTCTGTCGAAATTGAACTCGAGAAGCACGACTATCTGCTACGCGATCGCATCGGCGACCTCGTTGGCCCCGAGACCTGGGAAAACGACTAGAGCGTCTGAAGTCCTGTCCGCTTCTCCATACCACGACTATTTAAACAAGGTAGAGGCGATCGGGTCGTAACCCTTGTTACCGTTTTGTGAATTTTCGCCAAAATTGGTAACGAATTATCACGATTTCGCTTAACTCCTTCACCGTCGAGGCCCAACAACGGCGAACTGTAACAGCTACAGTTCACCGTTGTTCTCGTGGCTGGGTTCCCCTGGGATGGGATCGATCGCCGACACCCCTAAGTGTCAGATTGGGACTGTCGCAGTTGTTCCAACTCCTGACGTAACGAGGCCACCATTTCCGAGAGAGCTTCTAACTCTTCTTCGGTTGCGGGTTCAGCGGTTGACTCCTCCGCGTCTCCCGTCACATCAACGGTTCTGGGGCCATCGGGAGATTGACTGCCGAGGAGTTCATCGACAAAGCGACGTGCTTCGAGTTCGGTGATCTCTCCTTTTTCCGCTAAGCGTTGTACCACAGCCTCCCAATCCTGATTTTGCAGGGCCTGTAGATTTTCTTCGCGTTTCTGAGCATCTTGTAAACTTTCTAGGGCAGTCGATGCCGCGCCTACGGTAGCACGGAAACTGGTTTGTAATGACTGCATCAACGTGTCGGGGTTCATAGGACTCAACTGGTAAAGGGGCAAGGGTTTGACTGTATGTTAACAAAGGTGAAGGGCGATCGCGCAAAAACCAGACCCGAGACCCCAACGCCGCCGATGTCAAGCCGCCCGTGATCGTCCGAGAATCCCAGTCTCGACCCTCAGGACCGAGGACGACAAATGCCGAACACCGACGTATAGCCATGTAAAAAAGTTGATCCGCCCACCGGCCCGATTTCTCCATTACAGAAAAAGCCACTCAGCGGTAGATTGGGCAAATAGCGATGGAATAGTCGCGAGTCAAAATTCCCATCTTTGTATAAGCCAAGGCCTCGGCCGAGACAGGCAAACATCAAGGCCCCCAAGGGCTGGGATTGCCCCGCTGAACCCTCACAATAGCGTTGGAGTAGGGTGTCGAGGTCATCAGCGGAGGTTTGAGCATCCCGTAAGTGAAACTGAATCCGCTGGCCCGGGCGAACCCGATCGCCGATGGCGATGGCCCCGGCTTGGGGATCAACCCCGACAAGATTACGAATCAGAAAATCCCCCGCTTCGAGGCGTTGCTTAAACTCATCACGCACCACACCGATAAACAGAGACTGTTGGGCTAACTCGCGATCGCTCTGGCTTAACTGAGTGATCAACTCTCGCAGCAACTCCAGGGGAGGGCGAGGGCTGTCCGTTTCCCCCAAATCATCCAGGGCCAAAATGATATTGCGTTCCCCCGAGGCGACACGATAAGGCTTGCCAATGGGACGACATCCCTGGGCGACGATGGTATCGAGTTGCACATTTCCAGATAGGGCCAGGCCCACGACTCCTTCTGCTAAGGCGCGATCGCCATAAAACAAACTCCCCCCATTGAGAACCCCTCCACTGGAAAGTCCCCCCACCTTCGGAGCATTGGGATAGGCATAATCGAGGCCCTGAAGACAATCAGTAATGCCCGTCATCAAGGGATCGGCCAAGAGAATCAGTTGGGGATCATCCGCTGGATTAACGCCGATGGCCTCGATCCAGCGATCGGGAGGGCTATCGAGATCCGGCAGATGTTCCAACGAGAGATAAAAGTCCTGAATCTTCACCCCCGGTAGGTGCGCGAGGGTTAAGCTGATGCCAATATCGCCCTCGATTTCCACTGTCTCAATCGACTCTGTCCCTGTTTGACGATTACCAATCACACCTCCACCACCACAGCCAATCAGGGGAATATCTGGGAGTTGTTCTCGCAGTAGGGGCAACACCCGAGGGTAATCCGTCGCGAAGGCCGAGGAGATAAACACTAACCCTAGATCCGGCGGCTTCGACAGGCCTTCAAGAGCAGCCTGACTCACCTCCGTAATGGCGGCTTCGAGGGATGGACGAGTTGATAGGGAATTAACCCACTCCATAGCAGTTTCTCTCACGAAGATAGGGGGGACAAGGTGGAGGCTTGAGAGGGAGACGAGGCAAATCTCAAGGTGACGATCAAGTTTTGCTGTCACCGCCTCATAGTCCGATATCGGTGATCCTATCAAGAAGCGACCCCGACTCAAGGTCTAATCTGCGAGTCCTTGGGGGAGTCTCCGTTGAACTTAGCCTACGCTCACCCCGGTCTCGTTCGCTCATCTGCGTCCTGGACAGCCCGTCGGTCATGTTAGGATGCCCCGAGGGGGAGGGGTTATCAACGACCCAAAACACGAGATGTTCTCCAACGGGTTTGCTAACGGGTTTGCTAACGGGTTTGTACGATGTCATGAGTCCCTATTCTTGGATCGAGCGATCGCTGGCCACAATTGACAAAGCCAATTGGTATCGGCAGGTACAACCCCTGGCCGGACGCAGTGGTGCCGAGGTGAGTCTGCAAGGAACCCCAGTCCTGAATTTTGCTAGCAACGACTATTTAGGTTTGTCCGGCGATGACCGGCTGATTGAGGCTGCGGTGGCGGCGACGCGGGAGTATGGAACTGGGAGTACGGGATCGCGCCTGTTGAGTGGTCATCGTCCCCTGCACCGAGACTTAGAAATGGCTATTGCTCGGCTTAAACAAACCGAGGATGCGATCGTCTTTAGTTCCGGGTATTTGGCAAATTTAGGCACGATTTCCGCCCTAGTCGGTCCTCGTGATGGGATTTTTGCCGATGCCTATAATCACTCCAGTTTACGCCAAGGCAGTCGTCTGTCTGGGGCAAGGGTACAGGAGTATCCCCATGGAGATATGGTGGCCCTGCGGCAACAGTTGCAACAGCAGCGATCGCAGGTTCGCCGCGCCCTCATTGTCACCGATGGGGTGTTTAGTATGGATGGAGATCTCTGTCCCCTGCCGCAACTGCTGGATTTAGCCCAAGAGTACGAGGCGATGCTGTTAGTCGATGATGCTCATGGAACCGGGGTTCTCGGGAGTCGGGGCGCGGGAACCGTCGCTCATTTTCACTGTGGCGATCGCCCCCTGGTTCAGATGGGAACCCTCAGTAAAGCCCTAGGCAGTTTGGGGGGCTATGTCGCCGCCTCCGCCTCGCTAATCGACTATCTCCGCAATCGCGCCTCTACCTGGATTTACAGCACCGGACTCTCCCCAGCCGATACAGCGGCGGCCAAGGCGGCGATCGCGATCGTTGAGGCTGAACCCCAGCGACGACAGCAGCTCTGGACTCATCAGACCTATCTCAAGCAGCGACTCCTTAGCATACTAAGTCAAAAAAGTCAAGCTAAAATCGGGCCACTTCTGCCTTCGCAGTCTCCCATCCTCTGCATCCAACTCGCGGACGCCGCCCAAGCCGTGACTCTCGGGGCGAGTTTACGAGAGGCCGGAGTCTTCCTCTCGGCCGTACGTCCTCCCACCGTCCCCACCAGTCGCCTACGCATCACCCTCATGGCGACCCATGAGCGAGACCATCTCGATCGCCTCTGTGAGTGTTTAGCCAGCTTAGCCGCGTGATCAACTCCCTTGAGGGCGACGGTTTCAGCTAAGCTAGATCATACCGTCAACGTCGGCCCGAAACGGTCAGCGATGAAAACCTACTTCGGTTATGTGCTTCACAAATAATCCTGTGCTGCTTTGAGGTCAACACAAGGTTCAACCCAACCCAGAGAAACCCCTCGTGACCCCCTAATTGATCCCTTACGAGTTCCTGTTCACTGTTCGCTGTTACCTTACCGATAACGACAAGCGGATGCTACACGCCAAACGGTTCAATCATCCATGAATGTCAAAACGTCCGTTTTGGAGGATTTGTTGCAGGCGCAGCCTCACCTGCGATCGCAAACATACTTTAAATCTTCCCTCATTGCCCTCTCCCACGCGATGGAAGATCAGGTCTTGGCGGGAGAAAACTCACCCCTCGTCATCGCCAGCTTCCAAAAAGAACGCTTCTATCGCATGGAAGCAAGCCGATACAAGCGCATCGCCCAAGCCAGCGAACACGTCTATGTTCTAGCAGCCCCAGAAAGTGATTTCAGCAACCAGTCAGGCCATTATGAAACCATCGCCTTCAGCGGCGACGAACCCCTCAGCCAAGAATGGAACCTGGTCATTCTTAGCCCCAATTATGGAACTTGTCTCGTCTGTCAAGAACAAAACATTCCTGAAGGAGAAACTCGCTGGCTCGGAGAAACAAGCCTAGAAATTGACACAGCACGGCGGTTTGAGGGCATTTGGAGCTTTGACCACGACCTAAGCCGTTTTGTCGCCGAACAGCTTTTACAGCGGATTTTGCACTATCGCCCGGAACTGGCCGACAAAGTCGCCCAAGCTCGTCGCAACTACGGCCTAGATGGCCAGCCTCTCGAACCCCAAGTGACCCCAGTCGTTGAACCTTTAGGAATGAACCCTGGCCCCTTTGCCGAGCGACTGATTACCTATTTGCAAGCCGGTCAGTATAAACTCATCAAAGCCTACCGCTCCATCGCCGCCCAGGAAGAACAAGAGCGCTTAGTCAACTCCATCACCACCGCCATTCGCCAATCCCTGGACCCCCAAGAAATCCTCAAAGTTGCCGTGCGCGAGTTAGGTGAGGTCTTAGATGTCTGTCGTTGTTTGGTCTACCGCTGTAAAGAAACCGACGCCACCGCTACCATCGTCCATGAATACGCCGCCCCAGGCATTCAATCGTTAGTGGGGGAAACCTGGGCCTTATTGGATAACCCCTTATTTCAAGAAGCCATTGAACGCCAATCGGGGGTCTTCCTCGAAGATACTGAACATCCCCAGCAGACGAGAATGGAGAGTTTGGCCTCGCTGTTAGAACAGCCAACGGCCCGCGATTGGTTAGCCCAACAGGTCCAACGCTGGAAAATTGGGGCTTGGTTAATGATGCCGATTCTCTATCGAGGTAAACTGTTGGGAATTTTGGAGTTACATCACTGTCAGGGATGCGCTCACCATTGGTCGAACGATGAAGTGGCCTTAGTCAATACCATTGCCATTCAGATGGGAACGGGGTTAATTCAAGCGGAAACCTACGCTCACCTCGAAGATCTCAATCAACAACTCGAAGCCCTCGAACGGACACGCAGCAATTTGATTGCGATTACCGGCCATGAGTTGCGAACCCCCCTGTCCACGATTCAAATTTGCCTCGAAAGTCTGGCCAGTGAACCGGATATGCCCGAAGAGTTACAGAAGGTCATGCTCAATACGGCGTTAGTGGATGCTGAACGATTACGGGAACTGGTGCAAGACTTTCTCACCCTGTCTCGTTTTGAGAGTGGACGGGTGGAATGGAATTTAGAACCGCTCTCGTTGCAAGAATGTATTGATTTAGCCATGAGCGGGGTGAGAGCGCGTTACGGAGGAGAGTATGGAGGAGAGTCGTTGCCGGAGTTGGTGGTGGATATTCCCCCAGATTTACCGTTGGTTCAGGCTGATGGGGAATGGTTGGTGCAGGTGTTGGGGAAACTGCTCGATAATGCCTGCAAGTTTACCCCCAGTGGTGGCTCGATTACGGTTCAGGCTACGCCGATGGGCTATCGTCTGCTTAAGGTGACGGTGGCGGACACGGGACGAGGGATTGAACCGGCTCGGGTTGAAGATATTTTTGAGCGCTTCTACCAGGAGGAAGGGGCGCTACGACGCACGACGGGGGGAACTGGCTTAGGGTTAGCCATCTGTCGGCAAGCGGTTCAACGCTGGGGAGGCCAGGTTTGGGCTGAATCAGAGGGGAAAGATCGCGGCAGTCGCTTCCATTTCACGATTCCCCGCCTCGACGATGAGGCGACGTCAAGTTCGACCTCAAGTTTGGCGGGGGGCCTGTCGGCACTTCCCAAACGTCGGCGATCGCGTTGAGAAGGCAAAAGGCAAGGGGCAAAAGGCAAAAGGCAAGAGGCAAGGGGCAAGGGGCGTACCTTTAGGGTTGCCCTGTTCCCTTCTCTTGCCTCTTGCCGTCTATCCCCCGTTCCCTAACAAACTGTTACATTTGTTGACGAGATGGCTCACCTGACCCCGCTGCAATGATAGGATGCCCATCAAGCTCTTTAATCTCGTTCAATTTAAACTTATGGCAGAAGAACTGACTGGAAAAACTCCGATTTTCGGTGGTAGCACCGGTGGTTTGCTTTCGGCGGCCGAACGTGAAGAAAAGTATGCCATCACCTGGACTAGCCCCAAGCAGCAAGTGTTTGAGATGCCCACCGGCGGTGCGGCGATCATGCACGAAGGTGAAAATCTGCTGTACTTGGCTCGCAAGGAACAGTGTTTGGCTCTCGGAACCCAACTGCGGACGAAGTTCAAGCCGAAACTCGAAGATTTTAAAATCTATCGGATTTTCCCCAACGGTGAAATGGAATATCTCCATCCCAAAGATGGTGTGTTCCCCGAGAAAGTGAACGAAGGTCGTCCAATGGTCAACACCATCGATCGCAATATCGGCAAAAACCCCGAACCCGCTAAACTCAAGTTCAGCGGCAAACAACCCTACACCGTTTAAATCGGTTCCGCTTGTCACGGACGTTAGGTCATCTTCCCAGAGAATGTAGAATGTGTTAGCATCTGCATTCTCTTTCTCTTTGCTGGGGAGCGGCTGTCGCTGTTAAGGGGTAACTAGGGTGAGACTCCCGAGGGTGAGACTCCCGAATTGTCCGAGTTCCACTGTGTAATTCTTAATCATCAGACCTGTGATCTTTCCGGATTTAGAGCAATTTCGTCAACTGGCGCAAACCGGTAATTTTGTCCCGGTGTATCAGGAGTGGGTGGCGGACTTGGATACGCCGGTGTCAGCCTGGTATAAGGTCTGTGCAGGTCAACCCTATAGTTTTTTGCTCGAGTCAGTCGAAGGGGGAGAGCGACTTGGACGCTATAGTTTTTTGGGCTGTAATCCCCTTTGGGTGCTAGAGTCTCGGGGTGAGGAAACGCTACAAACTCATCGCGATGGCCGAGTCGATCGCTTTTATGGAGACCCGTTTAAGATTGTTGAGGACTGTCTAACTCCCTATCAGCCGGTGCAGTTACCGGAACTTCCCTCGGGGATTGGGGGCTTGTTTGGTTTTTGGGGCTATGAGTTGATTCACTGGATTGAACCCCGCGTTGCGGTGCATCCGCCTCAGGAGGGGGATTTACCGGATGGGGTTTGGATGCAGGTGGATAATCTGCTGGTGTTTGATCAGGTGAAACGGAAGATTTGGGCGATCGCCTATGGGGATTTACGCGATCCCAAGGTGACGGTTGAGGCGGCGTACCGTCAGGCCTGCGATCGCGTTTCGGGATTGGTAGATAAGCTACAACATCCTCTCAGCAGCGAGGAGACGATGCTGGAATGGACTCCGCCGCATCTGAATGAGGAGCAACCCCTAGCGACATCGAGTAACACCACGCGAGACCAATTCTGCGAGAGTGTCCGCAAGGCTAAGGACTATATCAAAGCTGGGGATATTTTTCAGGTGGTGATTTCGCAACGGTTATCGGCGGCGTTTGCGGGCGATCCCTTTTCTCTCTATCGCTCGATTCGTCTGATCAATCCCTCGCCCTATATGGCCTATTTCAACTTTAAGTCTTGGCAGGCGATCGGGTCGAGTCCGGAAGTGATGGTGAAGGCCGATCGCCTCGATGATGGAACTCGCCTGGCCACGGTACGGCCCATCGCCGGAACTCGTCCGCGCGGGAAAACGGCCTGGGAGGATGGGGAACTGGCGGCGGAGTTGCTGGCCGATCCCAAGGAAGTGGCGGAACACGTGATGTTGGTGGATTTGGGCCGCAATGATTTAGGCCGCGTCTGTGAACAGGGAACCGTCACTGTCGATGAGTTGATGGTCGTCGAGCGCTATTCCCATGTCATGCACATTGTCAGTAATGTGGTGGGGAAACTGGCCCCCTCCAAGTCGGCGTGGGATTTGCTGAAGGCCTGTTTCCCGGCCGGAACTGTTAGCGGTGCGCCTAAGATTCGGGCTATGGAGATTATCGCTGAGTTAGAACCGAGTCGCCGGGGTCCCTATTCGGGGGTCTATGGCTATTATGATTTTGAGGGACAGTTGAATACGGCGATCGCCATTCGCACGGCGATCGTGCAAGCCGATGAGTCGGGCCAAAACACGGTTTCTGTGCAAGCGGGGGCTGGGTTGGTGGCGGATTCTGATCCGGAAAACGAGTATCAAGAAACTCTCAATAAAGCCCGAGGTTTGTTAGTGGCTATTCGCGCTTTAATGGGTCAATAGAGATGAGATTTAAGGATAATGTTAGGTCGGGGAGGCGATCGCCAAATTGGGAAGGTCGGTTCCCAAAATCTGTTTCCAGGGATCACCTCGACAGCCCCTCCCCGAATCGAGTATAATTTTGACCGACTCGCCTGAGTTTCAAGACCTACGATTACACCAAATTTTCGATTATTTGTTGTTAACTTACCCCAAGCCCTATGTCAGCCTATCCTTGGACAGCCCTCGTCACTGTCGCCGCCCTAATTCTCTATTTTGTCGTCACCATCAACGTCGGGCGAGCCAGATTCAAATATGAAGTTGCCCCCCCGGCAACGTCCGGGAATCCTGATTTTGAGCGCGTGTTTCGTGTTCAGCAAAACACCGTTGAACAGATTGTTTTATTCATTCCCGCCCTGTGGCTATTTTCGGTATTTGTGAGTCAAGTTTGGGGTGCGAGTTTAGGGGCAGTTTGGGTGATTGGTCGTATTCTGTTTGCCTGGGGGTACTATCAAGCCCCGGAAAAACGCGCCGCTGGATTTGGCATGAGTTCGTTAGTGACGATGGCGTTGTTAGTTGGTTCTTTGGTGGGTGTTGCCTTGACGCTGTATTCAGGGTTGTCTAACAGCTAAAACCCAAAAGCACCAAAACCCGCAACGGCTGTAGGGGCATAACCCACCCCTGGCCCCTCCCAGGAGGGGATTTTTCGCCCCTACATTTTGGTATTCCAGCTAACCAATTCCAGCCGATACCTGAAGAGCCAATTGTTTAACTCTTGACCGTGGTTTGTTGCACCTGGGGTTGGAACTGGAAGAGAGAGAAGACCACATCGCGGCGGATATCAATCATCATCTCTAAGAACAGTTCATAGCCCTCACTCTTATATTCAATTAGGGGATCTTTCTGGCCATAACCGCGTAGACTCACCGACTCGCGCAAAGCATCCATCTGTTGCAAATGTTCCCGCCAGAGGGTGTCAATCCGTTGCAGAATGAAGAACCGTTCCGCCTGACGCATTAACCCTGGCTGGATTTTATCGACTTGGGACTCTTTCATGTCGTAGGCGATATGGACCTGTTCATGGAGGAAGGTTTTAATCTCATCAACGGCCATATCTTCGAGTTGACTCGGTTGTAACTCCTCCAAGAGATAGACAAACTGTTTGACTTTGTTGACGAGTTTATCGAGGTTCCATTCCTCTGAGGGCAGTTCCGGGTTAATGTAAGCGTCAACGATGTCATCCATCGTCATTTCTGCATATTCAATCACCCGTTGCTTGAGGTTTTGTCCTTCCAACACCCGGCGGCGTTCAGCGTAAATTGCCCGACGTTGATTGTTCATCACTTCGTCGTACTCAAACACCTGCTTACGGATGTCGTAATAGTAGGTTTCGACCTTACGTTGCGCCCCTTCGAGCGATCGCGTCAACATCCCGGACTCAATGGGCATATCCTCTTCAACCCGGAAGGCGTTCATTAGGCCCGCCACGCGATCGCCGCCGAAAATCCGTAGTAAATTATCCTCCAAGCTGAGGAAAAAGCGCGTCGAACCGGGGTCTCCCTGGCGGCCCGCCCGGCCTCGCAACTGGTTATCCACCCGGCGAGACTCGTGGCGTTCAGTACCGATGACATGCAAGCCACCCCGTTCAATCACCGCATCATGTTCTTTCTCGGTGTAACTCTCATAATGTTTCAAGAGATTCTGATAAACATCCCGTAATTGCATCACCACGGGGTCGTCTGTGGGGGCTTTCTCGGCCGCGATGGCGATGCGTTCTTCAGCATCCAACTCCGGTAAACTGCGCTCACCATACTTCTTCACCGCCGTATCGACCATGGACTTGAGTTGTGTTTCCAACTCGGGGGTGAGTTCCACCGGGAAAATTTGCGGTGAGGCCTTCCAGGTTTTGGGTTTAGACACCGTATCAAACCCCTTACCTTTGCTGCGACTGCGACTGGCTAACGCTTTGGGCTTAGCCAAACTTGCTTCATCTTCGGGTTTAACTAAACGGGGCATAAAATACTCCCGTAGCTTCAGCCGGGCCATATAATCAGCGTTCCCGCCGAGGATAATATCCGTTCCCCGTCCCGCCATGTTGGTGGCGATGGTGACGGTTCCTCCTCGTCCGGCTTGGGCGACAATTTCCGACTCCCGTTCGACATTCTCGGGTTTGGCGTTGAGGAGGTTGTGGGGAACCTTGAGTTGACTCAGCAGTTGCGAGAGGACTTCGGATTTCTCCACGCTGGTGGTTCCCACCAACACCGGGCGGCCCGCTTCATGTTTCTCGGCACATTCTTCGGCGACCGCTTTCCATTTAGCCACCTCAGTTTTATAGACCACATCGGGTAAATCCTTCCGCAACAGAGGACGGTTGGTGGGAACCACGGTCACCCGCAACTTATAGATTTTCTCAAATTCCGACTCTTCGGTTTTGGCCGTTCCCGTCATCCCCGCTAACTTAGGATAGAGCAGGAAGAAGTTTTGATAGGTAATCGTCGCCAGAGTTTGGGTTTCGGGTTGAATTTCTAGGTGTTCCTTGGCTTCGATCGCCTGGTGCAATCCATCACTCCAGCGTCGTCCCGGCATCACTCGGCCGGTAAACTCATCGACAATGACCACATCTCCGTCGCGGATGATGTAGTTGACATCCTTGACAAAAAGTTCTTTGGCTTTGACAGCGTTGAAGACATAATGCGCCCAGGGGTCTTCAGGATCGTATAAATCCGTCATTCCTAGGAGTTCTTCGGCCCGGGCGAAGCCTTCATCGGACAGCAGCACATTCCGGGCTTTTTCGTCCACTTCGTAATCTTGGGGGTCGTCTTCGGTCCCTTTCAGCAGTTGGGAGGCGACTTCAGCAGCGCGGCGGTATTTTTCGCTGGGACGTTCGACTTGGCCCGAGATAATCAGCGGCGTGCGGGCTTCGTCAATGAGAACCGAGTCCACCTCGTCGATGACGCAATAGTTAAAGGGCCGTTGCACCACTTCCTCGATGGAGGTGGCCATGTTGTCTCGTAGATAGTCGAAGCCTAATTCGGAGTTGGTGCAATAGGTGATGTCGCAGTTGTAGTTTTTGCGCCGTTCGTCGGGGGTCATTCCCTGTTGAATTAGGCCGACGGACAGGCCGAGGAAGCGGTGAACTTGTCCCATCCACTCGGCATCGCGGCGGGCCAGGTAGTCGTTGACGGTGACGATGTGAACCCCTTTACCGCTGAGGGCGTTGAGATAGGCGGGAAGGGTGGAGACGAGGGTTTTCCCTTCTCCGGTCTTCATTTCGGCAATTTCGCCGCTGTGGAGGACGATTCCGCCGAGGATTTGTACGTCAAAGTGGCGCATTCCCAGGACGCGGTTGGAGGCTTCGCGGACGACGGCGAAGGCTTCGGGGAGAATCTCGTCGAGGATTTCGTCTTCTTCTTCTCGCGATCGCGCCTTGGACAACTGTTCGCGAAACTCAGCGGTCTTGGCCACCAACTCCTCATCGGTTAAGGGTTGGATATCTGGCTCAAGAACTTTGACGTCAGCCACGAGTGGCTCAATTTTCTTGAGTTTCCGGGTGTTGGGGTCGCCGAACAGTCGTTTAAGCATAGGAGGAGCGGGAAGCGTCTATAACAAGAGTTGGCGATCGCACGCTTGGGGTCCAAAGCGTCGGCATCGCATTCACTACAATGGATTGAAATCAGTGTCTTTATGTTAATCCTACCACTGCAACTCGGCTACTGGACGGGGGTGGAATCTCCCTTGAGCAATACGGGGTAGTCGAGACAGGGAAAGTTGACGACATCGGCGGGGGTTTGCCGGGATGGGTTAATCTCTGAGTCAATGACGCCGGCAACGCGCAGGGCTTTGCTGACCAATTCTGAACAAAACAGCCGTGAGAGGTCTTCTGGCCCCGAGAGTCCCAACCGTTCCCAGAGCTTAATCCCGGCCCCCATGACTTGGATACTATCGTAGGTGACTCGTTGGCTATGGGTTTCTCGTAACCAGGCTTCCATTGCCGAGCGACCTTCGGGGGGAAGGGGGTCTTTGAGGGGGAACCACCAGACGGCTCCATCGTACATTAAGGCCCGTTTGGAGAGCCAGTTCATCTGAACGCCTTTGATTAACTCTTGTCCCTCTTTTGAGGCGACTTGATGGCTGGTTTCGGTGGTGGATTCGACCACGAGGACGCTATCGCCAAAGCCACCCCCCATGCTGCTTTTGAGAACAATGCCCACATGGGAGTACATGGAACCTGTTCCCCATTTGATTACGTCAGAGAAGCCAGTGTTGCCCGAAAAGCCGATGACATCTCCGGTTTTCATTTGGGGACGATGTTGTTCATAGCGGGACAAAATGCTTTCCCGTCGTAAGGCGTTGCCAAAGGCTGATCCAATTCCCATTTGCGAGATCCTCTACTCGTCCTTCGTCCTGATAATACCTTAGGGGGGAAGGGAACAGGGAATAGTGAATAGTGAATAGTGAATAGGGAATAGGGAACAGGGAATAGGGAATAGGGAACAGGGGGGAGAAGGGGGGAGAAGGGAATAGGGAATAGGCAGAACCCACCCCGCCCTCCGGGCACCCCTCCGGTGGAGGGGAAGGCAAGAGGCAAGGGGCAAGGGGCAAGAGGGGGCGATCGCAATTTGGAGGATGATTTATGAGCCGATTGACTAAACCTTTGACATTCATGAAAACCCTAGACCAATGCAGACACTGGCGTTATCCTTTGTCTGTGCTGCTGTTGGGGACGGTTTTGGCGACGGGGGCGATCGCCGCTCAGGTTTTTGGGACTTCGGGACGAGATGGGATGCGGGGTCGAGATGGGCGATCGGGTGAACGGGGACCGGACCAAATGTTGGTGGTGGATGGCCGGGGGCGATCGCTACAACTGATGGGAACGTCGGGCCGGGATGGGGAGGATGGACGGCGCGGTGAGGATGCGTACAACTGTTCTCAGCCGAGTCGTCCGAGTGATCACTTGCGTGGGGCTGATGGCGGTGATGGGGGATCTGGCGGTGATGGCGGTGATGGGGGCGATGGGGGCAACCTGACGTTGTATTACTCGCAGTTGGACGAGTTACGAGAGATTTATGTGGATGCTCGTGGCGGTGAGGGCGGCTATGGCGGCTATGGTGGCTATGGTGGACGGGGTTGTTCTTGTCGTCGTGGTAGTTGGACGGTTGACAATGAGCGTTATTACTGCACGAGCGGTCACTCAGGGCGGCGGGGAGGCAATGGACGGGCGGGAAATGAGGGGGACCCTGGCCAGTTGCGAATCGTGGCGGGAACGACCCCTCTGGAGCCGGAACAGCCTTCGGTGGAATTGCCGCTCTCGCTGTTGATCGATCGCCCCATTGATGGCCCCGTTGATTTGTCGAAAAATGTCTGGCTGCGTCGGCGGGGGGCGCGATCGCTGCTGGGATCGGGTTCGGTGATTGCTGATGAGTATGAGGAGTTTGTGGAGCGGTTGGAGCGAGCGGTGGCGTTAGCTTGGAATAGCGATCGCCGGCCCTCGGATTTTGCCGATCTTGAGGTTCGTGTCAGTTTGCATGATGATGGGTCGGTGGTGATGACGTTTCCTGAAGAGCTTTGGATTCAGGGATCTTGGCAGGAGGAGGGGCCGGTGAGTACCTATTCTGTTGATTACAGTTTACGGCGCAGTGAGGCGACGGAGTTGGCGATCGCCGATGCCAATCGCAATCCTCGGGAGTTCAACATTGCTGTAGTTGATACCGCTCAACAGTCGGAGGTGTTGGAGACTGAATTTGCAGTCAAGATTCGCTCAACTCGATCTCGGGCTGGGTTCCGTCATGTCCGGGACTATCAAACTCGCTATGAGGGAGAGCTTCCGGCGCATTTGGTGTCGCGGGATTATAATCGTTTTGTACTGGATTTGTCCCGTTTACCTTTAGAGGCCCGAGATCTGACGTCTCGCAGTCAAGTCGAGGTAGAACTGATTGTGACTCGTCGTTTGGGAGACTATGAGGCGCAACAAACTCTACTCTGGCAAGGGCAACTCGATTGAGGATCAACGGAGGATCAACAAACGTCGGGATAACGTTAGACGACCATTGCTTTTTTGAATAGATTTTGCTGTATTGGTGTAATTTTTTTGTTAACAATAACCATTGAGTCGTGTTTTTTCTGGTAATCCTTCTTCACAGTTAAACCGATTATCTCAAAGCAATTATTCATGGGGTTAGGCGATGTTACTTCAGCAAATTTGGCGCTATCTCAAAACCGTAATGGGCATCATTTTTCGCCACCCTATCACCGGAACAACCGTGGTTGCCGAACTCATAGAGGGAGAGGATGCGGGGAAATTAGTCTTGATTCAGCGGCGGGATACCGGCCGTTGGGGACTGCCTGGTGGGATTATTGATTGGGGGGAAGATCTGCTGACGGCAGCCCGGCGAGAACTCTATGAGGAGACGGGATTGGAGTTGCATGAATTGGGACGATTAGTGGGGGTATATTCCCACCCCGATCGCGATCCCCGGATTCACTCAATTTCCATTGTTGTGGCGGCCCGAGTCAGGGGAACCTTTAACCCTCAAGATACTCAGGAAGTTTTAGCTGTACGAGCCTTTAAGCCAGAGGAAATCCCCTATGATGATCTGTGTCACGATCATCAACAGCAACTACAAGACTATTTGGCCGGAACCACGGCGATCGCCTAAACCGAAACTGACCCTAGCCGTTTGTCTCTCCCATCGTTAGGCTAAAGAAACTCCAGATAAAAGGCAATTTTAGGAGATTACCCTCATGTTGAATCGACCGCAACGCATCGAACCGAAACCTGGACAAGAATCGGTGTGGGACTATCCTCGTCCCCCTCGCTTAGAACCGGTTTCAGGTCGTCTCTGGATTGTCTTCAACGGCGAGATCATTGCCGATAGCGAACGAACCCAGCGAGTCCTCGAAACGAGCCATCCTCCCGTCTATTACTTCCCTCCCGAGGATATCAAAAGCGACTGTCTGATCCCCTCATCCCGACAAACCTTTTGCGAATGGAAAGGGGCCTGTCGCTATTACAGCGTTCAGGTCGGAGATAAACGAGCCTCAGATGTGGCTTGGTACTATCCTAATCCAGTGCCTGATTTTGCGGCGATCGCCAACTATGTGAGTTTTTATGCCAGTCAAATGGACGCCTGTTATGTGCGAGGGGAACAGGTGGACGCCCAACCTGGGGACTTTTATGGCGGTTGGATTACTCAAGACATTGTTGGGCCGTTTAAAGGGATTCGAGGCAGTTGGGGCTGGTAACATGAAACGTCCCTTCAAGTCTGCGGACATTCTGGCCCCAAGATGCCCGCCACGAGTCCGTCAAACGCGCCGGGGGATTCCCTTACGGGCGGTTTTAGTGGCGCCGTTTGCCTTACAAATTGCCTTAGCTGTGGGAGTCACCGGTTGGCTGATTGCTCGCAACAGTCGTGTGGCCAGTGAGACTATGGGACAGGCCCATCAACAGCAAGTTAGCGAGATGGCCCTTCATGATCTCGAAGAACATCTCCAAGAGCTGATTCAGGTCTCCCATCTCAATCGCCGCCATCTCGAAAGCCAACTTCTCGATCCCGCTTCGATTGACTATATTGAAGCCCTGTTGTGGCATCAGTTACAAACCTTTCCCCTAGTCTCAGCCATTGGCTTTGTCAACGTCAATGGAGATGGGATGGGGGTGATTCAGGGAGGCGGCGATCGCAGTTTAACGCTACAACGGCGCAATGGCCGCCTACGGGCGTTATGGGTGGATGAAACGGGGGCTGAGATTGAAGAGGATGAAACCTTGAGGGACTTTAACCCACAAACGATTCTGAGCTATCAGACTACCTTACGTCGCGCTACAGCCGGCTGGAGCGAGGTGGTGGTGTCTCCTCTACCTCCGTTGACTCCCTTGATTACGTTTTCAGAACTCGTCGGGCCTGAGGATAATCCCATGGGAGTGATGACCGTGGCCCTGGAACTGACGAGCCTCAATCATCTGTTGCGTCATCATCATCTTGGCGACAAAGGAGAGTATTTCTTAGTCGATCGCCAAGGAGGACTTCTGGCCACATCCTTGGCGACATCTGATGAGAACCGAGAGCTATTTTTAGACGAAATTAAGCAGAATCGGTCGGCCCAGGACAGTCAATTTTCTACAATTGCCCAGGTTAGTGCCGGAGTCCAGGCCAAGATGGGCTCTTGGCAAGGTGTGAATGAGTCTGAACGCCTGAGGTTGAGTTTGAATGATATTCCCCATTTTGTGACCATTACCCCGTTTCAAATGGATGGGGGCATTGATTGGTTGCTGGTGACGACGATGCCTCAGTCCCAGTTTTTGGGTCATCTCGAGGCCAGTAGTCGTCAAACCTTGATGATTTGTTTGGTCGCCATTGCTGTGGCGGCAGGGCTAGGTTGGTGGGCCTCTCACTGGATTGCTCGTCCGGTGAAGCGATTACAGCAGGCGGCCCGAGATGTGGCTGATGGTAATTTTGCGCGGCGGGTTCAGGTGCGGCAACCGCAGGAAGTGGCGGATTTGGCTGATTCGTTTAATCTTATGAGTGAGGATTTGGAGCGATCGCACCTGCATTTAGAAGCCACAGTCGCCGAACGCACTCAGGAACTCAAGCAAGAAATTCAAGAACGACAGGCGATTACTGCTGAACTCCATCGCTCAGAAACCCGCTATCGTCTCTTGGCTGAAGGCACTCAGGAGGCGATCGCCCTGCTGCATGAAGGACACTTTAGTGATTGTAATCATGCGGCGTTGGAGCTGTTCGATGTGGCCAGCAAAGAGGAGTTTTATGGTCTAACCCCCTGGGGTCTCTCCCCACCCTATCAACCGGATGGTCGTTCCTCCCAGGAGGCGTCCCAAGATTGGATTAACAAGGTCTTAGAGTCGGGTTCACAACGGTTTGAGTGGGTTCACCGACGGCTTGATAACCGTTCCTTCTTTGCCGAAGTTTGTCTGAGTGCCATTGAAGTTGAAGATAGCATTCTCATCCAAGCCGCCATCCGCGATATTAGCGAAACCAAACAAGCTGAGGCTGAACTACGGGCGAGAGAGGAGCAGTACCGAACCCTCGTCGAAACGGCCAACTCGATCATCTTGCGTTGGAACCTCGAAGGCACAATTACCTTCATCAATCGTTACGGTGAAGCCTTTTTGGGCTACGGGCAGGATGAGTTACGAGGACAATCGCTGTCGGTGATTATTCCCGAAACCGGAACCACCTTTAACTGGCGACAGTTCGCCCAGGAGTTAGCTGACAATCCTGATTGTCGGACTACTCGCGAAGATCCCAATGTC
Source organism: Phormidium sp. OSCR (assembly GCA_001314905.1). Taxonomy (GTDB): domain Bacteria; phylum Cyanobacteriota; class Cyanobacteriia; order Cyanobacteriales; family Geitlerinemataceae; genus Sodalinema. The sequence goes on from LJZT01000005.1 coordinate 44,256, forward strand.
TGTCGGGATGGAACCTGGGTTTGGGTTCTCTGGACGAATCAGCCCATCTTTAATCCCGATGGGACGTTATTGGAGATTCTGGCGGTTGGTAATGATTGTACTGAGCGTAAACGGGCGGAGGTGGAATTGCGAGAGGCCAAGGAAGCGGCTGATTTGGCAAACCGGGCCAAAAGTGAGTTTATCTCGAATATGAGTCATGAGTTGCGAACGCCTCTTAATGGCATTCTCGGGTATAGTCAGATCTTTAAGCGTCAAACCCATCTTCCTCCGGCGGTTCTCAATGGGGTGGAGGTGATTCATCAATGTGGAACCCATTTATTGACGCTGATTGAGGATATTCTCGATTTTTCCAAGTTGGAAGCCCAGCGGATGACCCTGGTGGATAATCCTTTTGCTCTAGGCCAGTTCTTAAACACGGTGGTTCAGATGTTTGAACTCAAGGCGGCTCAGAAGCGGTTGACGTTTGTCTGTGAGGCGGCAGAATCCCTGCCAATGGCGATTATTGGTGATCAAAAGCGTTTGCGTCAGGTTCTGATTAATCTGTTGGGGAATGCGATTAAGTTCACCGAGAGGGGAGAGGTGACGTTTGAGGTGTCCCTGGTTCAGTCGGCCTCCTCCGCGACAGGCGATCGCTGTCTGATTCGTTTTGCGGTGCGCGACACGGGGATTGGGATGAGTGCTCAACAACTCTCGCGGGTTTTTCTGCCGTTTGAACAGGTCAGTGATCCTAGCTACCATTCTCAGGGGACCGGCTTGGGGTTAACGATTAGCCAAAAAATTGTCCATCAGATGGGAGGACGGTTGGAGGTTGAGAGCCAGTTGGGCCAGGGAAGTTGTTTTTCGTTTGAGTTATGGTTCCCTCAAGCCTCGACGTGGTTGGAGGAGAAGCAACCTACATTGGCTCTATGTCATGGGTATACTGGACTCCGCCGTCGTCTGTTGATTGTTGATGACACAGGGGCGAATCGTTTGACGCTGTGCCAGTTGTTAGGAGATTTGGGGTTTGAAGTCCTAGAGGCGAACCATGGAGATGAGGCTCTCAGGCTGGCTCTGGAGCAATCGATTGACCTGGTGGTGACGGATTTGCAGATGCCGGGCCTCGATGGGGTTGAGTTGATTCGTCGCTTTCGGGCTATTCCTGCTTTGGCTCAGGTGCCGATTTTTGTGGCCTCGGCGAGTCTGTTGGTTGAGGAGCGCGATCGCTGTTTGGCGGCGGGGTGCAATGATGTTCTGGACAAACCGATTGAGACGGAGATCTTGTTGGCACGCTTGCAGGAGTATCTCAATTTAGAATGGGTTGATGAGTCGGACAGTCACCTCACGGATGTGGCTGAGATGTCAACGGTTTCTGATCTAGAGCCGATGGTGTTTCCAGACTCTCAACAGCTCGATGAGTTGACTCATTTGGCGAAACGGGGCAGCCTGAAGCGGTTAATTGAGGTAGCGGACCAATTTAGGCTCGATAATCCTCAATTAGAACCGTTTGTGCAATACCTGAATCAGCTTGCTCGTAGCTATCAAGATAAAGCTATCTTAGAGCTATTGAATCGGTCTTAACTGAAATTTCTGATGAATGCAATCCTGACGGCAACTCAATCGATTCTTATTGTGGATGATGATCCGGCTAATTTAGAGGTTCTCTCTAATTTGCTAGAACGATCTGGATATGAGGTCCTGATTGCTCGGGATGGCTATAGTGCGATCGAACGAGCTCGGTATGATCCGCCGGATTTGATTTGTTTGGATGTGATGATGCCGGGGATTGATGGATTTGAAACCTGTCGCCGTTTGAAGAATCAGGCGGAAACGGTGGATATTCCGGTGATTTTCATGACGGCGTTATCGGATATTGAGCATCAGGTGATGGGGTTAGGGTTGGGGGCGGTTGATTACATCCCCAAGCCATTTTATGAGGATGTGGTCTTGTCGCGGGTGCAGTTACATCTCAAGTTACGCCGTTTAACGGATTCTCTGGCGAACCAGAATCAGCAGTTGGAACGGTTAGTCGGCGATCGCACGCATCAACTCCAAGACACGATTCATCAACTGCAAGTGACGCAACGAGAGTTGGAACAACGGGAACAGCAGTTAGCTCATGATGCACTCCATGATTCGCTGACGGGACTCCCGAACCGGGTTTGGTTGATGAATCGGATCAATACGCTGCTCCAGAATACGGCTAATTCTTCGGAATTTGCGGTGTTATTTTTAGACCTCGATCGCTTTAAAGTCATTAATGACAGTTTGGGACATTTGGCGGGGGACGCGTTACTTAAAACCGTGGCTGGACGACTTCTAGAAATCCTTGGACATGATCCGCAAACTTTGGATAGTTTGAGTCCTGATTTTCCTGAGACGGGATGGAGTACAGTCTCTCGTTTAGGGGGCGATGAATTTGTGGTTCTTTTAGAAAATGTTGCTGGCTTAGATGATGTGTTAGAGGTCGCTCGTTGCATTCAACGTCAGTTTTCGCTGCCGTTTCATTTAGCGAATAATTACGAAGTCTTCACGAATGCTAGTATTGGTATTGCTCTTAAGAATACTCAGTATCTCCATTGCGAAAATGTTTTGCGAGATGCGGACATTGCCATGTATCAAGCCAAACAGGCGGGTCGGGGACGGTATGCAATTTTTAATCCGCAAATGCAGGCTCGGGCTAAGTTACGTTTGGAGTTAGAAAATGATTTACGCCATGCCGTTGAACATAAACTGCTGATTCGGGAACCTTGGCAAGACAGTCATGACCGTCAGAATTTAAGGGGCCAGAGGAATAATGAGTTTAGTTTGTATTATCAGCCTCTTGTTTGTTTGCAAACCGGTAGGATTCGTGGTTTTGAGGCGTTGCTGCGTTGGCATCATCCGAAAAAAGGTTTGATTTCTCCGGTAGATTTTATCCCCATTAGTGAGGAGATTGGGTTGATTCATGAATTGGGAAGTTGGGTGTTTTGGGAGGCTTGTCAGCAATTGTCAGATTGGCGATCGCAGTTTCCGCACTTACAAGATTTAACCCTAAATGTCAACCTCTCTACAATTCAATTGATGCAACCTCAGTTAGTGGAGTTAATCGAAAATGCTTTAATGGGAGTACAACTGCCCCAAGGCTGCATCAAACTCGAAATCACGGAAACCTGTTTACTCCAAAGCAATGCCCAAGTTTTTGATATTCTCCGAAAACTTCAAGAATTAGGATTATCTCTTTGTATTGATGACTTTGGCACGGGATATTCGTCCTTAAGCCGTTTACATGAGTTTCCCGTCCATACCCTCAAGATTGACAAAGCCTTTGTTGCTCGTTTACAAGAGAAGTCAAACGGAGTCTCGGAAAATGGCAATGAAATCGTCCATACCATTATCACTCTGGCTCATGCTCTGGGGATGGATGCCGTGGCGGAGGGGATTGAAACCCCCACGCAGTTGGCTATTGTGCGAGCCATGGGCTGTGAACTGGCTCAGGGCTATCTGTTCTCTCGTCCACTTCCCCCCCAGGAGGCTGAGACGTTTTTGGTTACGCCAGAACGATTTACAGCTTGGCTGACCGCGGCGATTCATCATTCAACGCCCTCTTCTACCACTTGACAGTATTAGCTCGGTATGAACTCACAACAGCTCGACTACGGCACGATTCTGATTGTCGATGACAATCCCGCTAATTTGGATGTTTTGTCGGATTTTCTCGATAGTTCGGGATTTGAGGTGTTGGTGGCTCAAGATGGCACGAGTGCTATCGATAAGGTCAACTATGCTCCGCCTCATCTGATTTTGTTGGATATTATGATGCCGGGAATTGATGGGTTTGAAACCTGTCGCCGCCTCAAAGCTAATCCCGACACTCAGGAGATTCCCATTATTTTTACCAGTGCTTTGGCCGATACGGTGGATAAGGTGAAGGGCTTATCCCTCGGAGCGGTCGATTATATCACAAAACCCTTTCAACAAGAGGAGGTTTTAGCCCGAGTTCGTCTGCATCTGAAGCTCTATTTTATTGGGCAAGAGTTGGCACAACAAAATCTGTTGTTGGAGCAACGGGTGAGTGAACGGACGGCAAAACTCAATCAAGTGATTCAGGAGTTGCAAACGGCTCAGGTCCAATTGATTCAGAGTGAAAAAATGTCGAGCTTGGGGCAATTAGTCGCAGGTGTTGCTCATGAAATTAACAACCCGGTTAACTTTATTTTCGGTAATTTAACTCATGCTAATGACTATACATCAAGTTTGCTAGAAATCATTAAAACCTATCAAGATAAGTATCCTGAGCCTGATGACGAGTTGCAAGAAGTTCTGGAAGAATTGGAACTGGATTTCTTGATTGAAGATTTGCCTAAGTTGCTGCGATCGATGCAGGTGGGAGCGGAGCGGATTCGCGAGATTGTTTTGAGTTTACGGAAGTTTTCCCGCATTGATGAGGCAGATTTAAAAGCCGTCGATATTCATGATGGCATTGATACCACTTTGATGATTCTCCATAACCGCATTAAAGTGCGCTCAAGTAGCCCCGCGATTGAGATTATTCGTGATTATGGGGAGTTGCCCGATGTTGAATGTTATTCGGGACAACTGAATCAGGTGTTTATGAATTTGCTGGCTAATGCCATTGATGCTCTCGAAGATAAACGGGAACGGGGGGAATCGACTTCAATTACGATTAGCACTCGTCGGCTGGCTGAGAATCGGGTGCGTATCTCCATCGCCGATAATGGTTTAGGTATGGAGGCGGAGGTTCGGGATAAGATTTTCAATCCCTTTTTTACCACAAAACCGATTGGGAAAGGCACAGGAATGGGGTTGGCGATCGCCTACTCCATTGTGGTTGAGAAACATAATGGCTCCTTAGTGTGTCTCTCGCAACCGGGCCAGGGGACGGAATTTGTCATCGAAATTCCGGTTGTCCAAGAGACTCGCACTGCTGCGACTCCTGAAGTGGAAAAGGTGTCAGGTTAGGGGCGATCGCCAAAGGTTTCAAGACAACGAATAAACATCTCCACTCCCATTGCCAAAGCCGTTTCATCAAAATCAAAGCGGGGGTGATGGTGAGGATAATCAAGTTGTTTGTTGGGATTCGCTGAACCGAGGAAGAAATAGCAACCGGGAACCGCCTCTAGGAAAAAGGACATATCCTCGCCGCCCATGGTTTGACAGTTGGGAACCACCCCAGCGGAGGTTTCAACCACCCGTTCGGCGACACTGCGGACCAACTCTGCCATGTCAGGGTTGTTAATGGTAGCCGGATAGAGCTTCCAATAGTCGAGTTGATAACTCGCTCCGTAGGCTTGGGTAATCCCGGCTAGGGTTTCATCGATGCGGCGAGCAAAAAAGCCGTCATAGTCTGGTTTAAAGTAACGCACCGTTCCGCCCAACTCTGCTGTATCGGCAATAACATTCAGGGCGGAACCACTGTGAAACTCTCCGACGGTGACGACGGCGGCGTTGATGGGGTCTACATTACGGGAGACGATCGCCTGCAAGGCATTCACCACTTGCGCCCCGACGACAATGGCATCAACGGTTTGATGGGGAATGGCCCCATGACCCCCCTTACCGAGAATTTTAGCTCGGAACAGTTCGACGGCTCCCATGAGCGCCCCGGAACGAACCCCCACTGTGCCGAGGGGCAAGCTATTCCACAGATGCAGGCCAATGATGGCATCTACATCAGGATTCTTCAGCACCCCGGCCTCAATCATGGGTTTTGCGCCCCCTGGGCCTTCCTCTGCGGGCTGGAAAATCAGTTTAACGGTTCCGGGGAAGTTTCGATGCTGACTGAGGTAATAGGCGGTTCCTAGGGCGATGGTGGTATGGCCGTCATGACCGCAGGCGTGCATTTTACCGTCGTGACGGGATTTGTAGGGAACCTCGTTTTCTTCTTGAATTGGCAAAGCATCCATGTCGGCCCGAATGGCTAAAACGGGTCCGGGTTGGGTTCCTTCGATGACGGCCACAATGCCGGTTTTGGCAATCCCGCTTTGATAGTCAATGCCCCAATGACTGAGTTTTTCGGCCACAAACTCGCTGGTGAGGTGTTCTTGAAACCCCAGTTCAGGCCGTTGGTGTAGATGTCGCCGCCATTGCACCAGTTGCGGTTGGAGAGCGCGAATCTCGGGCCGCAGACGCTGGTGAAGCATGGCGGGGGAGGGGATGGAAAGGGAGGTTGAAGCTGTCATAGATGGAGGTATTCAAGGGAAATGTGAGATGGGTTTGAGGAGAGAGATGCCCCGTTTTCCCAGTTTAGGTGATTTTTTTGAGGATGTTTTGAATCTGGGTTTTAGGGAGGGGTTTGTGATGGGGCGATCGCCCGAACGGGAGCGGTTTGCGTCAAAAGGATGGGGGTATTGGGTTCGATATTGCTCTACAATTGGGCGATCGCCTGTGGCATTGTTGAGGCAAAATGCCAAGATAATGGCAGTCTTGATCCTGTTTATCTGCTCCCTCGCTCGTTTCTGCTACTCATGCGATCGCCTAATCAACTCGAAGTTGCTGAATATCTCTGCTGGCTGAGTGCTGTCATCGGAACCCTGGTGGCGGCCGTGTCGAGTCGAATTGTCTTTGCTGGGGTTCCGCTGTCGCTGTCGTTATTACTGAATTTGATCAATCGCCGCCGTTTGGAGGTGATGCTCAATCATCGGGCGATGACGGCGGTGATGCAATTACAAGATCAAGTGGGCCAGGAGTTTGATCTACTCTATGGCTCTATGGCTGAGTCGAGGAGGGGGTCGTCTGCGTCGTCTCGGGGGGGGTCGCCGCAACCGTTGGATTTGTCGGCCCGGCCAACTGACGCGAGGCTACAGGAGGTGAGTCAGCAGTACCATCAGCTTCAGGAGCATTATGATCGGCTACACGTGACGTTAGCTGAGACGATTGATTATCTTAATCATTCGCCGGTTCCTCAACGTCTTGATGGGTTGGAGACTCGTTTAACTCAGTTATCTCGGGAGTTGGACCAACTGCGACAGCAGTGGCAGACGACGATTCCAATTGAGGTGCCGATTCAGGTGAGTCAGGAGTCGGAGACTTCTAAGTCAGAGACGTCACAGACAACGGTGGAGACCTCTCAAGCGCGTTCAGAGCGCTCTCGGGGGTCAGCGAGTCCGGTGAATTTGCCCTTCCCGACCCATCGAGACACCCCGGGCCGAGAGAGGGTGCCGAGTCCGACACCGGCCCCGGTTCCCACCTTTTCGATTGAAGGCCGGACGGGAAAACGAGATCGAGTCGAGGCCCCTTCGTTGCCGTTGCAGCATGGCGTTTCCCCGCCGGGTCCGTCAGGGACGACGATTCCCAGTTCGGCGGCTGGTTCTTCGGTGAGGGATTCAGCGAGGGATGCGGTGCCCTCTCCGACAATTTCTCCTAAGATTCATCGGCCTGAGAGAGACAAGACGGAGGAGACTGCGACTGATGTGGCTTCTGGCCGGGAGGTGGGCCTACCGCAGTTTCAGTCTGGGTCGGGGTCTGAGGGCTTGCCGCAACAGGTGTGGGATTGTCTGTTTACCCTTGATCAGTGTCAGGATTGGGTGAGTGATTTGTTGATTACGCCGGATGGGGAGTTGTTGATTGCGGCTAGTTTTGATAAGACGATTCAGGTTTGGCATCTGAAAACTGGGGAGTTGTTGGGAGCGTTGATGGACCATGAGAGTCCGGTGTGTAGTTTGGCGTTGAGTCCTGATGGGTCGTTGTTGGCGAGTGGGAGTTGGGATAAGACGGTGAAGTTGTGGGATCTTCAGGGGTTGCGTGAGTTTCGTCCGACGGCGAAGAAGCCTTGGGATGGGATGTTGTTTTTAGGGGAGACTTTGGTGGATGAGACGGAGACGGCGGGGTCGGTGCGATCGCTGTCGATGAGTGCTGATAGCCGCTTTGTGGCCAGTGGTTGGTTTGAGGGGGATGTGCAGATTTGGCAGGTGCGAGTGTCTCCGAAGCGTCGTCGTATTAGTGCGACGCTATGCGATCGCGCTGAGGTGGGCCAGGGCCGGGTTGAGGCGGTGTGTTTTACCCCCGATGGTAGGGGGATGGTGACGGCGGGGGCTGATGGTTCGATTGTGGTGTGGAGCTTTGAGAGGGAGACGGGCCGCTTTCATCGCGATCGCCAGTTGACTCAGCTTGCGGTTCCGGTGAATGCGATCGCTTTGGCGGCGGAGGGGACGTTGCTGGTGAGTGGGAGTCGCGATCGCACCCTTGCGGTTTGGGATCTAGCGACTGGGGAGTTGCTCGGGGTGCTAGAGGGTCATGCTGGCTCGGTGACGACGTTGGCGGTCTGTCCAGATGGGGATACGGTGGTCAGTGGCAGTTCTGATGGCACGGTGAAGCTCTGGAGTCTGTCCCAGCAGGGGGCGATCGCCTCGTTCTGTGATGGGAGTGATGCGGTGATGGCGGTGGCGGTGAGTCCCGATGGCCAGGCGATCGTGAGTGGGACGGCTGATGGGACGGTCAAGGTCTGGCGGCGGGGGTGAGATGGTTGCATATCATAGTTTGTCTCTGTTTTGTGGTTTTGGTCACAAAAGTTTAAAAATAAAGCGCTAGAATTGCCATAGACCTCATCACTCAGGATAGTTCTAACGATGGCTCTTGTACGACAGGTTGAAATCCGCACTTTGGACTCGTTTCAGGGGGGAATGGCGCAGTTCTACACGCCCCAGTCTAGCCATGAGACGATGTTGGTGCAGGTGGCACCTCAGACGATTGACGATTTGTTTGTCCACCATGGTCAAAGCGACCAATTGCTGGTGGTTCGGGGCAGTTTAGTGTTGGTAATTTTGCAAAATCGCCGTTATCGCTATATTGCGCTGAGTCAGCAACAGCCTCAGGTGGTACAAATTCCGCCGGGGGTTCCCCATGGGGCGATTAATTTGAGCGATGACCCCTGTGTGTTGGTGAATGCGGTGTTGCGTCATGGGGACCCTCATCCTCGGGATTATCGGCCGTTAAAGCTACCCTTTCCCTTTGATTTAGGGGCGGCGAAGCAGGCGTTAGATCAGTTGGCAACTCCTGTTATTGCCTCGGTGTAGGGATGGGCGGCTCCCATGAGGTTTCGCTGGGATGGTAGAATCGGCAAGGCTCCCGTAGAAGGAGCTGACCGCGCTGCATGGAGAGATTGACTGTGGTTCATACCCCCCTGACGAAAACTGATTCCATTCCCACTTTAAGCCCCAATTCTGCGAGCGATCGCACGGCGTTGGAGGTTTGGTTAAATCAACTAGCTGATAGCATCATCGCCGGAGAACCCCTCGATCGCGAGACGGCGCAGCAGTTAACGGAGATTGAGGGAACCGAGAATATTCTCTTGCTTTGTGCTGCTGCCGATCGCGTGCGTCAAGAATGCTGCGGTAATGTGGTGGATTTGTGCAGTATTGTCAATGTTAAATCGGGCAGTTGTTCGGAGAATTGCGGCTTTTGTTCCCAATCAGCCCATCATCCGGGTAAAGAGTCTCCGGTGTATGGTCTGAAGTCTCCTGAGGAGATTTTAGCTCAGGCTAAGTCGGCGGAATTGGCAGGGGCGAAACGGTTTTGTTTGGTGTCTCAGGGTCGGGGGCCGAAGTATAGTAGTCCCAAATCCCAAGAGTTTGAGCAGGTTTTAGAAACCGTGCGCCGCATTATTGCCGAAACTCAGATTAAACCCTGTTGCGCCCTCGGGGAAGTGACGCCGGAACAGGCCCAGCAATTGGCTGAGGCTGGGGTGACACGCTACAACCATAATTTAGAAGCCTCAGAAAACTTTTTCCCCGAGATTGTCAGTACCCACAGTTGGCGCGATCGCGTGCAGACGGTAAAAAACCTCAAAGCGGCTGGTATTCAAGCCTGTACGGGGGGTATTTTGGGCATGGGTGAGTCCTGGGGCGATCGCCTGGATTTAGCCTTCGCCCTGCGCGAGTTGGAGGTGGAGTCGATTCCGCTGAATTTACTCAATCCTCGGGAGGGAACGCCATTGGGCGATCGCGATCGTCTCGATCCCTATGAGGCCCTCAAGGCGATCGCCCTGTTTCGTCTGATTCTGCCGACGCGCATTCTCCGCTATGCCGGAGGACGAGAAGCAGTCATGGGTCAGTTACAGGCATTAGGTCTCAAATCGGGGTTAAATGCCATGTTAATCGGGCATTATCTAACAACGATGGGGCAACCCCCAGAAAAGGACAAAGAAATGCTCGAATCCCTCGGTTTAGAAGGAGGAGAAGCCCCAGTCAATTAGCCCCTTGGCGGAAGAGGGCGACCATAAAGGTACGCCCCTACGTTCCCCTCTTGGGAGGGGTGCCCAGAGGGCGGGGTGGGTCCTTCCCCTGTTCCGGTGTTCCCTTCCCCTTCCCTCTTGCCTCTTGCCATCCCCTCTTGGGAGGGGTTAGGGGTGGGTTATGCCTCTTGCCTTCTCCCCCCTGTTCCCTGTTCCCTGTTCCCTGTTCCCTTCTCTTGCCTCTTGCCTCTTGCCTTCTTCTCCCCCATGAGATTGACTCTCATTGTCAATTAGCTTAGAATTAAACGATATTTAACCGTGTGGGAGTGTCGAAACGTCTATGTCTAAATTATGGTGGACTGCTTTAAGTGGAGGACTGAGTGCCTTGGGGCTGCTAACCTTCGCTGACCTAGCCCAAGGTCAAGACCTATCGAGTAAACAGCTTGACGGCGGCGATCGCCCCATGTTACTGAGTCAAGTGACCTCCGTGTCGCAACTGTCCGATGTGCAACCGACGGATTGGGCCTTTCAAGCCTTACAGTCCCTAGTCGAACGCTATGGCTGTATCGCCGGGTATCCAGACGGAACCTTTCGCGGCAACAACTTCATGACTCGCTACGAGTTTGCCGCTGGCTTAAATGCCTGTTTAGATCAGATTGTGGCTATTGTCGATGGTGGGGATAGTCTCGATCCGAGTGACTTAGCGACTATCCGTCGTTTACAAGAAGAATTTGCCGCCGAGTTAGTCACCCTACGGGGTCGTGTGGATGGCTTAGAGTCCCGGACTGCGGAACTCGAAGCCAATCAATTCTCCACAACGACTAAGTTGGAAGGCGAAGCCATCTTTGCCCTCTATGGAATTGCGGCTGGGGATGATTTCGCGGGCAATGACATTGACCAGATTCCCTCTTTTGGCTATCGTAGCCGTCTGGAGTTCCACACGAGCTTTACGGGAGAAGATTTACTGCTGACTCGTCTGCAAAGTAGCAACATTCCCGCCTTCTCAGATGTATCCACGGGATATCCCGAAGGGGATTTGTTCTTTGCTGATGATAGCGGCGGTGCCGTTGATGTGGATGCCTTGGTGTATCAGTTTCCTTTAGCAGGGGCCAATGTGGCCCTAATTGCCAATGCGGGGGCCGCTGATGATATCGCCTCGACGGTGAATCCCTTTTTGGATGGCGATGGCGGTAGCGGGGCGGTCTCTCGTTTTGGCACTCGCGCCTCGATGTATTATCTCATGGATGGGTCTGGAATTGGGGTCGAGTATCCTATTAGTGATGCCCTCTCGTTGAGTGCGGGGTATTTGGCTGGGGATAGTAGCAATCCCAATCGCGCGGCGGGCCTGTTTAATGGGTCTTATGGTGCCATGGCCCAGTTAACCTTTACTCCGAGCGATCGCGCCGAGTTTGCCCTAACCTATATCAATGCCTATAACCAGGAGATGAACACCGGTAGTGTTCTGACGAATCTGCGACGGGCGACCGATGATGCGATTCCGACGTTGAGTAATGCCTATGGCTTGCAGGGGTCGTTCCAGGTGTCGGATAATTTTGCCCTCGGGGGTTGGGTGAATTATGTGAATACGCAAACTCTCTCGACCTTGGGAGGACAGATTGATCGCGGCAGTTTCGATAATTGGAACTGGGCGGTGACGCTGGCGTTTCCTGATTTGCTTCTGCCGGGAAATTTGGCGGGAATTGTGGTTGGACAGGAACCGAAAGTCACGGGAGTCAGTTCTAGTTTACGCAATTCAGGACTCGGTGATGACCCGGATACATCGCTGCATGTTGAAGGGTTCTATTCCTTGCAACTGAATGAAAATATAACGGTCACGCCGGCGTTGATTTGGCTGACGGCACCGAATCATAATGCGGATAATGATGATGCCCTCATTGGTGTTATTCGTACAACGTTCAGTTTTTAAGGGTTAGCTAAACGGTTCAATAGGGCAGATAAGTTGGGGGCTGAATCTGTCCTATTGGACCGGAGTTTTGAGGATTGGTGCAAGCGATTGTATTCAGTCCAAAAGGCTTGTTTAATCGAGTTAAGGTCGGCGGTTTCTGCTAGGGAAATTCGGACTAATAAGCTACCGTCTTTTTGTTGTTCTAAGGCTTGGGGCTTGACGGCGTGATGGTCTTGGCTAAGACTCTCTAAGCTGGTTAATAAGGATTTAAAACAAATTGCTTCTGAGAAGATTAGGTCTAAGGTAATCGACTTGGGATTGAGGCAATTTATGAGTTCTCCGGGGGCAAGAAATTCGTGTTCTGAGGCGGGATACCGCTGGAGAAATTTGTTGTCCCAGATGTTATAACTGCGATAAAAGTATTTACAAATAACGCTATCGAGTTGGGTGAGGCTGTCGGTGTGCCAGTCTTGAAGACAGGTTCCGGTGAGGTCGGCGTTGTCGAAGTTGGTTCCATAGACACGGGTGGATTTGAGGAAGGCGTAACTGAAGTCACTGTCTTGACAGTTGGCTTGGCTGAGGTTGGCTTCGGTGAAACTGGTGTGGGCGAGGTTGGCTTGGCTGAGGTTGGCTTTGGTGAGGTCGCTGCGTCCAAGGCGGGCCTGTTGCAGTTGGCTATGGCTGAGGTTGGCCCGATAGAGGTTGGCCCGACAGAGGTAGGCTTGTTGTAGGTTGACTGATTGCAGGTTGGCCCGGAAGAGGTCGGCTTCGTAGAGGTCGGCTTGGAAGAGGTTGGCCCCTTGCAGATGGGCGAGGCTGAGGGAGGTTTTACCGAGGACAACTCGGCTGAGGTTGGCCCCTTGTAGGGGATAATTGCGCAGGTCTGCGTCGTAGAGGTCGGGAATTAGATGAGGGTTTATTTCTCGCCATTGGTTCCAGGTCTCGACTCCTTGTCTCAGGATGGAGAGGTGTTCTAAGTTCGCCATGAATCGCCCACTCTACATATCTCTCTAGTAGTATCACAAAAAAAGTGGTGGCTTGTGGGGGGAAATGAAGGTTTGGGGGTCAAGATGGGGTGTCAGGGGGACTATTGTTAGGAAATGCTAATTTTTGAGGTTTATGTTAAATCAGGGTTGGACGTATACTGACCGCCTGGGTTCGGTTCGATCGGGGCTGACGGTTTTAGACTATTATGCCCAACGCTATCGCCATTCGACGCGGGGGATGTGGCGCGATCGCATTCTCCGAGGTCAGATCTATCTCAATGATACGCCCACAACGCCGGATACACCGCTACAACCGGGTCAATGTCTTACCTATCATCGCCCTCCTTGGGAGGAAGCGGAGGTTCCGTTGGGGGTGGATTATCTCTATGAGGATGAGGATGTGCTGTTGGTGGGGAAGCCGGCGGGCTTACCGGTTCTCCCTGGGGCGGGGTTTTTGCAGAATACGCTGTTGTTTCAGTTACGGCGAGAGTATCCACAGGTTTCCCCGATTCATCGTTTGGGACGGGGAACGTCGGGGATTATGCTGTGGGCGAGGTCGTCTCGGGGGCGTGTGCGGTTGAGTCAGCAACTGCGGAATCGCCAGATGGTTAAGGTTTATCGGGCTTGGGTGGGGGATTGGTCGCATGAGGATGATCTCAGGATTGAGCAACGGATTGGGAAACTCCCTCATCCGACGTTGGGAACGGTTTATGGGGCGACTGATGCGGGACGGCGATCGCAAAGTCGGGTGACTGTGGTTTCGCGACGGGAGGATGGGGTTCTCTTGCAGGTGAGAATCGCTACGGGACGACCCCATCAAATTCGCATTCATTTGGCGGCGGTGGGTCATCCTCTAGTGGGAGACCCACTCTATTCTCCGGGGGGTGGGTTGAATTTGACTGTTAATCCTGAGACTCAAACCTATCCGGTTCCGGGGGATTGTGGCTATTTTCTGCATAGTTTTCGGCTGGGGTTTCATCATCCCAGTTCGGGTGATTGGCAATGTTGGGATTGTTCGCCGCCTGAGCGATTGAGGTGAGGTTTTTTGGGGGAAATTTTATTGAAAAATCCCTTGACATTTGGCGGCTCTTGACGTACCATTAAATAATGGGAAAATGTGCCGCCATATATATAGGGTTGGTGAGTGAAAAGGAAGAAACGGGCAACCACAAGGGATTGCCCTACGTCGTTTTGAGTTGAGCGAAGGTATTAGAAGGGAACTTTGCCGGTTAGCATATCTCGATACATGAGAATCCCGCCTTTGAAGCTATAGAACGGGTGGCCAAAGGTGGCGGGGACGTTTTTACCGAAGATTCCATGACTTAGCCAGGCGCAAGGATAGCCGAAGCCGGGGGCGATCGCCAAGGTCCACCAGGTTTGCGTAATAATAGAGTAGAGAATGGCCCCGATGGCGACGACAAGCCCTAAAACATGGAGTCGGCGACAAATGGGGTTTTCATGGGCTTCGAGGTAGTAGGGGTAAAAGGCTTCAAAGGAGTTGAATTTTTGGGTCATAAGAAGGGAATAGTTAATAGTGAATAGTTAATAGTGAATAGTTAATAGGGAACAGGGAACAGGGAACAGGGAACAGGGAATCGGGAATCGGGAACAGGGAACAGGGAATCGGGAATCGGGAATCGGGAATCGGGAATCGGTGGTTAGTCGCGGCGGGAGAAGAGTCCGAATAGGGGGCCGAGTAATGCACCAAAGATAAAGCCTCCAGCGTGTGCCCAGTAGGCGATACCGCTTTCCATTCCACCTGAATTGACTTGGGCTTCTAGGCTGGAAACGCTGTTAAAGGCCTGTTGTAAAAACCAAAAGCCGAGGAAGAAAATTGCTGGAACTCGGACGGTAAACCAAAAGAATCCGAGGGGGATTAGGGTGACAATTCGGGCTTGGGGGAAGCGAAAAATATAGGCTCCCATAATCCCGGCGATCGCACCACTGGCCCCCAATGTGGGTATCATTGAATCGGCATCAAATACATATTGGGCGAGGGAGGCGAGTACGCCACAGAGAAGATAGAAAATCAGATAGCGAGATGACCCCATTTCTTCTTCAATGTTATTGCCGAAAATCCAGAGATACAGCATATTGAAGACGACATGGAGGACACTTCCATGGAGGAATTGCGAGGTGACAAGGGTTAAGGGTTCGGGGATTAAATCGCCGCTGCTTGCTCCTTGGAGACTTTCGGAGAGTTGACCGGGAATAAAGGCAAAGTCTTGTAGAAATGCCTGAAGTCCGGGAGTTCCGAGGCTCAGTTCATAGAGGAAAATGAGAATGTTGGCAACAATTAAGACATAGGTGACAATTGGGGTAATTTGAATCGGATTTTCATCGTTTAAGGGAACCATTGAATTTTAGGAATCGCTAGACAATCGCGGACAACTCGAAACGGTGGGGTGAGGATGTTGAATCAATCGAGAGATTCGAGAGATTCGATTCGTTAATGTTAGATTACTATTCTCCCTCCTCAACGGAACGTTCAACGGGACTCTCAAAGCTGATATTCCCGTCAGGAGTGAGTTGGGGGCGAATCATTTGGGAACGGGGACGGATGAAGGGACGAACTGGAGGTGGTGTGGGAGGACTATTTCGTTGTTGATAGCCATAGCCGGCGGCGGGTTCGCTGTAGCCATAGCCGTCACCGACGTGTTCGTTGCGGTGAAGGGGGGGAATGGGGGGTTCGTCTTGTTTGATGAGTTCCCAGTTGGGTTGAGTCTGTTGCGGCTGGATGTCTTCTGGGAGGTTGGCGGATGTGAGGCTGGGGGGTTGGGCTGGGGAAACGCCTTGGCTGGCGGTTTGGATGATGGCTTTTCCGGATTCGCTGGGGGTGGGGGTGGCGGTGGCGTTGAGGGGAATTAGGGGAAGGGAGAGGGAGGCGAGTACGGCGGCGACACGGCTACGGGAGGCGGTGGGCCTGGGTTTGAGGATAAATCGCCCTTGTTGGACTTGCAGTTGTAGGGTGTCTTGTAATCCCCGACGACGGAGGGCGTTGTTGATGGCACATTGCGATCGCGCCTGTTGTAAACTGGCTTGGGAGCGAGAGGCGTTTTCGGGATGGTGGCGGTAGTGATAGAGGGGTTCGCGAAGATGGTAGATGTCGGTGAGTTCGGAGATGCGTAAACACAGGTCGTAGTCTTCGGCGTATTCGAAGGCGGGATCGATTCCGCCGGCTTGGTTGTAGATGTCGCGACGCATTAGGCGGAAGTGAAAGGTGATAAAGTCGGTCAGGAGGCGATCGCGACTGTAGGGAATCCGACAGCGATACCCTAAGCCGAGGGGGGTTCCCTGACGGTCGATGTCGAGATAGTCGCTGTAGACCATCCCGATTTGGGGCTTCTCATTGAGGATGGCGGCGGTGCGTTCGAGGGCGTTGGGAAGTAGGATATCGTCTCGATCAATCCAGCCGAGATAATCTCCGGTTGTGGCAGAGATTGCGGCTTTGAGGGCTTCTCCTCGACCTCGGTGGGGGGCGGCGATGACCCGCACTCGTTCATCGGTGGCGGCGAGCGATCGCGCGATGTCTAAGGAATCGTCGCTGGACCCGTCATCCCAGATTAAGAGTTCAAAGTCGGGGTAGGTTTGTTGTAAAACACTCTCGATGGCGAGTTGGAGATAGTGGGAGGGATTATAACTATTGAGGATGAGGGAAATTTTAGGAGACATGGCTGAATCCAGGGGTGAGGGGCGTTAGGGCAGATTTTAGCACAAGGAATCGCGGCGGGGTTTAGGGGACTTTTGGGCGAGTTTAAGTTTTTTTAAAATCTCTTGACGAAAGTCTAAATCTGTTGCCAATTTTTTGGCGAGTTGAATGTAGTCTGAGTCTTGCTGGGCGATCGCCTCTGGGGGAATTGTCCCGGAAAAGGCATTCACGCTGGTTTGCGATCGCCGAGTTTTGCCGAAATACAAGACAGGAACCTGATTTTTTCTTAAGGCTATCTGGACGGTTTGCGGGGAATTGATGGGGAAACTATCTAAGTAGATATCTCCGAGATGCCACCAGAGGGGTTGCTGTCGCCAATTTTGAGGATTCACGATAATTAACTGTTGCCGAGAAAGTGCGAATTTTGTCCAGGTTTCTGTGAGGCGATCGCGGCTGGAAATCCCTAGATTCGACTGTTCATCGTTTTTTGATAGCAACAGAAGTAACACCGATTGGGGACAAGATTGGATAATTCTTGCCCAAGTGTCTCGCAATTCAACGGTTAAGTCATCGGGGGAAACTACGCTAAAAAAAATGACGGTCGCTGAGGCGATATCCAGTCGTTGCTTAACGTCTAAAATTTCTGGGTCTGGGGCTTGACCTAAATGAGCAGTCGTGGTAGGGTAAATGCTAGGGGTCAAACCTATGGGCAAAAAAGCCGTTTCGTCTGAGGTTTCCGAGAGCGGTAAGTCCCAAAACGCCCTCTGAGAGCGGGCTAACTGATGTAACTCCAGAAAGGCGATCGCTCCAATCTCGCCCACTGAGTCTCCCCAGAAATGCAACTCGTCTAAATTTTCCTCTCGCAGCCGCTGGATTTGTCCCCGCAAGTCTGGCGGTAATTGAATCCAATCCCCGCCAGGCCAGGATTTTGGCGGCGGTTGGGGAGAATAGATGGTTTTGCTGGTTTCTGGGAGATGGCCGGGATAGCTGTCCAGATAAACTCCCGTTTTTCCGGAGTTTGGTGACGGAAATTGCCAATCAAGGCGATATCCCTGGGATTGGAGAAAGAATTGTCGGATTTGCCGCTGCTGCTGTACGAGTTCGTCTAAAGAGACATCATGATAATAGGTTGGCAAGAGACTCGCCTGCAAGGCATAGACTTGGGCAGCGTCTTGCCAGTGTTGCGGCTGGTCTTGAATCTGGGCCAGGAGATAGTCGGAGATGGCCATTAGTCCTTGAGTATAGGCTTTGGCGTCGCCGCGATCGCGCCATTGGGGGAGTTGCGACAACATCTGTTGCAACCAATCGGGCCACAAGGAGGGGGGAATCTCTTGCAGATGCGATCGCCAATCCTGACATCGCCAATCTTCCTGTTGCAACCAATGCCATGTGGCTTGTTGTCGGATTTCTTGAGAAAAGATGGGATTTTGGGCAATCTTGAGGAAGAATCGCCCTTCATCAAACTTCCCCGCCAAGGCATTTTTCACCGTTTGTTGCTGAGAATGAAGACGAAACACCGCCAGAGGTTCATCGACAAATCCCACGGAAGCCGTCGCCAACAGCCGCCACCACAAGTCCACATCCACCAACTGCGATAAGTCTGGGTCAAAGCCTCCCACGGCCTCGACGGCTGATTTGCGCAACAACACCGCTGTCGGTTCACCAATTTTGTTGAGGGGAAACGTCCAGAGTTGGCAATCGGCTAAGAGAGTTGTCCCCGCTTGGCAAGGGTTGAGGTGACGCCAATACTGATGAACCTGGCGACAGCGTTGAGCAACAATTTGCAAAATCTCAATTCCGGCTGCGTCATCGGTGATCTCAAGGCGACGGGGACAAAAAACGAGTCCGATATCGGTATCGGTTTCGGCCAAGTTGACCAGTTTGCGAATACAATCGGGGTCGAGGCGATCGTCTTGGAAGAGGAATTTGATATACATTCCCCTGGCTTGTTGGATGCAAAAATTCCAATTGTTCACCATTCCCCGTTGGGGGTTGCGGTAAATTCGACAAGGATGGGGAGATGTGGCCGCAAAGGCGTTTAATTGGTCTAGGGTTCCATCCTGGGAACCGTCGTCGGAGAGGATAATTTCTAAGTTGGCATAGGTTTGCTGGGCCAGACTGGTTAAGGCGTCTCCTAAAAACCGCTCACCGTTATAGGTGGGAACACAGACGCTAACTAAGGACTGCGGCGATCGCGCTGAGGTGACGTTTGAGTTCGGGGTTGAATGGCTCACGTTATGTCGCCTTACCTGAGCGAATCCTTTTTTTGTGCGCACCTTTTCCATTATGCTTATAGTACAAGTCAAGGGGTCGCTTGTCAATAGCAAGTTGCGAGAAATTTGCCAGAAATTCCACGGAGATTGAGAACCGTGATTAGAATAGATCTAGATCCTGTAACGCAACCTTAAAATGCCATGAAATCTTCCGCCAAACTCTCCCCGGATCTCCTAACCCTGGGGTTTCGTGCATTGAGTGATCCTCTCCGGTTACAGATTATTGACCATTTGTGCGATCGCGAGCTTTGTGTCTGTGACTTGTGCGATCGCCTCGACACCCCCCAGTCCAAACTCTCCTTTCATCTTAAAGTCTTAAAAGAAGCACAACTGGTACATCCTCGACAGGATGGCCGCTGGATTTACTACCGCCTTAACCTGACTCAAATTCAGCAATTAGAACAGTTCCTGCAACGCCTCAACACCCCGAACGCAAAGATTTCCGCTTCCCACTGCTCCTAATGTTCAACATCTTCTTGTATCTTCCAATTTCGGAAAATAGGACTAGATTCCCATTAAATCTTGACAGCATCTGTACTTAAACATTCAGGTTCCTTTCAGACCAACGAGAATCCCCCTTAAAACCTCGGTCATCACACATCAACATATCATAACTGCTCAAATTACCACCTTGGTTGACCTTAAAAAGATGTTTACCATGTTACAACTTCAATCAGCAAACCTATTTTCTTACTGGAATAATCTATCCTTTCGTCAAAGGGGAACCCTAATTATTGGCATTCCCATAACCTGTTTAATTATCACCCTCATTGCCTTCAGCTGGATCAAAGACACCGCCGTCGATGCTCAAGAATATGTTGAGCATACTCAGCAAGTCCGCTATGAAGCCAATCAGCTTTTGACACAACTTTTAAATGCCGAAACCGGGATTCGTGGCTATGAAATCACTCGTCAACTTCAGTTTTTAGAACCCTATCAACAGGTGATTTTTGAAATTCCACAAACCTTGTATAATATGGAAACGTTGGTCGAAGATAATGAACGACAACTGGCTCAAGTTCGTATTATTCAAGAAGTTGCACGGGAAAACATCAACTTCTTTAGAGATAAACTCTATCAAATCGATAGTGAACAAGAGGAATCCCTAGAAACATCAGAAATTCGTCGAATGGTTCGAGGAAAACATCTAATGGATGAGGCCCGAGCAGAAATTGCCGTTTTTGTCAGAGAAGAAGAACGATTACTTGAACAGCGACAACTCGCATCAAAAGAGCGAGAAGACTTTATCGAAAAAGCAATTTTTATCGAGGCGAGTGTAGGGATTTTAAGTGGCTTTTTAGCACTTTACTTGTTTTTCAAACTTGATGACGAGCTAAAAAACCGTGAATTACGACTCCTCGAAAGTGCCAAATTATCCAAAAAGCAAGCCAAAGAGCTTTCCACGACATTAGATAAGCTAAAACAAACCCAATCCAGCTTAATTCATAGTGAAAAAATGTCCAGTTTGGGACAAATGGTTGCTGGAATTGCTCATGAGATCAATAATCCCATTAGTTTTATTCACGGAAACTTATTTCATCTTAAAGAGAGCCAGGATGAACTATTAGAATCCTTGAAAGAGTTATTGAATCAGGAAGATTTGCCGACGACAGTACGCGATCGCCTAGAAGAACTTGACTTAGAGTTTCTTGAAGAAGACTCCAATAAACTCTTTACCTCCATGCACCATGGAAGTGAGCGAATCCGGGATATTGTCAAATCCCTGCGGAGTTTTTCTCGCCTAGATGAAGCGGACAAAAAAACAATTGACATTCACCAAGGTCTTGAAGATTCTTTACTAATTCTTGGCCATAAACTCGGCGACATCACAATTGAAAAAAACTATGGAGATTTACCCAAAATTGAATGTTTTGCCGGCGAGATAAATCAAGTCTTCATGAATGTACTCAGCAACGCTGTCGATGCCATTAAAGACACTAAAGAGCCTGGAACTATAACAATCACAACCGATTATCCTGAATCCGAAGACTCGAAACCCCGTGGTATTACGATTGATATAAAAGATACTGGGGTTGGTATTGATAAAACCATCGAAGATAAAATTTTCAACCCATTTTTTACCACCAAAGCCGTGGGAGAAGGAACAGGACTCGGATTGGCAATTAGCTACCAAATTCTTCATCGTCATCAAGGTGACATCACAATAGACTCTGTATCAGGAGAAGGGACTCATGTCCATATTTTTATTCCTCTGACGACAGCCAAGCCAACGACAGCCAGCTAATCCATAGTCATAGTTTGGTCATATTTATCCTTTAAGCTAAGATTGAGCTTAAAAAGTTCAGGGTTAACCATCCCTCTAACAACATCCCAAACATCGATATTCCATTTCTCATACAATACAACCCATGAAACCCTCTTTCAAAATTGCAGTCCTAGCTTCATTTGCGTTCCTCAGTGCCTCTTCAGCCAGTCACGCCTTACAGTCTTCAGCCTCCCCCAAACCCAGCAACCGGCTTCATGTGGAAATCGAAGACTTAAACCCATCCAACCCATCCCAAGCCAGTGTCTTTAACAAAGATAGCGATCGCAACCAAGACGATAACCAAGACTATAACAGCGATCGCAACCAAGACTATAACTACGACTATGACGCTAAAACCCGTTTAAGTCGCCACCGTCGCATCAGAAGCTAACCCCCCTCAACCCGTCCTCTAAGCCAGTAAACTATCCCCCAGGTTGGCTTAGAGGAATCCTAGTTTTGGCTCATGTTTTTGTCTCCCTTCCCCTTCCATGAGAACCTTTGCTAATCTGCTTCATCCCATCTCCCCATCAGACTTTATTGACCAATACTGGACTCAAAAAGCCATTATCATATCTGACAATAACCCCCAAAAATTTGCAGATTTATTTTCCTGGGAGAGTCTCAATCAAATCCTGAATCGATATCCCTTAAAATTTCCCGAAATTCGCCTATCTCAATCCGGGAAAAAATTTCAACCCATCCAAACCGCACAGGATATCATCCAAAGCTGTCAATCGGGAGCCACATTGGTCGTTGATTGCTTGCATGAAAAAAACGACAATATCGCCAAACTTGCCGAACAACTCCGCCTCGAACTCGGACATCGAATCCAAGTCAACAGTTATAGTTCTCCGGGAGGACAGCAAGGATTTACCTGTCACTATGACTCCCATGAAGTGTTTATCTTGCAAATTGCCGGACAGAAACATTGGCGAGTGTTTCCCGAAAGTTTTCCCTATCCCACCTCAGAAACTCCCTCCTCTCAATTTACCCCACCTGAGACAAATCCCTATCTTGAACAAACCTTAAATCCCGGTGAATTGCTGTATATTCCTCGGGGACATTGGCATGATGCGATCGCCGCCGCCGAACCCTCCTTACATCTAACCATGGGTATTGATGGTCCCACGGGAATTGACTTTAGTGATTGGCTCACTGAACAACTACAAACCTCACCTCAATGGCGACAAACCTTGCCATTTTTAAACCCCAATCATCGCTCAGCTTGCCGAGAACATCTACAGCAACTGATAGAGACTTGGCGACAACAGATCGAACAAGACAATCTCATCGAACGCTATCTCGATGAACAGTGTTTAAAAGGTCAACCCTCACGACAATTCAGTTTTCCCGCTCAACTGAGTCATCCTCAATTCCCCAACGGACTCCTCACTCAATTTTATCGTCCCCAGCAACCCGTTCTCATCGAAACCAACCCTAACCTTGGCGGCTACACCCTCAAAACAGGTGAAAAAAAGATTGCTTTAGCGGGATTAGACCTCAGCCGCTTAGAAAAACTCTTTACAGCGGAGAATTTTACTGGCTTAGATGTCCAAAATTGGTTAGCTGACTTTGACTGGGAAACAGAAATTGTCCCTCTCTTAACTCAACTGGTTCAAAACGGGATTCTGCTCGTCGTCTCTTCGTAAGTTGACGTTATAAGTTTACTCAGAAATTAGCGGATAACGCCGCTCAATTTCCGCAACTAGCCAACCGCCAAACTGATGCAAAAACTCAATGATGCTCTCAGGAGAGTCAATGGGGTTAATGGCCCAATTCAACGCTTGCCACATCGATGACTGCTGTTGCGGATAATAGTAGCTAAACCGTTCATAACAGGGGTACAAATCCCGCGTAAAACACCGATCTCGTTCCATCACGATTTCAAAGCCAGAACGGACAATGCGTTTCATACTCCATTGACAGAGTTTACGAACATAGACTTGCTGCTGAAGCCGATCTGAGGGGTTTGGGGGAAGATCTAAGAGATCCTCAATTAACTGGTTTAAATCCGCTTCTAAGTCAAAACTATGATGAATACAGGTCATATCGGGGCGAACTTTCGGCAACCGCTCGACTAAATCTTGCCCCCAAACACAGACGGATTGAGTTGCGATTAACACTCGCAAACTATCATAGCTGTGATCGGTGAAATTTAATAGGCGATCGCCTGAAATTACAGAAAATTCCACACCACAACAAAAGGGATAATGGTTCAATATCTGTTGATTGAGTTTCTTAAACCAACGGCGATCGCACTCTCGATGATCCCCATACACCACCGCCAAACTATCAACATCAGAAATATTCAAAATTGCCTGGCCCGCCGCCACCGAACCGCGAATATACACCCCCATAACTCGATTTGGCCAAGCCATTACATAGGCTGCCGCCACATCGTCAACGAGCGATCGCCAGGGGTCAACAATCTTGTCTAAACTCGTCCGACGCACTAAATATCCTTGCTCATCTACCGTTAATATTGAGCCAATTTGTAATATATCGCTCATGAGCAAAAAAATAGGTTTTTAGACCCAAACAATTATAGCACAAACTCAACCCAAAACAATCAAAAATGACTCGTCTTGGGTTTGGTCATATTCTGGTCATCATTGATAATTATCATCAACTTAGACCCACTTATAAACAAAATTATGCGATCTAGCCTAACAATTCTGGCCACATCTGCCCTACTGGCCAATATCACACCGGCCAGCCTAGCCCAAATCCCCATCGAATCCCTGACACGAACTCGTGGTATCAGTATCTCAGGAACCATCCGCAGCGTTGTTGGTAACGACTTTATCCTCGACGATGGAACGGGACAAGTGATTGTCGATGCTGGTCCTCAACGCTGGCATCAACTCAACTTACAAGAGGGAGAACAAGTTACTGTAATCGGCGAATATAGTGACTATGAATTTGATGCCTTTCAGATTACTCGTAGTAACGGCGATGTGCTCACCATTCGTCAAGGTCCCGGGCGACCTCCTTGGGCTGGCGGACGTCGTAACCCCAACTTCCCGAATCCTAATCCTAACCCAGCTCGCCGTTAAGGCTCTCTTGAAAAAATGATATCAATAACATTATAATAAAAATAAATAATCCACTATTTCAATATAAATAGTTGATTATTTTGCTGGGATTTGATAACAAGATAAAACAACAAAAAGCTGTTTCCAATGCCACTAAAATCATGCGAATTTTGTTAGTAGAAGATGATTTTGAACAACGAGAACCCATCCAATTTATCCTGAAACAGAACGGACATATTGTCGATGCCGTCGAAGATGGAACCACCGCTCAATGGCTGATTGAAGAAACCGACTATGACTTATTAATTTTAGATTGGATGTTACCGGGACAAGATGGAATCGATATTTGTAAATACTATCGAAAACTCGGTAAAACTTCCCCCGTCTTGATATTAACCGCCAAAGATACCACCGCCGATAAAGTCATGGGACTCGACGGAGGGGCCGATGATTATTTAGTCAAACCCATCGACCTCGAAGAATTACTGGCCCGAGTCCGAGCCTTACGGCGGCGATCGCCACTCTGGAGTGGCGATCGCCTAGAAGTATCCGGCCTCAGCTTATCCCTCGAAACCATGACCCTTACCTGGCAAAATCAAGACCTGACCCTAAAAACCCGAGACTTCCAACTCTTAGAATATCTCATGCGTCATCCCCAGCAAGTTCTCAGCCATCAGCAAATCGAACAAGCACTCTGGGAATGGGGAGAAGAACCCGAAAGTAACGCCGTTGTCTCCCGGATTAAGCGGCTACGTCAAACCCTACGAGAACTGGCGATCGACTCCTGGATTCAAACCATCTATGGAATGGGATATCGCTTTGAACCCCCCCAAGACACCCAACCATGATTCTTGTAATTAAACATCTCAATCAACACTGGTTCCGTCTTCCGTTGCGAGTCCGAGGAACCCTAATTGTCTCAATTCCCATCAGTTGCTTATTTGTAACCCTCTCTATCTTAGCCTGGCTAAAATTTAATCTCATCGAAGACGAAGCCTGGGTTCAACATACCCAAACCGTCCGTCTCGAAACTAAATATCTCTTAAATGCACTCCTCGATGCAGAAACAGGAATGCGCGGCTATGGACTAACACGACAAAACGAATTTTTAAGGCGGTATGAACAAGCGACATCAACCATTCCTTACTCGATTGATACCTTAGAAAACTTAGTTGATGACAATCCTGATCAAACCCTAAGAATCCAAGCCATTCGCAATCAAGTTAACGACGTATTAGATATTTTTGAGCATAAATTAACCCTGCAAGAAAACCTGACGCGAATCCAGGGAGCCAATGATATTTTAGTTCCCGTTGAGTCGTTGTATAACTGGCTCAAAGAGGGACAAAACGATATTGTAGCTACCCGTGACGCTATTGAACGCTTCGCCGATGAAGAAGAAACCCTGCTTATTCAACGGATGCAACATCGCGATCGCCATCAACAACTCACATTTCTATTCCTTATTTTAGCCGCAACAATTGCAACATTAGCCTCCTGGAGTGCCATTCATTTATTTTATGAACTCGAACAAGAACTGGCGAACCGACAACAGCATCTTAAAGAAACCAATGACCGTCTCGAATCAGTCTGTAACCAGTTACAACGATTTACCGCCAATGCGTCTCATGAATTACGCGCACCCTTAGCCGTCGTCCTAAGCAATACTCAAATCGCCTTGATGGCGTTAAACCAACTCGAAGATAGTCCCGAAACAGCTAAAGAACGGCTGGAAAAAGTAGTCAAAACAACCAAACAAATGAGTCAATTGATTGGGGAACTCTTATTTTTAGCAAGACATGAAGGACTTTTGGCTCCCGAAAAACGCCAACCCATTGATATCAGCCAATTACTGCTAGAATTAGCAAAGGACTGGACCAGTCATTGTCGCGACAAACACTTAAGCTTCAACACTCATATTCCAGAAACAAAAATTTGGGTAGAAGGAGACGAAAACTTACTCCGACAAGCCGTGACTAACCTCTTAAGTAACGCCGTTCGCTATACCCCCCCAGGGGGAGAAATTGAACTTCGCCTTGAGCCAAAAAAATCAGCCCTAATTCACGTCAAAGATACCGGAATTGGCATTGCTGAAGCCGCATTACCCCACGTATTTGAACGGTTCTATTGTGCCGACTTAAAACGTTCTAAAGCCTCAGGAGGATTTGGATTAGGCTTAGCAATTGTTGAGCAAATTATCCACATTCACAAGGGAACGGTAGGGGTTGAAAGTCAGTTAGGGGAAGGGTCTAGCTTTACCATCGAGTTACCCTTAGCTGAAACCTGAACAAATAAGACTTAATTAAGACTTAATTACGATCGCTCCAACTGAGTGGACATCGTCGTCCGAGTATTGTCATGTTCAACCACAAACACATTCGCATAAACATTGGCGACAATTTGCTTTCCTTCCTGCGTCAGTCCTAAATACTCCAACGCCGGTTCAATCGCCGGATAAATTAACGACCAATACTGTTGAGAATGACTTTGACGTAAATCCCCCGCATGACGATAGCCAAACTTCTTATTATAACTGACTTCCTCATACTCATAATAAAGCGCCCCCAACTTATTGAGATAACGCGGATCACTGAGCTGACCAATCAAATCCGCCGCCCGAGTCAAGCCCCGAAATCCCGACGTATCCTCATAGCCAGGATGTTGAGGAGACAGAATCCGAGTTAACTCAATATTATCGTTAATTTCTTGAGCTTCAATTAACTTGTGACCATGAAAGCGTTCCTTAACAAACAGTTGACTGCGATCAACATGATACGGTGCTAAACTCGCATCCGTCGCCCCAGCATCAAGCTGAATCAACTCCCCCGTTCCCGAATCAAACTGATGCACATCCAAGCGATCGCGGCGACAGACCCCTTTGACATAACCAATATCACTACAGACCAACGATAAAATAAAATGTAACCAATCCTCGCAAGTAATTCCTCCCTCACGAATATGTTTGCCTCGGAGAATTTCCTGTCCCACCAGAGCCACACCAATAGTATGTTCTACCGTGTGGTAGAGGGCATCACTATTAGCAATATTTTCCAACGCCATACCACCAGCCCAGGCGATAATATCCGCATAATCAGGCTTATAGCCGCCATAGGTTCGATGATAGCCTTCCCGTAATTCTTCGACGAATGCTTGAATTAAAATTTCAGTGGCGTTGAACATCTTTCGTTCTCTGGCAAACCCACAGTTGGGGAATTTTAGGTAAATGGCAGATCGCCCTGATAATTGGGAATTGATAGCCTGATCTTAACGGTTGCGATCGCCCTTGGCAATCAAGGCGATCGCCCCTGAGTGGCACGACCCATCCCCCCTGTCCCCGACTCATCAGCCAACGGATGCCCCTAACCCGACGACAACTCACACGATACACCGTTTTTCTCGGACTTGCAGCCTGGCTCCCCCCCCAACTGCGATCCTCCCAACCCTCAAAGACTGGCCCCCTAGTCACCCCCAGCTCCCTCTCAGATAGCCTAACGCGCCAAGTCAACCAAATTCTCAACCACTCTCCCCAACTCGAACTCGACGAAACCCAACTTCTGATTCCCACCTATCTCGGCAACGACCAACGCCGCTACTATGGCCGAGGAACCCCCGCCGCCTTAACCGTCCAACATCGATTCTACCTCGGCAGCAGCATCAGCCGCGTCGGCGGCACAACCTATAGCTGGAGTGGTGCCGGTTGGACCGGACAGCCGACCCTACTGCGCGATCGCGGTCGCCTCTATCTCATCATCGGAGCCTACAACCAGCAACTGCGAAAAATCGACCTAGAGAGCCGTCAAGAGGTCTGGACGTATCAATTTGACGACATCCTCAAAGGAACCGCCACCCTGTACCTCGACGAAACCGCCAGCGACGACAATCGCATCGTCATCCTACAAGGGAGTCGCCTTGGCCTCAACAAATCCCTAAACTCTGCCGTCGTTCCCAGCTTCCGGGCCATCTCCTTGCGAACCGGCAAAGAACTCTGGCGTTTGAACATTCGTAAAACCGACAGTTACAGTCGAGATAATGACAGTTCAGCCCTCTATCTCGGCCAGCAAACCCTCTTTAACGCCGGTGAAAACTCCATCGGCTATTTTATCAACAGTCGCATCGCCAGTCGTCGCCCCGAAAAGGGCTTTTTTGCCCCCGACATTGAGCAAGAACTGCAACTCTATGACCCCGCAGACATCCCCCTCTACCGAGGCAATTTAGTCGCCGAATCCTCCCCCGCCCGACTCGGCGATCGCCTCTACCTGGCCTCAGGCGGAGGACGCATTTACGGCATCGACATCAACCAGCGAACCATCGTCTGGCAATTCCGCTCCGGCGGCGATCTCAACGGAACCATCAGCATCGCCCAAGACGGCAAACTCTTTAGCACCTTAGATCGAGAGCATATCCCCGGCAAAGGAGGCGTTTATAAACTGGACCCCAGTCAACCCGATCCCGACTGTGTCGATTGGTTTCTGCCCGTAGAAAATATCCCCTTTGCCGAGTGGCAGGGGGGGATCACCGGCTCTGTCGCCCTCAACGACGAGTATCGCGCCCCCGACACGCCGCCTCTGTTTGCCACCAATGCCATTGACGGCCATCTCTACCTCGGCAGTCAAACCCAAGTCACCGGCGAAACGGTCCCCGGCCCATTCCAACAACGGGAATACAAGACCCCAATTATTATCGCCAAGGAAGCCATTGGTCCGTCGATTTCTACCCCCATTTTTACCGACGGAAATCGCCTCATTGCCGCTGGATACAACGGCGTTTATCTCTTTCAACTCAACTACAGCTTAGCCTCCGCCAACGACCCCCTAGCTTTGCCAGGAGGACAAGGCCAGTTCTACCGCATCAGCCTCGAAAAACTCGCTCACTTCAACTCAGGGGGAGCCTTTGAATCGACTCCCATTGTCTGGGACGGGTCCGTTTATATCTGTAGTCGAGATGGCTGGATGTACCAGCTCGGCTAAGTCCTGTCCCGTGAACCGGTAAAATGAGACCCAGAATAGCCATGGCAAACAGCGACAAGATCAGATTCACCCCCGCCCAAACCCATCAACACTCAACTACTGACCCCCATCTTGTAGAGCCAGCATCTGCTGAACCTCCGCCATTTGCGTTTCAATGAGGTCATTGGCGAACGCTTCAATGTCCGGGCGATCGCTGTTTTCTAATCCCTGACGAGCCATATCCAACGCCCCTTCATGGTGAGCAATCATGGCATTGACATACCGCTGATCATAGTTCTCATCCGCCTCACCGAGATCCATCTCCATCTTCAGCATCGAGATCATGCCATCATTCATTTCCACCGTCTGAGACCGTTGAGGATCATACATCTGCGGGGCCTCTGGGGCATTGGCATACCACTGCGATCGCCAGGCTTGCATCTGAGCGATGTCATCCCTCTGAGTCTCAATAATCTCTTGAGAGAGTTGGCGAATCTCTTCCCGTTGCGACTTCTGCAAACTCTCTTCTGCTATCTCCACCGCCCCCTGATGATGGAGAATCATCGCATCGAGAAACCGCAGTTCAAATTCCTCATCATCAGGGCCAAGATACATCCCATTCATCGGCCTTCCCAGGCCATTCATTCCGGGGCTATCCATCCCCGGACTCGCTTTAGGGGCCATGGGATCATCGGGACCCATCGGCGAGTCCGTCGGTTCTTCAGCCCTCGGTGGCGACTCTGGAGTTGAGGAATCAGTGGTTTCGGGAGGACGACAGGAACTAAGCCCGACCACGAGAGGCAGGGTCAATCCTAAGCTAAGTTGAGTGAGTCGATGAGAATAGATCATCGATAGAAATTTCCTTAAACGCAAGGGTTAATACCAAATCATACAGCCATCACAAGCCAAGCCTCTCTGGGAGGTGATCCCGGCGACATTGATGATCGTGATCGCCCTATATCTTCGCAGAAAAAAGGGGGCGATCGCCCCCTCCCGCAGATAGACTAACGAGCCGTTTGATCTCTCCCTAGCGTCCTAAATCCACCGCAATACGGTGCGCACAAGCAAAGCCGGAAAAGGCCACCGCATTGAGGCCTTGACCGGGAAAGGTACTATCGCCAACACAGTACAATCCCGGCACAGCGGTGCGGTTAAAGGGCATCGTCAATAATCCTGGCAGTCTGCGACGGGGAATCGGGCCATAGGTCCCCTCATCTCGTCCTAGGAAGCGGCGATGAGTGCGAGGGGTTCCCACTTCCAAGTAGTCCAATCCCGCATCTAAGCCCGGGAAAATGGCTTCGAGGCGATCGACAACCGCCCAGGCGGCGGCTTCCTTACGCTGTTCATACTCATCAGGGGGCAGATGTTGCCAGGACTCGAGCCAGTCAGGGGTAAAGGCATGGATAATGTGATAGCCCTCAGGAGCCAGACTGGGATCGAGGAGGGTGGGAATCGAGACAAATAGGGTTCCCTGAGCGGCTTCCATCTGTTGCCAGTCATCCAGGATAATATGATGGCATTCTGTAGCTGGCGGTAGCACCTCGGCCGCTACCCCCATATGTAAACTCAAGAAGCCCGGTGATTTACGATATCGTGTCTGCCAGCGACGTTCTGAGGCGGGCATTTTCTCGGGGGGCAGTAGTTTCTCGAAGGTATCCCAACGCGTGGCATTGGAGACAATACGACGGCCATAGAGGGTTTCCCCCGAGGCTAATTGCACCCCAACCGCTCGCTTGCCCTCCATGACGATTTCTGTGACGCGGGCTTTGTAGCGGATTTCTCCCCCGGCTTTTTCGATGCCCTCTGCTAGGGCTTGGGCAATGGTTCCCACGCCGCCTTTGGGGTAGTTGATGCCCCCATAATGGCGATCGCTAAACACCATACCACCATTGATGGCCGGGGTCAGGTCTGCCGGAACCACTGACCAGCAATAGCATTCAATATCGATAAACTTCAGTAGTTCTGGGTCTTGGATATGGCGACGGGCAAGATCACCCACATTTTGGGGTAGGTATTTGACCAGGCCAAGACAGGCCAAAGGATGCTGAAAAAAGACTCGTGTTAGATAGCGGGGTTCTTCAAGGGACAGCAACTCCATGCTATTTAGACAGTTAAAAATCCGCCAACATTCATCATAAAAGCGGCGGATGCCTTGCCGTTCATGGGGGAATTTAGCACTGAGTTCACTGATGAAGCCTTCGTAATTCCGATGAACTTTCAGGTCAAGCTGGTTCGGCAGGTGGTAGTGAATTTGAACCGGATCGGCGATCGTCTCTAGGCTCATATTCACCGCCTCTAAGGCCCGTGTCAGCAGGTTGGTTGTCCCCTGCTCACCGAAGCCAAAAATCATCGAGGCCCCCACATCAAAACGATAACCTGAGCGTTCAAAGTAGCCCGCACTCCCACCGGGGATGAGATAGCGTTCGAGAACCAGGACCTTGGCCCCTTTGCTAACCAGTTGGCTGGCGGTTACAAGGCCGCCAATGCCCGAGCCGATAATAATGGCATCATAGACTGGGGGCGAGGTTTGGGGCGATCGCCGCTGAGAGGAAGAAGAAGCCGCTGTTGCAGTCATAGAGAAGGATCTTATCGGAGGATATTAAACAATCTCTTTGTACTGTAGCCGAGGAGATGGGCGATCGGGAATGGCTGGGGGCAAATTCAGGACAATCGCGGAGCCAGCAGAGTTGCAAAAAAAACATCCGTACTAAAGCAGCAGTGCTTCAATACGGATACCTATTAACGACCTAGCCTATGATACGAATTGCGTTTTAACGACCGCTACCACGGTGGGGAACGGTATCCGCATTACTGCTATCGGTCGAAAAAACTTGACTTAGGGTGTCATAGTTGGAGTCCGAGGATACGCGTGCGGCTTGAACGTTGACCGCAAATCCCATTAACAATAGACTAGAGAGGAGAAGGGTTTTATAGATGCTCATCAAAGTAGCCCCTTGAGTGATAGTGCTACTTCTGATCTCATAGAATCTGAGGATCTATCCGGACAAATTCAATTTTTGTGATCTACTTGGATATTGTTCAACCTCTCTAGCTCTGGTAACATCTAGGCTTCGGCTTCCGGGGGTAGGTCAAAGAGAACTGAGGTCATGTAGCGTTCTGCCCAAGCTTCACCAAAGGCTTTTTCCAATACCCGCCGCGTCTTATCATTTTGCCGTTGTTTGTTACAGTAATACAACTGTCCGGCTCGCACTTGAGCTGCCGCTGCACCGGTAACAGGCTCACTGGCGGTGGCTCGTTGACAGTGAACTTTTAGATAGTCAGTCACCCGCTGTAAAAACTGCTCTTCCTCGGTTTCATCGCTGGGACGAATAAAGAGGCAAAAATCAGAAAAAATATCGCCCCAGTCGGGTAAATCTCGCACTTGAGAGAAGTCCAATTGTGGTAAGGCTTCTAAGTCTTGGCGATAGTCTTGCGAGAGTTTGAGCGTCTCTGTGGTGGGTGATAAATCCACGATCGCCGCACTAATTTGTCCCCGCCCTCCCACTAAATCGGTGCCAAACATAGGCAGAGCATAGGTGGGATGGGGAAACATGACACAATGGAGAATGTCTAGGTTCTTACCCACTTTGGCCAGTTCTAGGTGCATCTTGCGAAATTCTCGGGACTGGTAACAGCTATTCTCAATAACGAGCTTTTCGCCTTCGAGTCGCCCTTCCACATAGCCTAAATCCTCGGGGAGATGGTAGGGTTCAAGGTCGAGATGGGTTTTCCATGTAGACTCAATCGCCTCGGCGAGCTTTTGAATCAGGGGATGTTGCTGCGATCGCACCGAAGAGGTCATAAGGGTTTAGGATAAGTGGTTAGGGTACTAGGTGGTTGGCTGGTGTTGCTGTCGGTAGGCATCCCGTACAGCCTGAACATGATACCAATTTAGGAAAATTCGAGCAATTTCGAGGGCCAGTTGCGATCGCCCTCGCTCAATCAGCCATTGCAACAATCCCGACAGGCGCTGTTCGTTCCAATAGCCTCCCCAGGATAACAGTCCCCAAAGAGCGCGATGGACGGGGGTCATCTGAATCATTAAACGCACCTCCCAGGTGGGATGTTTCTGGTAAAACAAAACTCCTGTTTTAGCTCGTTGTCGTTCTCGCTCAATTAAGGCCGGTAAGCGCTCTAGGGAAAAAGCGGGATTCCAATGATAGCCCACGGCTTCGGGACATTTAATTAGTTTGACGCCAATTTTTTTTAAGCGAACTCCCAACTCTAAATCTTCCCAACCATATTGCTTAAAACGGGTGTCAAAATTACCAACTTGATTCAATAAATGACGAGGAATTGCCACATTGCCTGTTGCAAAATAGGCGGCTGAAAAGTCTGTGACTTTATAGGGTTCAGCGGTAGGATTCTCGAAATTACAGGTGTTAATTACTGCCCCATAGGTAAAGAGACGTTGATGTCCCAGTTTTGCAAATCCACGTGTTAGGGCATTACCATGAGCCTGCAAAAAGCTCTGTGTAACCACCAAGTCACTATCGATAAAGACAATCGTATCTCCTTTAGCCTGGTCTAATCCTACATTACGAGCGGCGGCGGGACCGGCATTTTGCTGCCGAAAACAGTGCAATTGTGGCATCTGTTGCTGATAGTGGGTTAACCAGTCCCAGGTTCCGTCATTGGAGCCATCATCGACAACAATGACTTCGTGGTTTTCTACAGGTGCAGCTATCTCTTGTTGCGCTAATCCTTGGAGACATTTTTGCAAAATTGGCAAGCGATTATAGGTGGGAATAATGACACTAAAAAACATGGAAGAATCAGAAAAGAAGGCAAGAGGCAAGAGGCAAAAGGCAAGAGGAGGAAAAGCTATGATTCACTATCGGCGTGGAGAAAGTTATCAAAATCTTCAGCGCGGACTTGTTCTTGGGCGATCGCGGTGCCAATTTCTAATAATGCCGGAATCTCATCGACGCAATCCATGGCGGCGACTTTCTTGGGATCAATGTGGGAGAGGCCAAGTTCAGCAAAGCGGTTGTGACTGAAGACTACAGTATAGCGATGATAGCTGAGTAAATTGGATAAATAGGAACTGCGATCGCGGTCTAACCCCACCCAGGCCGCTGAAGCCAGTTCCGGTAACTCGTTAAAGGTGGGAATTGAAAGACTAGCTAGTTCTCGTGACATCTGCGATCGCAGTTCGTCAGGACTATTGCCAATCAAACTCATGAGAAAGTTCTGTTGGACGTTAGCATCTTCCATTAAGGTACTAATTGAGTATTTTGCCCAATCAATCAGGTGATAGTTTTTGGCCCGTCCTGGGGGAATGACATTTAAGGAAAATCCCGTACCAACAGAGACCAATAATAGCTTATCCTGTCCCGTTTTCCAACCAATCCCATATTGAGCTTTGGTTGCCTCTAAAAACAGTTGAAATGTAGGATTATTAAACATACTCATGCCCCCATCAATAAAGTCATAGCTTTGATTGTTGATGGAAATGGTCTGAGGCGGAAAAAAGGTAGGGGCGGCGGTACTGGCGCGGATTAACTGCCAGAGGGGAATCTCCCGGTTAATGGGATAAAATTTATTTTTGGGAGAGTTGACAAAAAACCAATTATGTGATGTGGTTGCGTTCTTCGTAACAATCATCAACAAGGTTTTGAGATCCTCAGATCCCAGGGGACCCTCGCCAAAAATCTCCTTGAGTTTCTTCTCTAGCGGTTGGCTACTATATTTTGACCAAAACTGTTGGAGAAACCAATTTTTAGTGAAAATTTCCCGTCCATAATCGAGATATAAACTAAGGACATCTTGGACTTTCATTCCTCGGGCTAACGCCGCCGCCAAAATTGACCCGGTACTGGTTCCCCCCATGAAATCAAAGTAATCGGCCAGACAGTTCCAGGGCGTTTCTGGGCGACAGAGGATTTTCTCGATTTTCAACAAAACCTTCGCCGCAATAATACCGCGAATTCCGCCCCCATCAATGGAGAGGATACGTTTGGGACGGGTCAGTTGTTGTCGTTCTAACAGCATGGTAAACGCCTCCGAGGGAGTTAGCTTGAGAGTTAGGTTAGGGGGATGCTTTCACGCTTAAGGCGGCCTTAAGGAGGGTTTGCGTATAGGGATGTTGGGGATTCCGAAACAGGTCTTCACTCGGGGCAATTTCCACGATTTTTCCTTGAGTCATGACAGCGATGCGATCGCATAAAAAGCGGGCCACCCAGAGGTCATGGGTAATAAATAAATAGGTTAGGTCAAACTCCGCTTTGAGGTCTTTCATTAAACTCAACACCTGGGCCTGAACATTGGCATCTAGCATACTCACCGGTTCGTCACAGACGATTAACTTGGGATGGGTAATTAAGGCCCGGGCGATCGCCACCCGTTGCTGTTGTCCCCCAGAGAGTTCCCGAGGATAGCGGCGGGCGTAGGTTTCGGCGGGGCTGAGTCCCACCCGTTCCAGGAAACTGAGAACCTGTTGGCGGGCGGCCTTTCCCTTGGCCAAGCCATGAATCAGGAGGGGATCGGCAATGCTATCGCCCACCGTCATCATGGGATTGAGACAGGCTTGGGGATCTTGGAAAATCATCTGCATCTGTCGCCGTTGCTGGCGTAGCTTCTCGGGGGAGAGTTGTCCTAAATCTTGGCCCAGAAAAGACACTCGTCCGCCGCTGGGTTTCACCAGTTGCAAAATAGTCCGGGAGAGGGTAGATTTTCCACAGCCAGATTCCCCCACTAATCCCAAAATTTCGCCGGGATAAAGACTGAGGTTGACGTTATCCACGGCTTTGATGGTTTCGGCTTGGCTGTGATTAAACAGTCGTTCTAGGAAGTTCCGTTCTAGGCTGTAATGTTGTTGTAGGTTTTCGACCTGTAATAGCGGTGAGATGGGGGTGGTGAGATCGGGCGGCGGGGGCGGTTGTACCTGTTGTAGTTCGCGGACGGCGTTGATGAGAGATTGGCTGTAGGGATGTTGAGGGGATTGGAGAATTTGGTCTGTGTTCCCGGTTTCGACGATTTTACCCTCGGTCATAATGGCGATGCGATCGCAGTATTCCCCCACTAAGGCGATGTCATGGGAAATCAGCATCAAGGCCAGGTTTTGCTCTTGACACAGGCCCATCAATTCATCCAAAATTTCCGCCGAAACGGTCACATCGAGGCTGGTGGTGGGTTCGTCGGCGATAATGAGTTTGGGGTGCAGCAGCAGGGCCAGGGCGATCGCCACCCGTTGACGCATTCCTCCACTAAATTCATGGGGATATTGATTTGAGCGATTTCCAGGGATTTTGACCGCTTCGAGGGTTTCCAGGGCGCGAGTTTTGGCCTGTTTGAAGGTCATGTCGGGGCGATGGGCCTGCAAGGTTTCGATGCAGTGGTCGCCAATGGTCATCAGGGGATTGAGGCGCGTCATGGGATCTTGGAAGATCAAGGCGATCGCCTCACCGCGAAATTTCCGCAAGGCTTGGGGACTCAGATGGGGGACAGACTGACCCTCAAAGCGAATCTCGCCGTTGAGGTGACTTCCTTCGGGCAGGAGTCCCATTACGGCCCGTCCTAGAGTCGATTTTCCGCAACCCGACTCGCCTACAACTCCGAGGCGATCGCCGGGGGCCAGTTGCAAGGAAATTCCGTCAACGGCCCAGGTGAGGGGATCGTTGGGATCGGTTCGCGGATAGGCGATTTGCAGGTGGTTAAGGTGGAGTAGAGGCAAGAGGCAAGAGGCAAGAGGCAAGAGGCAAGAGGCAAGAGGCAAGAGGTATAACCCACCCCGCCCTCCGGGCACCCCTCCCAAGAGGGGAAAGACGTAGGGGCGTACCCTTGTGGTCGCCCTCTTCGGGCTTATGGTCGCCCTCTATTGTCCACTGTCGATTGTGAATTGTCCATTATCCCTGTGTGTTGATGACCACTTGGGTGAGGTAGGAGACGCCAAAGTCGCCGTTGGGATGTTGGCGGAGTTCGTCGGCGAGTTCAAAGACTTTTTGGGCTAGGGGTTGACCGAGTTTGTCGATGGTGGCGGTTCGTTGGCGATCGACTTGGCTTTGTTCTCGCAGTTGGGCTTTCCAGTCGGCGGAAAACAGGCGATCGAGTTGGTTGTGTAATCCCAGTTGTTTGAGGACCGTCCATTCGCCGCGATCGAGCCAGAAGCCGCCGGTTTCGGGCGATCGCTCGATATAAAAGGGCTGGGGCGCATCCACACGGGCGCGAATGAGAATTTTGCCGCTGTGGGGACATAGGGCGGCTTTACTGTCTTCTGGGGCGGGGCTAAAGTCTAGGTTGGCCAGGCGTTGGCTGAGGTCTTCGGGGCTGAGGTCTTCGGGGGGATGGTCGGCGCACCATTGATCGTAGGGGTTGCGTTCGATCCAAACTCCTCCGGTTTCGGGACAGTGTTGGGCCGGGAGTCCGGGTTCGAGATCGGCGGGTTGCAGGGTGATGCTGCGGGCTTTAGGACATTGCATTGGGGTGTGGTGGTGAGGAGTTGCGTTGTCTATTATGTGTTGTCGTCGGGATTGAGTAAATGGTTACAGTAGCGGTTGAGGGTGCTGAGGCGATCGCGGATCTGTTGCTGTCGCTGCTGTTGGGTTTGCGGGGTTTTGGCCGTTTGCAGAAAGGCGGCGTCGGTGGCCAGTAGGCGTAGTTGTTTGTGAATTTCGACGAGGAGGGATTGTTCTGAGTCGGGGCGATCGCTCTCGCTTCCGAGGAAGTTCTGCTGAAACCACTGTTGTAAACTGTTGATTTGTACTGTTAGGGGGGTGCTGGGATCAGGGGTTTCTAGGTGTTGTAGGCGTGTTTGTAGGTCTAAGTAAGGATTCGTTGACATTGGGGCTACAAAAAATGAGTGTAGGTTGCTACAATTAGGTTAAGCCATCTCTTACAAAAATTAAGACATTGTAAACGTCGTCCCCAAATGGCGTACTGGCTCCATAATTAGCTGTTAAAACTCGGTTCTGATTAGTGTTTCTGTGCGATCGCATCTGTCGGCGATCGCAGTGTCTCGTTGATCTCGACTTAGGTTTATTCCCCCCAATTCCGAAAAACTCTGTATTCTACGATACAGTAGAAAGTTCAGAATCGAAGGAAATTCCATAGCCGTTTGACTCAGACTTTGACTCAGACTTTGACTCAGACAGGTCGTTGACCTAGATCTGAGTTCCGTTTCTATTTTTCTCGTTAATCTGCGATCGCTCGAACCCGTTAAACCATTATGAACGTAGCATCTCCCGCCTGTCGCTTTGATTTCTCAATTGACGTCCCAGACTGGCTTCAAGCCGCCCTCGGGGATAACGATCCTCATGGCTTATTAGGTAGCCTTAGCCCCGAGGAAGTGGATTTAGTCCGGCGGGCGTTTCAGTTTGGCTACCAACTCCATGAAGGACAATGTCGGGCCTCAGGAGAACCCTATATCGCCCATCCGGTGGCGGTGGCGGGGTTACTGCGCGATTTAGGGGGAAATGGGGCCACCATCGCCGCTGGCTTCTTGCATGATGTCGTCGAGGATACGGACATCACCCCGGAAGAATTGGAGATGCACTTCGGGGAAGAAGTGCGGCGGTTAGTTGAAGGGGTGACGAAACTCTCGAAGTTCAACTTTTCGAGTAAAACTGAACGCCAGGCGGAGAATTTCCGGCGGATGTTCTTGGCGATGGCCCAAGATATTCGGGTGATTGTGGTGAAATTGGCCGATCGCCTCCATAATATGCGCACGTTAACCCATTTAGCGCCGGCGAAACAGAAACGGATTGCCCAGGAGACGTTAGATATTTTTGCACCTCTGGCCAACCGACTGGGGATTGGACGTTTGAAATGGGAGTTGGAGGATTTATCGTTTAAGTATCTCGATGGGGAAGCTTACGCTCGCATTCGCGATTTAGTGGCCGACAAACGGGGCGATCGCGAAACTCGCATTCAGGCGGTGGCTTCGACGTTGAGTGAACGGTTGCAAGCGGTGGGAATTACGGATTTTGAGGTCAGTGGTCGTCCCAAGCATCTCTATGGAATTTATACCAAGATGCAGCGGCAACAGAAGGACTTTACCGAGATTTATGATATTGCGGCGGTACGGGTGATTGTCAACAGCAATG
Source organism: Phormidium sp. OSCR (assembly GCA_001314905.1). GTDB lineage: Bacteria > Cyanobacteriota > Cyanobacteriia > Cyanobacteriales > Geitlerinemataceae > Sodalinema. The sequence continues at coordinate 83,507 of LJZT01000005.1, forward strand.
ATGAGTGTTATCGGGCGTTGGCGATCGTTCATGATGCCTTTAACCCCATTCCAGGGCGCTTTAAGGACTATATTGGTCTTCCCAAACCCAACCGTTATCAATCGCTGCATACGGGAGTGATTGGTAAAAGTGGGCGACCGATTGAAGTGCAAATTCGCACCGCTGAAATGCACCATGTAGCCGAGTACGGGATTGCCGCTCATTGGAAGTACAAAGAATCGGGTTCCGTGCAAAGTCAATGGACGGCGGAGGACGAGAAATTTACCTGGCTGCGGCAATTGTTGGATTGGCAGCATGACTTAAAAGATGCTCAGGAATATCTCGACAGCATCAAAGACAATTTGTTTGAGGATGATGTTTATGTGTTTACCCCCAATGGGGATGTGGTGGCGTTGAAACAGGGGGCGACTCCAGTCGATTTTGCCTATCGCATCCATACGGAAGTGGGGAATCACTGTGCTGGGGCGAAAGTGGATGGGCGAATTGTACCGTTGGATAGTCGCCTAGAAAATGGCAGTATTGTTGAGATTATTACGCAAAAGAATAGTCATCCTAGTTTGGATTGGCTCAACTTCGTGATGACACCCAGCGCTCGTAACCGGATTCGTCAATGGTACAAGCGATCGCACCGGGATGAGAATGTGGCCCGAGGCCGGGAGATGTTAGAGAAGGAGTTGGGTAAAAGTGGGTTTGAGGCGTTGTTGAAGTCGGAACCGATGAAGACGGTGGCCGAACGTTGTAATTATCACAGTGTGGATGATTTGTTGGCGGCGGTTGGCTATGGTGAGGTGACGCTGAATCAGGTGGTGAACCGTTTGCAAGACACAGTGAAGGTGCAACAAACCCCGCCGGAGGTTCCTACGTTGGAACAAACTACGGTGTCGCTGCTGAATAAGGCGGTTCCGGATCAGTCAACCTCGAATGGGAAGTTCCCGATTGCTGGGATTGAGGGGATGGTGTACCATCTCGCCGGCTGTTGCAAGCCGGTACCGGGTGAGCCGATTATTGGGGTGGTGACTCGCGGCGATCGGGGTATCTCGATTCACAATCAGCATTGTAATAATGTCAGTTCGGTTCCGGGGGAACGGTTGGTTCCGGTGAGTTGGAACAATCAAGAGGACACCAGCCGCCCGCCGACGTATCCGGTGGACATTTCGATTGAGGTGTTGGATCGGCTGGGGGTTCTCAATGATATTCTGTCCCGTCTGAAGGACAATAATATTAATGTGCATAGTGCCCAGGTGCGGACGACGGAAGGAAAACCGGCGATTATTGATTTGGGGATTGGGATTCGGGATCTTGGCCAGTTGGATCGCACCTTCGCGCAAATCCGCCAGATGAGTGATGTGTTGAATCTGCGTCGTCTTCAGGAGGGGCGTGTGTCGTAGGGAGTTTGCGCGAGGGGGAAGCTGTTTGAGGGAGTTTGGCTGAAAAATGGTTGAACTCCTTATGGGGACTGGGGTTTACGGGTTGCAGTACATTGTAAGTGTCGCGCAAATTTTCTATGTCTTGCTGGGAGAGAGTTTTGGAGGTTTTTGGTATGCAAGGGGTTGTGTTTTTCTCTCGATGGGTGTTAGAATCATGGGGTCTCGCGCAAACGAACCTCGAAAACTGCATAGTGTCAGGGTTCCAGAGGGGAGGCCTCGCAATTACCGATAATCCCTATTAGGG
>LJZT01000010.1 GCA_001314905.1 Phormidium sp. OSCR
CGACCTTGGCTATCCAAGACGGACTGGTTGAAGTTGAAACCGTTGAGGTTGAACGCCATGGTGCTGATGCCCAGAGCGGTGAACCAGATTCCGACAACGGGCCATGCACCTAAGAAGAAGTGCAGAGAGCGGCTGTTGTTGAAGGACGCGTATTGGAAGATCAGGCGACCGAAGTAGCCGTGAGCTGCAACAATGTTGTAGGTTTCTTCTTCTTGACCGAATTTGTAGCCGTAGTTCTGAGATTCGCTCTCGGTGGTTTCACGCACCAAGGAGGAGGTCACCAAAGAACCGTGCATTGCGGAGAACAGGGCACCGCCGAAGACGCCAGCCACACCGAGCATGTGGAAGGGGTGCATCAGGATGTTGTGCTCAGCTTGGAACACCAACATGAAGTTGAAGGTTCCGGAGATGCCGAGAGGCATACCATCGGAGAAGGAACCTTGACCGATGGGGTAGATCAAGAAGACTGCGGTGGCAGCAGCAACGGGGGCAGAGTAAGCCACGCAGATCCAGGGACGCATTCCGAGACGGAAAGACAGTTCCCATTCACGACCCATGTAGCAGAAAACGCCAATGAGGAAGTGAAGGATCACGAGCTGGTAAGGACCGCCGTTGTACAGCCATTCATCAAGGCTGGCAGCTTCCCAGATCGGGTACAAGTGAAGTCCGATCGCGTTGGAAGAAGGAACAACAGCACCAGAGATGATGTTGTTTCCGTACAGCAGTGAACCAGCAACAGGTTCACGGATACCATCGATGTCCACGGGGGGAGCAGCGATGAATGCAATGATGAAGCAGGTGGTCGCGGTTAAGAGGGTGGGGATCATCAAGACACCGAACCAGCCAATGTAAAGGCGGTTGTCGGTGCTGGTGACCCAGCTGCAAAACCGTTCCCACAGAGACGCAGACTCGCGTTGCTGTAAGGTAGTGGTCATAAAATGAATTATTGCGTTGTGTTTGGTTCTGTAACAAGAGCGAATAATGTGTTTGCCCTTGTTGTCACAAGCTTAACGCAATTGTTTCGTGATGTAAAGGGCTTTTCTGATTTTTTTTGCAGATTTCCTCATAATCTGGCACAAAATAACGCCTCAAACTCTTTCTGGATAAGAATTTGAGGCGTTATAATTTTTGTCTTAACAATCTGCAATACAATGTCGGGACTCAGAGCCGCCCCCCTGGCTCTTAGCCGGGTGGCCAAGTTAGGGGTCGTCCGCCCAAGACATGGATATGAAGGTGATCCACGGTTTGCCCGCCATCTTCACTGGTATTAATAACGACTCGATAACCCTTCTCTAATTGTTCCTGGGCCGCGATGGTTCGGGCAATAATGAGAAGATGGCCGAGGAGTTGCTCATCGCGATCGCCGGCATCGGCCAATTTCGGGATGGATTTTTTAGGAATCACCAGAAAGTGGGTGGGAGCTTGGGGGGCGATATCCCGGAAGGCGAGACATTGGTCGTCCTCATAGAGAATATCGGCTGGAATCTCTTTGCGGATAATCTTTCCGAAGATGGTATCGGTCATGGGGGAAGATAGGGAATAGGGAACAGGGAACAGGGAACAGGGAATAGGGAACAGGGAATAGGGAATAGGGAACAGGGAACAGGGAACAGGGAACAGGGAACAGGCAAGAGGCAAGAGGCAAGAGGCAAGAGGGGGAATGGTGGCTGTTGGCCTCTGTCGTCGTCCTCATTAAAACTGTATCAAACGGCGAACCGCTATGGCCGTGGCTGGGGCAAGTAACACTCCGTTACGATAATGGCCCGTGGCGAGTAACACATTCTCATAATTCTCTAATCTGTCGATGACGGGCGCACTGCGTCCGTCTGGGCGTGGTCGTAATCCGGACCAGTGTTCGATGACTTCAGCCTCGGCCAATGGGGGATAGAGGGCGATCGCCGCCTCTTGGACCGCCGCTAAATGGCTCTCATCTGCGGTCACGGTCCCGGTCTGATCTGGGAACTCGACGGTGGCCCCCACCCAACAGTCAGACTCAGTCAGGGGAACCACATGGACATCGCCCCCCGTGATCACGGGACAATTCTCAGGAAATCGCTGAGGGAGACGATAACGTACCGCTTGGCCCAAGACGGGTTGAATGGCGATCGCCGCCTCAAGGTGCTGCGACAAGGGAGTTGTCCCCAAACCGGCCGCTAACACCAGCCAATCAGGTTCATAGACCTCCCCTGACTGAGTCATAACCCGCTGACAGCGGCGTATCTCTGCGGTTGAGTGCATCGGTTCAACCTCAACAATCTCCGTCTCCCAACGCAGCACCACCCCATTTAATTGAGCCGCCTCCACCAAGGCTTCGGTGAGGGGACGGGGTTGGATTTGGCGATCGCAACCCGAAAACACCCCCCCCGAGATCCTCTCAACTCCCAACTGAGGAAAGCGACGCTGAATCTCATCAACCGACCATAATTGCAAAGGAAAGCCCTGCTGCTGACGAACCGCCGCTAATTCCTGCCACTTCTGCCAATTTTCCTCCATAGAACAGAGTTTCAAAATTCCCCCATCATTGCCAGGCAAATGACGCTCCAGTTTCGCCTCTAACTCAGGAATTAAGGTTGCATAACGTTGCAAACTCTCCTGTCGCAGTTTCCAAGCCCGACTCTTGGCTTTTTTCTGGCTAATGGCCGCCATTAACACCCCCAGAGCTGCCCCCGTTGACCCGGCCGCCGGGCGATCGCGATCGCATAGAATCACCTCCAACCCTGGAATCAAGCTCAACTCATAGGCGATCGCCGCCCCCACAACCCCCGCTCCCACAATCAACACTCGACTCATGTCAACAAATCCTCACTTTTTCAAAATATCTTGATCGTCTTTACCCTAAAAGAGCCAAACGCCCCTGGCAACCAATTCGCCATCAAGTCTCAGAGTAGATTCAAGCCAAAACGTCCCAACCCAACCAACATTTTTGGGGCAAAGTTCACCACTGTAATACAATGAAAAACTGGCTACACAAATAGCCTGTCGTGCGTTACATCGCTCCTCAAAGGTTTTACCCCCTATGACCGCATCCACCCATATCCTTATGTGTCCGCCTCATCACTACGATGTGGACTACGTGATCAACCCCTGGATGGAAGGAAACATCCATCGCTCATCGCGCGATCGCGCCGAACGCCAATGGGAAGGACTCCATAAAATCCTCAAAGACCATGCCATCGTTGACCTCATCGAACCCCAAAAAGGCGTTCCCGACATGGTCTTCACCGCCAACGCCGGCCTCGTCCTCGGCGATAACGTCGTCTTGAGTCGCTTCTACCACCCCGAACGCCAGGGAGAAGAACCCCACTTCAAACAATGGTTTAAAGACAACGGCTTCACCGTCTACGAACTCCCCAAAGACCTCCCCTTTGAAGGGGCCGGCGACGCACTCCTCGATCGCGAAGGCCGGTGGCTGTGGGCCGGATACGGATTTCGCTCCGAACTCGACTCCCACCCCTACCTCGCCAAATGGCTCGACATCGAAGTCATCTCCCTGCAACTCGTCGATAGTCGCTTCTACCACCTCGACACCTGCTTCTGTCCCTTAACCAACGGCTATCTCCTCTACTATCCCCCCGCCTTCGACTTCTACTCCAACCGCCTGATTGAAATGCGGGTTCCCCCGGAAAAACGCATTATTGTCAACGATGACGATGCCGGGAACTTTGCCTGTAACGCCGTCAACGTCGGCGATGTGGTGGTCATGAACCAAGTCAGCGACAGTCTCAGCAGCCGACTGAGTGAGGTGGGTTTCACGGTCATCCAAACTCCCCTGAGCGAATTTCTCAAAGCCGGTGGGGCCGCCAAATGCCTCACCCTGCGCACCACGGAACCGGTGATGCCCAACGTTCACGCCGTTGATTCCGTTGTTTCGACAACCATTACCCTAGAAGGCCATCTCCTCGATGCCGGAATTATCAACCGGGCCTTAGATCTCGTCGTCGAAGGGGGGGGAAGTTTCCAAGTCCGCAACTTCAACCTCGGCGAACAGCGTCAAAGCACCTCAACCGCTGACGTTCACATTTCCGCCCCCTCCAACGACGTGATGGAGGAAATTCTGGCCCAATTGATCGAGTTGGGGGCCGTGTCTCTGCCCGAAGATCAGGCCGATGCCGATCTCGCAGCCGTCGAAAAAGCCGGTGTTGCCCCCGATGACTTCTATGTCACCACCATTTATCCCACCGAAATTCGCGTCAAGGGTGAGTGGATTCGCGTCGGGAAGCAACGGATGGATGGGGCCATCGCCGTGAAAGAGACTCCTGAAGGGATTGTGGCTGAATGTAAAATCCTACGAGATTTAGAAACTCACGAGAAAGTCGTGGTGGGAGTTTCGGGCATTCGCACCGTGCGTAAACCGGAATCTCGCGAAAAACGCGGTAGTCAAGAGTTTGGCTTTATGTCCGCTGGTGTCTCGAGTGAACGGCGGGTGGAACTGGTGGTTGAACAGGTGGCCTGGGAACTGCGACGGATTCGCGATCGCGGCGGCAAAGTCCTCATCACCGCTGGCCCCGTGGTGATTCACACCGGCGGGGGAGAACATCTCGCTTGGCTCATTCGTGAAGGCTATGTGCAAGGATTGCTCGGAGGGAATGCGATCGCCGTCCATGATATGGAACAATCCTGTCTGGGTACTTCCCTCGGGGTGGACATGAAACGAGGAATCGCCGTTCGCGGCGGCCATCGCCATCACCTCAATGTCATCAACACCATCCGTCGTCATGGCAGCATCGCTAACGCTGTCGAGGCTGGCGTGGTCGATCATGGGGTGATGTATGAATGTGTGAAACACAATGTCCCCTTCGTTTTGGCCGGTTCCATCCGCGATGATGGCCCCCTTCCTGACACGGAAATGGATCTAGTTCGCGCTCAAGAACGTTATGCTGACTTGGTTCGGGGTGCTGACATGATTCTGATGCTCTCGACGATGTTGCACTCCATTGGCGTGGGGAACATGACCCCCTCCGGCGTGAAGATGGTTTGTGTGGATATCAACCCGGCGGTGGTGACTAAACTCAGCGATCGCGGTTCCGTCGAATCCACAGGCGTGGTGACGGATGTGGGCCTATTCTTGAGTCTGTTAGTCAAGCAATTGGCCCAATTGACGAGTCCTCTGGTTAACGCCTAACTCAGACGGGCCTCAACTTGTCCCAAGATGGCTTCTAAGTCCAAACTGGCGGCTACGGCTGCCAGTTTGCTGGTATCTCGACAATCGGCTAGATGAGGAATGCAGCCTAAGACGCGCACGTGTGTCAGAGACTCAATTAAATCTTGGGGGGTCCATTGCTCAATTTGTTCAGGAGAACGGGGTTCGACGCAATTAAGAACAATCCCCAACAGATTGACCTTCATCTGACGCGCTAGGGCCACATTCGCCACCGCTTGGGCGATCGCCCCGAGTTTGACTGGAACCACTAACAGGGTCGGAAGCCGCCAATCTCGGGCTAAATCGGCCACGGTGAGTTCTCGCGTCACCGGAGACCCGAGGCCCCCGAGAAACTCCACGAGGAGGATGTCGCGGCTGTTGCGTAATCCTTGTAGTTCCCGCCAAACTCGGCCTAAATCAATCTCGCGTCCTTCCTGTTCAGCGGCCAGTGGGGGGGCCAGGGGGGCTGCAAAAAACTGAGGATTGAGAGAGTCTAAGGATTGATCGAGGTCAAACAAGTCTTGAAACCACTCGCGATCGCCCACTCCTGACTGAACTGGCTTCATCAGTCCCAACGACTGGCCCGAGAGATGCTGCTGACAATAGGCCAGCAAGGCCCCTGTGAGAATCGTCTTTCCAGTATCTGTGTCTGTGCCAGCAATAGCTAAGGTGTTCATGGTTTAACGATGTGCCAGTAATTCCTGATAGAAGCCTAACTGTTTTTGGGCGATCGCCCGGTTGGTGTACTCCGCCAACGCTCGATGATAGCCTCGTTGAGCCAGTTCTCCGGCTAACTCGGGATTTTCCATCAACTTTAGCAGACAATCCCGCAGGCGATCGGCATCCCCCTCGGGAAAGACCAAGCCACTCTCCCCGATGACATGGGGGATTTCCCCGGAGTCGGAACCAATCACGGGGACTCGACAGGCCATGGCTTCGATTAAGACATGACCAAACTGTTCTTTCCACCCCACCGACGAGAGCGTTTTAAAGCGATAGGTGGTTTCCGAGGGTAACAGTAGGGTGTCTAAAAGATTGATATAACGAGACACCTGATCATGGGGAACACTCTCGACAAACGTCAGTTTATCAGCCAGTCCCTGCTCCTTGGCCCAAGTCTCCAGAGGCTCGCGCAAGGGACCGCGTCCGAGGAGTAACCAACGCCAGGGGCGATCGCCGAGTCCTTGTAGGGCTTTAGCCAGGGTCATTAAGCCTTTCTCTTCCACAAATCGTCCCACAAATCCCACCACAAACTCCTGGGGTGGGATTCCTAGTTCTTCTCGCAAATCTAAAACATTCTGAGGACAAAATAACTGTTCATCAACCCCGAGTTGCGGTAAAACCGTCATCGCTCCCTTGTAACCATGGTCCCGGAGAATCGCCGCCCCATCTTGATTACCCACCACGACCCCATCGGTATGATTAAGGTTATAGCGTTCTAAGACCGAGAGGGGAAATTTGACCTCATAGGGTAAATTCCACCAGGTAAAAAAGACATTTTTTGCATTCAAATTTAGCAGTCGATTATAGGTAATAAATTGGGCATAGCCCAGAGACTTTGCCCCCTGCTCAACCTGGATGATGTCGGGTTTAAACTCTTTTAAAACGCCAAATAAATCTAAGCCAAATGTCAACAGTCCCTGTTGATTTTTGCTGAAGTTTGAAACAGGGACAACTCGAAAATTTCCCTCATTGATGGGTTGACTTTCAACCAGCTTTTTCTGAACTCCCCCAGGTTTCCAACGCTTGGGAACCACAACCATAACCTCAAGATTAGGCTCTAAACGGGCAAGTTCTCGTAACTTCTCACGATTGAGGTCAACAATATAGGTGTGGCTGGCAACTAAAATTCTCATAGATTTGACCTAAATAACAGTCTTGAACGGGAAACAGGGTCGGGAATTGGTTTAGCCCAAGGGTTTGAAGTTTTCGTCCTGGCGGCTATAGACTTGTCCATCATCCCAGAGGGATTGAATCCAGGTTTTTAGGGCTTTGAGTAAGCCGAGTTTATAAAAGGCAAAACGCACCAGAATTTTAACCGGAGAACCACTTTTGTTGCAGGGAGGATGACCGAGAACATGACAATCAAAGAGTTTACTGAAAAAGCGTAAACATTGTCCAAGGGTTAAATTGTGAAGACCCAAGAAGAAGTGATTGTGGTAAAAGGTGATTTGGTATTGAACGGATTTTGTGCCAATATCATGACAGCCCCCGGTTTCTTCTCCGAGATGAATGAGGGAAGCGTCTGGATCGTACCAAATTTGCCGGTTTGTTTTGCGAAATTGTAAACAAAAATCCGATTCTTCGCGGACTGCACTACCGCGATAGCGTTCATCGAAGTGTAAATTAAACTTCTCAAATAACTCGCGACGGAAGGACATATTGCAACCGCGAGCGGAGAGGACTTGTTGAGGTTTGATGGTGTGAACCAAGTCGATGTGATACCACGCAATACCGGGGTCCATGGCTTCAGGGGGGAGATCTTCGATTTTCAAGGCCCCGCCGGAGTCGGCCAGTTTCATGCGATCGAAGACTCGGCCGGCGACGGCCCCAATTTCCGGGCGATCGCGGTAATTGCGAGCATGGGTTTCTAGGTAATGGGGTTCAAGTTGCACATCGTCATCAATAAAGACAATGATATCCCCAGTGGCTCGCCGCACAGCGTAGTTTCTCGCTCCTGGGAGGCTGGCCCAATTGACGCGATACCAATGAATTTGACCCGAGTCAGCTAACTCCTGCAAGTAGGTTTGCGTTTCGGGTTCATGTTCGGCGGTTTGGTCGACGACAATGACTTCAAACTGGGGATAGTCTTGTTTGAGGACATCGGCGATGGTGTCCCGGAGAGCCGCTTCCCGGCGAAAGGTGGGAATCACCACAGAAATGGATAGGGATGTCACAGTTGGGCTACTCCTTGTCATCGTTTGCGCTTTTTCTTTTTCTTCTTAGTCTTAGCATTTTCTTCCTCATCTAGCTCTCGGGCGGCTCGTTCCTCTAAATCTTCTCGTTCTATATCGGGAAGTCGTAGCATCAAGCCAGCAATCATCCAGTAATACACCGCAACCGGGTCTACGTCGAGGGGATAGTAGTAGGTTTGATAGCTAACAAAAAATATGAACACCCAGAAGGAAGCGGCATAACTGCGCCAAACCTTATCTTTGAGCGATCGCCAAATCTTAAAGGTCGTGACGCTAATGGCGGTGACGAAACCTAGAAAAGCCAGCACTCCTAAGGAACCGATCTCATAAATGAGTTTAGGATAATAGGTCTCAATCAGTCGCGTTTCACCAAACATACGAGTTGAGTTGGTTGCTCGTCCCACTCCATAACCTAAAGGTCGTTGTCCGTGAGATGAATGTTCAGCCTGCTCAGCAATAAAACTAGTGGGAGGTGAGGCATTCCAACGGTCAACTGTGCTGTCAATCCGCTCTTGAATTACATCTGGAAAGAGAATAAAACTGAGCATGATTAGTAAGGCTAATCCACCCACAATGGGAATAAACCGGGCTGGTTTAGAGAGTTGGCCGGTCAAGACCAACATAATGACAATAATAACAGGAACTAATAAGAGAGCAATTCGTTGCCCTGAAATCACGGCATTAGCAAAGACGAGAGCCATTCCCAAAAAACTAATTAATTGCCAAATTAGGGAAGGATCACTAAAGGCTGAGGCAAAGGTCAAAAAGGTGTTACCAATTAGAAACCAAGCCCATTGCCAAGGTGCCACAAAGGTTCCTGGTAAGCGAATCATCCCTTGAGAGGGACTATAGACCAAAGACCCCCCCACCAAACATTTTGCATCTAAGGTTGCTTTAAATAATGCATCTCCGGTTAAGTGATCGGTTCCTTTACAGGCTCCTGTAATTAACATCATGTACTGCATTAAGCCCAAGCCACAGCAGATAATCGCGAGAACTACATGCAACCGAGTGAACCGCAAGAAATCCTTTTTATCTCGGATCATATAATAGGTACAAGTAATCAGGGGAACATATCCCAGTAAGACCTTCATCCCCAAAATTCCCATAAAGAAAAACTGTCCTTCAGGTGGCTTGCGAGCCATGGGACCCGTGGGGGGATTGGCACTCGCAATATGCAGGGGTAAGTTAACCACAAATAAGGTTGCTAAGACAAACCCGACTAAAATAATTAGAGGTTTCTGAATTTGTTTGGGGACAATTACCGGATTTCCCTTTTTTTTAAGCTCCAAAAAGATAGCTGCCATGGCTGGAAAAGCAAAGCCATCTTTAGCGAGTTGAAAAATGGCATTGCCCCCTCCAATCCAATAGGTGACGGTTCCGGCGAAGGGCATATAGATGGTGAACAACCACAAGGCTAAATAGGGATAAACAAAGGATATCCATAAAACGGTAATGCCTCCTCCCCCCGCGATCGCCAGTTTGGCATCAGCGGTAAAAAATAGGGCAGTGCCAACGATAGCTCCCACTCCTCCGGCTGCGGCAACGGTTTGGATAAAGGCTTGGCGTTCTTTAGCCGCTTGTCGCTTTTGTGCAGCTAACTCTTTTTTACTGAGAACTGGCTCGTCAGGCTTAGTCGTCTGTTTTCCTTTTTTCTTGGATTTTGTTTTCGGCATCGTTTAAAATCGGTTGCGCTCAGAAAAGTCCTGGAGTGAACAGCCATGAACAATCATCGCCAATCTGCTATGAGGCTTAGTATTCACATTAAACTTAGGATGTTGACTGTTGAGTATGGTTTTGTTCCAGGATAGGAAGTCGCAGGGTAGCCCCGACAATCATCCAGTAGTAGATCGCGATGGGGGCAACATCCAAAGGGTAGTAGTAGCTTTGGTAGCTCACAAAGAGGATGAAGATCCAGAAGCAGGCGGCATAACATTGTAACCGTTTCTGGTTAAGCGATCGCCATACCCTGAAGGTAGCTACAGTAATTACTGTAACAAGACCTAGAAATGCTGCAACCCCCAGGATGCCAATTTCATAAAGAAGTTTGGGATAATAGGCTTCAATGAGTCGCGTTTCGCCGAAAATTCGTGTTGCGTTTGTGGCCCGTCCAAGTCCATGACCAAAAAGAGTCTTATCCTGGGATACAACTTGCAGCTGCTCAGTAACAAAGCCAATTGGTGGTGATGCCTGCCACCGGTCTATGGCAGCATCGATACGCCCTTGAATAAGACTTGGAAATAGTACAAAAGCAATCCCTGTTAGCAGTAAAATCCAGGACAAGAGCAAGATTGATTTTCGTGGATCTGAGAACAAACCAGTTAGAGTTAGTCCTGAGATTACAATAATAGGTATTAACAGCAAAGCAATTGACTGTCCCGAAACAATCGTACTAGCCAAGACCAATTCGATCGCCAAAAAACTGATTGAGCGCCACTTTGGTGATGGATCTGCTAAAGCGGATGCCAACATCAAAAACGTATTAGCAATTAAAAACCAAGCCCATTGCCAGGGTGAAACAAAGGTTCCGGGTAAGTGAATTGCATTTTGCGAAGGACTATAAAATAAGGCTCCACCTACAAAACATTTGGCATCTACAGTAGCTCGAAATAGTGCATCTCCGACCAGATGATCTGTTCCCTGACATAGTCCGGTCGCCAACATTGTATATTGTACCAATCCTAGGCTACAGCAAATTATCACCAGGATGACATGTAACCGAGTGAAGCGCCAAAAATCTTCTTTTGTTCGCAACATATAATAGGTACAGGTGATTAAAGGTAAATATCCCAGTAAGATTTTTAGTCCCAGGATGCCCATTAAGAAAGAGTTTCCTTCAGGGGCATCTGCGCCCCAAAAATCTAAAGGTAGGTTAACCGTAAATAGGGTGATCAATGCCAGGACAAGCATGATAATTAGAGGTTTTTTTAAAGCTCTAGGAATAATGAGGGGTTGTCCTTGTTTTTTGAGTCCCCAAAAAATAGAAATCATGGCGGGGATAGCCAACCCATCTTTAACAAACTCAAAGATAGCATCTCCTCCACCGAGCCAAGAGGTGACCGTGCCAGAAAAGGGCAGATAAATCACCAATGACCATAACGCCAAATAAGGATAAGCAAAAGATAGCAAAATGACGGCAATACTAACGCCTCCGGCGATCGCCAGTGATAGATTTGTCGTCACAAACAGAGCAACACCGACGATCACTCCCACGGCCACAGCCGTGGCGATCGTTGGGCGTAACCCGTTTCCCTCTTCGATAGCTTGCCCTAGGTTGGTCGTGGCATTCTCTTGAGGCAGAATCGACTCATCATGATTAAGGTCCGGTTGTCTGTTTTGATTAGAGTTTTGATTAGAGTCTTGGTTGAATTCTTGGTTAGGCATTCTCGAAACCCCGGTTTGACGATGACAGGTATACACTTGTTTCGCTGTTGAGCAGCAGCCAAATTTCAAGCAAATCTCTCGAACCCGTAGGACTCCCTTCGATCTGAATTGGTTCAGGCTGATGACCTGGTGTAGCCCCCCTATTCTGACGACTGAAGCACTCCAACTCGGCCATTGCAGCTAAGTCTGAAACTGACTTGGCTCCAATATAGCCTTCCCCTTTAAAGACCGTCACCTCTTGATGGGGCGGCGATCGCCTGAAGTTTAAGAAATTCCCCAAACGGCTGACACCCGCAGCGTTTACCATGAGGAATATCTCTTTTGGCCTCGTGATGTTTCATGTCTTCGTCTAAACCGTCTTTCCAGGGTCGAATTGCTCAACTTCCCCAAGTCCAAGGTGATGCTAAACCGGACAAGTTAACCTCATCTGCATCCCCATTGCAGCTTTCCCTCGTCATCCCGACCTACAATGAGCGGCATAACCTGGAAATCCTGGTCGAACAGCTGCGTCAACTTCTCGATCGCCTCCTCGCTCATGACTACGAACTCATTGTCGTCGATGATGATAGCCCCGATCGCACCTGGGAAGTGGCCCAACGCCTAGCCGAAACCTATCCCCAAGTTCACGCCCTGCGTCGTCAGGGAGAACGAGGACTCTCAACAGCCGTTATTCGCGGTTGGCAGGTGTCCCGGGGTCACGTTCTCGGAGTCATCGATGCTGACTTGCAGCATCCCCCAGAGATTCTCGAACAACTGTGGCAACAAATCGAACGGGGAGCCGATTTAGCCCTAGCCAGTCGTCATGTCGACGGCGGTGGCGTCAGTGACTGGAGTCTGAGTCGGCGCATCCTCTCCCGAGGCGCTCAACTGGTGGGACTGATCCTCTTACCCGGTGTCGTCGGGCGCGTCTCGGACCCCATGAGTGGATTTTTCATGGTACGCCGGAGTGCGATCGCCGAACGGTTTTTAGACCCCGTCGGCTATAAAATTCTGATTGAAGTCCTCGGCCGAGGGGATATTTCCTGGATTGGCGAAGTCGGTTATGTCTTCCAAGAACGAGAGCAGGGCCGAAGCAAGGTCACCTGGAAACAGTATCTCGAATACCTGCAACATCTCGGCAAATTGCGGCTAGATTTACTGCCCGTACAGCGATTTCTACGCTTTGGACTGGTGGGGTTAACGGGCGTTGTCGTTGACTTAGCCGTGTTTTACGTTTTGCGAGAACGTTGGCAGTTGGGGTTAACCCGTAGCGCCATGCTGTCGGCGGAAGTGGCCATTCTCAATAACTTCTATTGGAATGATCGTTGGACGTTCTCCGATTTGTCCCGCCAACAGAAAGGATGGCGTAAACAACTCAAGCGACTCCTCAAATTCAATATCGTCTGTTTAGCCGGCTTAATTCTCAATGTACTGATTGTGAATATCCTCTTTAACCTACTTGGAGTCAACGACTATTTGGCCAAACTGGTGGCGATCGCCTTAGTCACCATCTGGAACTTCAGTATTAACCTAAAACTGAGTTGGCGGGTCACCGATGTCAGTGACCCCTAATCACAGCCACTATTGTCCCAATACTCCTGTTTGCACCGTGAGAGTCTCCGTTGTCCCCTTGCGGGAGACCTCCAGAGTGAGGCGATCGCCCACCCCCACACGAGACACCGCCTCTTGTACCGCCTCAGCGGAAGTCACCGACTCACCATCAATACGGAGAATCACGTCTCCAGAGCGCAATCCCCCCTGATCAGCCGGAGAACCGGGCATCACTTGCACAATTAAAACTCCTTCCTCAGCCTCAATGGAGAAAGATTGATTGGGATTACGGTTAAGATTCTCTTTCACCTGAGGAGAGAGAGTCACCATTTGGAGCCCTAAAAAGGGATGCTCAACCCGGCCATGTTCAATCAGTTCTTCCGCAATACGGGCCACCGTATTGATGGGAATCGCAAATCCTAACCCTTGAGCATTTTGGATAATGGCCGTGTTCATCCCCACCACACGGCCCTGTTGGTCTAACAGAGGCCCTCCAGAATTTCCCGGATTGATGGCCGCATCCGTTTGAATAAAATCAACCCGTTTGTCCGCCACACCGACCTCACTACTCGAGCGGCCAATAGCGCTAATAATGCCCGTGGTGACCGTATTATCGAGTCCGAGGGGATTACCAATGGCGATCGCCCATTCCCCCGGTTGGAGTCCCTCACTGTCACGCAGGGTCACCGCCGGGAGATCTTCAGCCTCAATCTGAACCACAGCTACATCCGTCACCGGATCGGTCCCCAAAACTCGGCCGTCAAAACTGCGGCCATCTCGCAGAGTCACCGTCACCGAATCCGCCCCATCAATCACATGAGCATTGGTGACAATCTTGCCATCAGAGCTAAGAATAAAGCCCGATCCGGCTCCCTGTTCGATGCGCTCCTGGGGGGAATTAGGCATCTGAAAGCCAAAAAACTGGCGAAACATGGGATTATCAAACTGAGGCGGTAGCGATGGCGCTGTCACCGTTCGCTCCGCATCAATGCGAACCACCGCCGAACCCACCGTACTCACCACATTGGCCACAAAATTACCCGGAGGCTGAATCGCCGCGTTCTCCCTATCCGGCGTGACCATCGGGGGTTGGGAGTTTGGGGCCTCAACCTGTTCCGAGGACGCGGGATGACCCCCAGAGTTGACATCACCGGTTGGCGAGGTTGGCGAGAACGCTTCACTGGCCCCCCAGACCACACCGCCTCCGAGGAGAAACACGACCAAATACGATAACAGGGAAATTTTACGCCCCGGAGACTCCGGTGGCGTCCTCTTGTGATCGTCAGGTCCATAACCTTGGGATGGGGTTCGCATGGTATCCTATGGGAGCTTGCAGCATCGTCAAAAGAGAAAAGTCAGTCCAAGTGTCGTAACTGGTGATGTGAGGAGTGAGGGGATTAGAGGAACTGACCCATCATGCTTGGACTGACCTGTAAACTAAGATAACCCCTTGATGTGACGCTCGTGTGACACTTAACTCACATAGGTATGACACATAGGGTCGAAGAGTTGGTTCGATCGATAGATGTCCCCCATGTTAGCTCAGGGTCTTTACTCTCTCAAGGATTTACAACAGCTCATCCAGGGCGATGCGGATTCCTGGCGACCCCTTGTCTTTACCAATGGTTGCTTTGATCTATTGCACTGCGGCCATGTGCGGTATCTCCAGGCCGCCAAAGCCCTTGGGCGATCGCTCATTGTCGGAGTCAATAGCGATCGCTCCGTGGCCGCCCTCAAACCGCCGGCCCCCGGACAACCGACCCGTCCGATTCTCCCCGACCTCCAACGAGCAGAAGTGCTGGCCGCCCTCAAACCCGTCGATGGAGTCTTTATTTTTCCGGAAACTACGGCCATCGCGGCGATCGATCTCCTACGGCCCGACATCTATGCCAAAGGGGGGGATTACTGTCCCGAGACCCTACCGGAAGCCCCGACCGTTCGCGCCTATGGAGGTGAGATTCACCTGATTGAGATTGAGGTTCCCCAATCCACCACTCACATCGTCCGTCGTATTCTGGGAGAATAAAGAGGACAATAAGAAGTCCCTGTGATACATAAGGTCCAGACCATGATGATCGATCCGACGCTTGCCCAGGATATGTCTTTAGACTCTGACTGTAATCTTGACTATACCCCCCTCCAAGACCTACTCGCCCACGAGAAGTTTGAAGAAGCCGATCGCCTCACCCGTGAATTGCTTTGTGAAGCCGCCAGCGAGGGGGCAGCGGCCCGCAAATGGCTCTACTTTACCGAAGTTTCCCTGATCCCAGTTACCGATTTACAGACCATTGACCGTCTGTGGGTGACCTATTCCGACGGAAAATTTGGCTTTTCCGTGCAACGTCAACTTTGGCTAACCGTCAAACAAGACTGGGACAAACTCTGGCCCCGTATGGGCTGGAAAAACGGCAATAGTTGGACGCGCTATCCCCAGGGCTTTACCTGGGATCTCAGTGCGCCGAAGGGGCATCTACCACTTTCAAATCAACTGCGGGGGGTACGAGTGTTAGCAGCACTCTTTAACCATCCTGCTTTCCGTTAATGCCTCGTTTTTGAGGTCGCGCCTCCTCCAGTTTGGGGCGATCGCGACATCACCAACGATCTTGGTGCGATGATGATGCCAACAGATTCTATGACCGATTTGGCCCCAACCCCTAACGCTTTGGCCGCACTTCGTGATGGTAGTGGTCTTGATCCCAACTCTAAGCGAGTCTTACAAACGGCCGTTGATACCGTCGTCGAGACCCTTGATCTGCCTTTGGCTTGGGTAAGTTTACTCGATGAGCGCGGCCAAGGGATTCATGTCCAACGCCTCAATACCGACGATTCAACCTTGTCTCTGGCGGGGTGCGATCGCTACGACGACTCCTCTTATTTTTGCCCTCGGGTTGTACAGACGCAACAACCGCTCGTGATTCGAGATGCGGCTCGAACCCCCGAATATGCGAACCAACCTCTGGTACAAGAGTTGGGAGTTCGAGCCTATTTAGGCGTTCCCTTGATGAATCAGCGGGGAGAGTGTTTTGGAACTTTGGCCGTCATCGATACCGCTCCAAGATCCTTTCACCCCCATGACATCACCTTAATGGAACTCGCCGCTGAGTCCGCCATGCTGAAACTCGAGATCGCAGCGCGAGGTTCCTCGGCTACCCCGAAAATTGAGCCAGCACCCCTACCCCAAGACCAACAAACGTCAGCATCAGCCGTCCAAACCCAACTCCTAGATCGATTTCTACAGGATTTGCGAAATCCCTTAACCTCAGTGATGGGAATGACCAGTGTCCTCAATCGAGAAATTTATGGGCCGTTGCGCCGTAAACAAAAAGAATATCTCGACATCATTCACAATAGTGGCCAATATATGTTGGCCATGGTGGAGGAAATTCTCATGTTGCGGGAGTTGACAGCCTTCGATTCGGAGCTATCTCTGTCGCCGGTAGACTTGGATATGCTCTGCCAACAGGTCCTCAACATCCTCGAACCGTTGGCCAGTCGCCGCGAGCAACAACTGAACCTTTCGATCGAAGACAGCGATCGCCGTTGGAGTCTCGATAAGGCTAAATTTCAGCAACTTCTCTATCACTTGGTGGCCCATCTGATTCAAAATAGTGATCTCGGGGCGAGGCTGCAACTGCGGGTTCAACGCTGTTCCTCTGGCCAGCTTGAGTTATCTTTAGCCTCGTGCCAATCTCCGCAAGGGGAAACCTTACCCGAGAGCGAATTGGAACGCTTTGGAGTGATCTCAACAACAGCCGCTCCTTCGGCCCGAGGAGCATCATCGCTGCGAGAGGTCAGTCTGTTTGGTAAACTGCAAGCAAAGCCGATGCAGGCCGATGACCCCGAGTTGGGGTTGTTCTTTGCCTGTCAACTGGTTCATGTCCAGCAAGGAACCTTGACGATCCGGGGATCGCAAACCGATGGCTATCGCTATGTTGTCAGACTCGGCGATCGCCGTGATCCCCATGACTAAGCCCCCCCCTGTGCGGTAAATTGGAGAGTATGTATAACGACGACCTCGGCACGATTGACAGTGACAATAATCTTGAGAGTCCCCTGGATCGCTTGGGGGCGGCGGACGCCGATGACGCTGCTGGCCCAGATCCAGAGGCCATGTTGCCCTTGCTAGATGCCCCCGAAACACCCCAGCGGATGTTGGCGGCGCGAGCCTTCTGTGAGGTCCATGATGAACGGGCTAT
This sequence comes from Phormidium sp. OSCR, assembly GCA_001314905.1. Classification (GTDB taxonomy): domain Bacteria; phylum Cyanobacteriota; class Cyanobacteriia; order Cyanobacteriales; family Geitlerinemataceae; genus Sodalinema. The sequence goes on from LJZT01000010.1 coordinate 17,166, forward strand.
TCCTAAGTTAATTGGTCTGTTAGAGGATGCGTGTCCTTTGGTGCGTGTCAGCGCCTCCTATGCGTTGGGGCGTAATACTCATCCTGATGCGGTTGAGCCTTTGATTGCTCGCTTACAGGATTGGAATGGCTATGTCCGCAAAGGGGTGGTTTGGGCGTTAGGCAACTGTGGCGATCGCCGGGCCTTAGAACCGCTATTGGAAGCCTTAAAAACTGATATTCCCGCCGTTCGCCTCTGGGCTGCCAGTTCCCTGGGACAGTTGGCGAAGGTGGGCTATGAAACCATTGTGAGTGCGGTTCCTCCTCTGATTGAGGCCCTGCGCAAAGACCCGGTTTCGGCGGTTCGTAGTAATTGCGCCTGGGCCTTGGGGCAGATTTGCCGAGAATTGCCCTCGAACGTGGTTTATGCCGGGGCGATCGATTCCCTCCTCGAAGCCCTCGAAGATGACGAGGATATGGGCGTTCGCGAGGATGCTCGCTCCTCTCTGCTACGAGTGGGCGATCCCCGAGGCTTGCAAGTGATTGAGGACTTGGAACGAGATGGCTGGATTTAGCGGCGGCTGAGTTTGAGATTGAGCAGGGAGAAGCCTAACACCGCCAGGAATAAGACTAAACCGATGGCACAAGCATAGCCAATTTCGAGGCGATCAAAGGCCTGTTCATACAGATAATAGACCATGGTTTTGGAGCGGTTGCGTGGCCCCCCTTGGGTCATGACATAGACTTCTTCAAAGACTTTCAGGGCCGATAACGCAGAAATTGTCCCCACCAGCAACAGATAGGGACGCATCAGGGGAATCGTGATCTCCCAGTGTTTACGCCAGCCGTGGGAACCATCTAAGGCCGCCGCTTCGTAGAGTTCGCCGGGAATCCCCTGTAAGCCGGCTAGATAGATCACCATGTAATAGCCTAATCCCTTCCAAACCGTCACCGCCATGACACTAAATAGGGCCAGTTGGGGACTGGTTAACCAAGGAACTCCAGGAAGTCCCAGAACTTGTAAAATCTGATTGAATAGCCCCGTCTCCCCATAGAGATATTTCCAGGCCAATCCCGCCACCACCATCGAGACAATCACTGGGGTATAGTACGCCGCACGAAACCCGGCGATTCCTCGTAGTGGACGGTTAACGAGAATGGCTAACAGCAGGGGAAGCGTCACCAAGAGGGGAACAACGCACAGCAGATAGAGAAGGGTTTGACGGAGGGTTTGCCAGAAAATCGCATCTTGCCAGAGTCGCCGAAAGTTGGCCAGGCCCACCCATTGGGGGAGTTGGGTTAAATCGTACTCATAGCGGCTGAAACTGAGGAGGACGGCCTGGGCTGTTGGTACAAAAACTGTCAACAGGAGGAGAACTCCGGCCGGGAGGAGGAATAGATAGGGGGTCAGACGCTGTTTGAGGGCTGGGTCGAGCATCGGCGATCGCAATTCCACAATGCTTCAGTGTAACCGCTAGTACCGCTTGGCAAAAATTAGCGTACTATTGAAAGAGAGCGCCAAAGGGATTTCCCCCAATGCCTAGATTATTGGGTTTTTGACAAACGGATGACCACAGTTGCGACACAGATCCCGTTGCTTGCCAGTGTGGATGTGACTATTTTTGACGGTTCGCTTAGAATCGTAATCAGGGCAGTGAGGCATGGGGGTTGTTGCGTCGCTTCATGAACATCTTAAACAAATACCCCTAGAGTCTACCCTCGTGGCAAAGGAGTTGTGATCGGTCACCTTGCCATTTTTCGCCAAAATGAGACTTGCTGGCTGTGAATCAGTTGAGTCTTGTTCTTGGTTATGTTAAGTCTGTTAGGTCGCCAAGTTATCCAATTTGTCCTGAGTCATGGCTTTCGGAGCGTTTTTTGCATCAGGGCAAACCCATAAAATCATGATGAGTTCTAACAATTATCAAGATGAAGGACATACCATTATTCATGGAGACTCATTAGATGTTTTGCGCCATCAAATTGAGGATAAATCCATCGATTTGATTTTTCTAGATCCACCCTACAATATTGGTAAGAAATTTTCAGGGTTTCAGGATAAATGGAACTCTGATGAGCAGTATTTAAACTGGATTTATCCAGTGATTGATGAATGTATCCGAGTCTTGAAGCCTCAAGGGACTCTATATCTGATGGCAAGCACGCAAGCTATGCCTTACCTGGATATTTTTATCCGAGATAAAATGGCAATCTTGAGTCGAATAGTCTGGCATTATGACAGTTCTGGATTACAAGCCAAAAAATATTTTGGGTCTCTCTATGAGCCAATTTTACATTGTGTTAAAGACCCCAAAAATTATGTTTTTAACTCCGACTCTATAAAAGTGGAGGCGAAAACGGGAGCAAAACGCAAGCTAATTGATTATAGGAAAGCCATTCCGACTCAGTATAGCTCAACAAAAGTCCCCGGAAATGTCTGGTATTTTCCTCGTGTTCGTTATCGAATGGCAGAATATGAAAACCATCCCTCACAAAAACCTGAATTATTACTGAAGCGGATGATTTTGGCAAGTAGTCATGAGGGAGGTTTAATTCTAGATCCATTTGCCGGGACATTCACCTGTGGGGCGGTTGCTAAGCAATTAGGAAGACTCTCAATCAGTATTGAGTCACAAGATCCCTATGTTGAAATTGGTTTAAGACGAGTTTTAGGCTGGACTGAGCATCAGGGAAAAGTACTGTCACCACCCGCTAAAAGTTATCAAGCTAAACCTAAAGAGACGCAAAAAAAATATGAATTTATCCAAAGGAGTCTTTTCTAATATCTATGATTGAGCATGGTTTCACCTCCAGGATTTTGCAGATATTGGAGTCTCATTTTCAAAATCAAGGAGAGGCAAGGTTTCACTCTAGTGAACTCCTCCAGTATCTAAATATAAAAACAAAAGCCGCAAATAAAGGCTCAAAATCACGAGCTAGCTTCGGCAATATTTATGCAATTTATGTGTTGATTGAAGACTATTTAAATCATGGATTTCAACTCAATAATACCTATCCAGCCTATGAGGGAGCACAGTACAGTTATCTCATGCGGCGACAGAGACAACTCCCCTTCGGAAGCAAACTGCAAAATCATGCTTTAAATCATCGGCTCAATCAAGAGTTTAAACGATATTTCCCCACATCCCCATTTACGCCAATTTTAAGAGATAAGGAAACCCGTCGATATTGGTTTAATGAAGGACTGCTAACGTTTCAAGTTAATACGTCTGATATCAATATCGCTGAATCTGTCAAGGAAATTATTGAGGCTTACGTCGAAACCCGTCAAGATTCCTTCAAAAAATTCCTAGAGGATTGCCAGAAAATTATTCAAATCTCCGAAAATGATATTTCAGAAGCTGCTAACTTTATCCAAGAGTTACTGAAACCCAACGTTGATGCCAGAATTTTTGAGATTGTGAGTTATGCTATTTTAAAAGAGTATTATGCAGAGCAAGTCATCTATTGGGGCTGGTCCCTCGATGCCATTTTGCCTGAATCTCTACAGTTATATAAAACGGGTCGAACAAATGCTAATGATGGTGGCATAGATTTTGTCATGAAACCACTCGGAAAATTTTTCCAAGTGACAGAGACAATTGATATTGATAAAATTTTTTTAGATATTGATAAGGTTCAAAAATACCCTATTACATTTTTCATAAAAACTCATGAATCTATCGATAGAGTTAGGGAAATTATTCAGGAAAAAGCCATGGAAAAATACAGCATCACCAAAATTGTCGAACGTTATATGGAAGCGGTAGAAGAAGTGATTAATATTCCTACATTGCTGGACTATTTTCAAGTCTTGTTAAAGAATGATAAAGGTTCAACAGTAATTCAAGAGATAGATTCACAAAGTCGACTGGAGTTTGATTTAGACCGTTTTAATTCTTGACACAACCACCTTTCCGTTGTCAGGCTCCTCCACCTGAATAGTTACGAAATCAGTCTCCAAACGATCCTATTTTACTATGTGCTTTTTTTTGAGTAGATTTATTACGCGATTCGAGCACGAAATTGTTCCAATCCTGAAAAAGTTCTAAGGCTTTTTCGCCCCCGATGACTGTCATTGGTTGAAGCGTCCATTTTTCGTCCGGATCAAGGTACTTGTGAATCCAATTTACTCCAGCAATAAACATTGAACTATTAGCGGCTGCTGCGAAGGGCCATGAAACTTGAATGACTCCGGATATGCCGAATATCAACCCCAAAAGAAATCCTTGTACTTCGGGACTCCAATTGAACCACTCACCACCCCGCCGATACTCAGCCAATGCTGCGTGAAGCTTATTTTCTGCTACTGTGCCTAGTAGCTTTGAATAAAAAAATAGATGTAATTGACTCGGAGACCCAGTGTTTAGGTTTGAAATGCGAGCAAGTGGTTGCGCCGATATACCAATTTTCACAGAATTAGGATCGTCACAATAAATTAAATACAGTCCTTTAACTGAATTTTCATTTACGGAGTATCCTATTTCAGGACCAAAGACAACCCATTCCCGATCTAAATAGCTCATGATCGATCTTTAATTTTGGACTTACGTGTAACTATGTATCAGACCATAGGTGCAACATCCCCTCCCCTCAACAGAGTGTTGTCAAGCACTTGTGGTTTGTGGTCTGACTCAGGTGTTATGAGTAGTTATCCCGCACCATCCAGATAATTCCCCGATTCAGGGACGTTTACCGCTTCCAGACAAAATCTGCCTCCCAGCGCCCCCCGTCTGGAGATGCAGGCGGGCCAGGCCCACCTGAATCTCCAACAGTCACATTAAGCGTCGTCGAGGGCAGCAATACCCGGTAGAACCTTCCCTTCGAGAAGTTCTAAACTGGCGCCGCCGCCCGTAGAAATGTGGCTCATTTTCTCAGCCACACCCACTTTCTCCACAGCCGCCACCGAGTCACCACCACCGATAATTGTGATGGTTCCTTTCTCCGTTAAACCGGCGAGAGTTTGCGCGATCGCCTCAGTCCCTTTCGCGAACTTATCAAACTCAAACACGCCCATCGGACCATTCCAAATCACCGATTTGCACTGTTCCAAAGCTGCTTGGAAGGTTTTAATAGAATCCGGGCCAATATCTAACCCCATCCAACCATCGGGAATCGACTCAACGGCAACAGTTTGGTCATTGGCATCTGGGGCAAAGTTATCGGCAACCACCACATCGGTGGGCAGTAATAACTCAACCCCGCGTTCCTTGGCTTTGGCTTCTAAGGACTTGGCCAATTCCAATTTGTCTTCTTCCACCAAAGACTTACCAACACTCAAGCCTCGGGCTTTATAGAAGGTGAAAATCATGCCGCCACCGATGAACAGCTTGTCCACCTTCTCTAACAGCGTATCAATCACCCCAATCTTACTCGAGACTTTCGAGCCACCGACGATCGCCGCCAAAGGACGTTGGGGATTCTCAATGGCATTTTGCAGGAATTGCAGTTCCTTCTCAATCAGATAGCCCGCCACACAGGTATCGACATACTTCGTCACCCCTTCCGTCGAGGCGTGGGCGCGGTGGGCGGTTCCGAAGGCATCATTAACATAAACATCGGCCAAGTCTCCCAATTGTTTAGCAAACTCAGGATCATTGGCTTCTTCCCCAGCATGGAAGCGGGCGTTCTCCAGTAGCAAAACATCCCCATCAGCGAGACTGTCCACGGCGGCTTTCACCCCATCCCCGACACAGTCATCGCATTTGGTAACCTTTTTACCTAGCAGGTCCGACAGACGCACTCCCACCGGAGTTAGACGCATCGACTCATTAACCTGGCCTTTGGGGCGGCCGAAGTGACTGATGAGGATGACTTTCGCGCCTTTACCCGTCAAGTCGAGAATCGTGGGCAGGGCCGCGCGAATCCGGGTATCATCGGTGATTTTACCCGTATCATCGAGGGGGACGTTGAAATCCGCACGGACGAGGACACGCTTACCGGATAACTCGGCTGAGGACAAATTGGCGACAGTTTTCTTAGACACGTATGATCTCCTAAATTCTTAATGGCTAATTCTCGACGGCTAGACATGACCGTAGGCCTCGATCCCAGGGGATGTCGAGGCTCAGCTTGAGACTTGCAACCGAGATAATTCTACCAAAGCCTTGTCCGTCTCAGGAGGCGATCGCCCCAGGGATAGCTTGCAAACTGTGAAGTCTTCGGGGCGATCGCCAGATAATCTGAGACAATTGGGCGTAGGGGTGGATCGACCCTATCCCCAAACTCGGGATACTCACCCCGAACAATCGGGTTCACAACAAGAGATGACCATGTTTAAGAGTGTATTATTCCCGGTCGATGGTAGCCGCGAATCCCGTGAGGCGGCGGTGGTTGTCGCCGATCTCGTCAAAACCTATCACGCCAAACTCACCATTCTCTCAGTGGTGGAACCCCCCGAAGAGGGACAACCCCCCAGTGCCAGTAACTCCCCTGAAGCGATCGCCAATCTCCTCAAAAGCGCCCAGGAGGTGTTCGCCCAGCAAGGTATTGAAGCTGAAGCCATTGAACGACAAGGGAAGGCCGCCTTCACCATTTGCGATGTGGCCGATGAACTGGATATGGATTTGATTGTCATGGGGAGTCGTGGCACCGGGTTAACCGATGAAGGGGCCGCTGAAAGCGTCACCAATCTCACGATTAACCTCTCTCCCTGCGCCGTGTTGGTGGTTCCCTAATGGCAGCAATTCAATGGTATCCGGGCCATATCGCCCGGGCAGAACGACAACTCAAGGAACAACTCAACCGCGTCGATGTGGTGTTAGAGGTTCGCGATGCCCGCATTCCTCTGGCTACCCATCATCCTCAGTTAGAGGGCTGGTTGAAAGACAAGGCCCGGGTTTTGGTTCTCAATCGTATGGATATGATTTCTCCGGCGGTTCAGGAGGCTTGGCAGGCGTGGTTTCGCGATCGCGACGAAGTGCCCTATTTCACCGATGCCCGCCAGGGGAAAGGGGTGTCTCAGGTGGCCCGGGCCGCCGAAACAGCCGGTTCTGGAGTCAACGAACGGCGCATCTCCCGAGGAATGCGCCCTCGCCCCATTCGGGCCGTGGTGATTGGCTTCCCCAATGTGGGCAAATCCGCCCTCATTAACCGCCTCTTGCGGCGTAAAGTCGTCGAAAGTGCCAGACGGGCTGGGGTGACTCGTAAGTTGCGCTGGGTGCGTTTGAGCGATCGCCCCGGTAAGTCTGCCAATCTGGAAATTCTCGATGCCCCCGGTATCATCCCTTGGCGCTTGGATAATCAGGAGAATGCCGTCAAACTCGCCATTTGCGAGGATATCGGCGAAGCCTCTTATGATAATCAGCGCGTGGCGGCGATGATGGTGGATTTGATGACTCAATTACCGGAGTTAGCCGGCCAACAGCCCCCCTCAGAACTGCTGCGCGATCGCTATGGCCTGAATCCCCAAAACATGACTGGGGAGTCCTATCTGACTCAATTAGGGGGCGATCGCCATCAAGGGGATATCGAACGGGCCGCCTGCGAACTTCTCAACGACTTTCGCAAAGGAACCCTTGGCAAAATTCCCCTAGAATTGCCCGTTTGAGGGGATTCAGACACCCGGTGTCCGCCAAGACACCAGGTGTCTGGATGAGGGCAATTCTAGCCCTCCTGCTGAGTGAGAACCTGTTTAGCCAGCTTATCGGGGACCGGTTCGAGGCGATCGTACTGCCAACGATAACTCCCCACTCCCATCGTGGCCGATCGCAACTCCACAATCAAATCCTGCATTTGAGCCTGAGGGAAATAAGCCGAGATTTTATCCCAACCGGGCCAGCCTTCATAGCCCTCATAGCCGAGAATCTGACCGCGATTGGTGCTAATCACCTGTAACACCTTGGAGGTGGACTCACTGGGGCTATAAATCTCCACCGACAAAATCGGTTCCAAGAGAGTCGGTTGACATTGCACCATCCCCGTTTGCATCGCCACCCGGGCCGCCTGCTTAAAGGCCTGTTCCGAACTATCCACGCTGTGATAGGACCCATTGGTGAGAGTCACCGCCACATCCACCACCGGGAAGCCTAACGGTCCCTGGGCCAGATACTCGCGTACGCCCGTTTCCACCCCAGGGATATATTGCTTGGGAACCGCCCCCCCGACAATGGTTTCACTAAACCGGAACCCCTCACCGCGAGGGAGTGGCGCAATATCCAAATAGACATCACCAAACTGGCCATGACCGCCACTTTGGTGTTTATAGCGACCGTGAACCGACTCCACCGCCTGGCGCACCGTTTCTTTGTACTGAATCTTGGGCGGCTGTCCCGTCATGGGCAAATTGTACTTACGCCGCAGGCGATCGAGAGCCACCTGAAGGTGAATCTCACCCTGGCCCCACAGCAGAATTTCATGGGTATCGCCCTGTTGTTCCCAGGTGAGAGCGGGATCTTCTTCGACGAGTTTCGTTAAGGCCCCACTGACTTTTACCTCATCCTTGCGATTCTCCGGGGTAATGGCCAAACCATACACCGCCGGACGTTGTTCAGCCCGAGGTAACTCCACCGTTCCCTCAGGGCTGAGGGTATCCCCAGTTTGCACCTCATCGAGTCGCCCCAGAGCCACAATTTCACCAATCTGAGCCGTTTGCACGCTCTTCTGTTCGCTTCCCATGAGACGATATACGCCCCCGACGCGGGTTCCGTTGAGGGTCATTCCTTCGTTTAAGGTTCCATTCCAAACCCGAACTAGGGACTGTTTTCCCCCCTGGGCGCTGTAATAGGTTTTCAGAACTTGGGCGATGACCTGATCGGACTTGGCTTTGACGCCCCGGCGTTTGGCGGTTTCACTCGGTTCTGGGGTTTCTTTCGCCAACGCGTCGAGAAGATGGCGCACGCCATAATCCTCTGTGGCGACACCCAAAAAGACAGGAACAATGAGATCCGCGCTCAGTTCCATTTTCAGGTCTTTGACAATCTCGGCCTGGGAGGGGTCGATATCTTCTAGGATTTCTTCAAGGAGGCGATCGTCAAAGTCCGCCAGTCCCTCTAACATTTCTTGACGGGCGGCCTGTTCTTCGGCTTTTAAGTCATCGGGTAGAGGAATAGGATCCGAGGGAGCGCCTGGATGGAATTGAAAGGCTTGTTCGCTGACTAAATCAATAAATCCCGTCACGGTGTCCCCTTTGTAAATGGGGTATTGATGAGGAATCAGGGGACGAGAGGAGATCGATCCCAAGGCTTGTAAAATTTCACTGAACTTAGAACTTGGGCGATCCATCTTGTTAATAAACAAGAGATGGGGAATCTGCCAGTCATCGAGAAGCTTAAACAGCGGTGCGAGGGTTAAGACTCGGCTGACATCCGGTTCACAGACAATGACGGCGGCCCCGACACCAATCAGGGCGTTGGCGGTTTCTTGGCTAAATTCAATGGAACCGGGACAATCGAGGAGGGTGAATTGAATATCTCCATGCTGAGTGTAGGCGCTTGACACCTCGACACTCATGTTTCGCTGTTGCGCTTCGGGAGTATTGTCCCCAATGGTGGTTCCATCGCCAACGCGTCCTTTACGGGAAATGGCCCCCGTCACGGAGAGGAGACTTTCGAGGAGAGTCGTTTTCCCACTCAGGTAGGGACCAACAAGAGCAATATTACGCCAGGCAGAAGATTGGGTCGGGGTCATAGTATCGAGTAAAGGAGACCGTTTCATTTGATTATGGAATGGTCTTCCCTCGGGGTCCTCGATTGTTTAGAAAACTTTTAGAAACTCCGGGCTGATGGGGCGATCGCCTCATCAACCCGGATAACCACGTGACTGGAGTTGGCGATCGCCCCAGGATGTGGATGAACGGCAAATTCCTAACTCTCAACGTTGATCAAAGATTCTCCCATGTCGAGTCCAGTATGATTCGATTGAAAGCGCCGACGACCACTGCCACGATGAGGTTGGACTTCATCTTTTTGTTCAGTTTGAGCTGACAGAAAACCGCGATAGGCGACAGAATCAAACTCAGTAGATTTCGAGGACTGGCTGAAGTTGGCGAAGGAAGACCCTAAGCCCAAAAGTAAAGCGGACAGAACCAAAGAACTACGCATAATCGGAAGAAGCTGTTTCAGGTACTTAGTTCCTGTTACAGATTTCCGATGGGGCGATCAGGAGGAAATTCCTTCAAGTCGTAACCATTGTCCTGAGGGGTTGAAATATCCCCAGCCTGAAAGCTGATGATGATTGGGGTAGCTTTGTAACTGTCGCTCAACGGTCGGATGTAAGGTCACCAGTTTCCAGGTGCGATCGCCGATCTGAATTTGATAGTCTTGATCTCCGAGTCGCTCAACTCGCCCGGATATCGTCTGGGCTTGGGGATCTCGCCGCATCACAGCCGGCCCGGCGGGATGATACCCTGTGGCGGGATAGTCCTGTGGCTGATTGAGATAATAGCGTTGCCAATGTCGCCAATCGGGGTCATCGAGAAGGGAGTCAAACAGGGGAATGACCGCAGCGGGGGCCTGTTGATCGCTCAGTAAGGCCTCTTGCAGCAGACGCACGGGTAACTCTCGCGGTTGACAGCGATGCTGGATACAGAGGGCGGCTGCGAGTCCGGCGGCTTGTCCGATATTCATCACCAGGGGCTGCAAGCGAGTACAGCCATTGGCAATGTGGGAGACGGAGATGTTTTTCTCACAGGCCAAGAAGCCATCTATCTCTACCGGAATCAGGCAGCGGTAGGGAAGGGAAAAGGGGGTTCCGGTCCAGCGCCCTCCCCAGTGTAAGGATTTGGATTGAACCTGAAAGGGCCAATCAGGATAATGATGGTCGTTGGCATAATTGCCGATGGCGATCGCCTCAACTCCCTGTTCTCCGATGGGTAAAGGGGCGACTTGTCCCCCCAACTGGGGCAAAATATCTTGTTCACAGACCGTTGTCAGTCCCAGCAAGCGGCGACTTTCCCGGAAATAGGGATGAAGGGCTAACCCCGAGGCAGCCTGGGGAAATAGCCCTTCAGCGAAGCCATAGCGTCGCCCCAGTCGCCGTTGTAGGAAACGGGCAAAGCTCTGAGTTCGCCATTGGGCCTCTTGTAAACAGTCGCGCCGGGTTTGGGGGGATTCAATCAGCCGTTGCAGATTCACGCCATAGTCGTTGCCCTTGTGGGGCCAGTTGAGCATGAGGCGATGGCCCGGCAGGCGGCCATAGTTGAGGAAGCGTTCTAAGCCATGGTTCTCCCAAGCCCCGAGAAAGTCTGAGGCTGAATCCCCTGGAGGGGCGGCAATTTCTGGGGCCACGGCTCCCTCGCCATAGTCCTGCAATACTCCCACCCAGGTCAGGGCCTGGACGGGATAGCGGGCTGTATTGGGGTTGGGGCCGTCTGGGGCGCTGGGTTCGTTGAACTGCGATCGCCAGTCCCAACCCCAGCGATGGGGAATCTCGGCTAAGGCCAACAGGTCCCCGAGTTCTGTACCATCGAGGATGATCTCGGCACTGACGTCACAGTGGTCAAAGGCGACGGCCCGGACGCGATTGTTCTCGACGGTGACTCCTTGGGGCGTTTGTCCACAAATCCAATGCAGGTTGGGCAAGGCGTTAACCCAATCCTGGAAAATTTGCGCGCCAATGGCTGGGTTAAAGGTAAAGAAACTCACCCAGCCCCAATCGAGGCCACCGGGTTGACGGCGTTGCAGTTCTCGCAAAAATTGCCCCCAGAGTCCCGTTTGCCACGCTAACAGTTCGTTGCCATCGGGGGCGCTGACGCCGGCAGCGGTGAGCATTCCTCCCAGCCAGGGAAATTCACTGATGAGGAGGGTGTTGACCCCCTGTCGCGCAGCTTGGATGGCGGCGGCGGTTCCCCCGGTTCCCCCTCCCACAACTAAGACATCTACGGTATGGCGATCGCGTGGGGGCATAGAAGTGAATAGTTAATAGTTAATAGTTAATAGTTAATGGGGAATGGGGAATGGGGAATGGGGAACAGGGGGAAGCCTCCCTTAACTTCGACGGTGGAGGGAAAAACTCACGTAGGGGCAATTCCTGGTGGCGCTGGTGAAGTTAGGACTCTGTAGAGGGTTGGGAACCAGGGCGCAGGGTGGGGTAGAAGCTGGCGATGATGCCTAGACTGAGCCACCAGAGGCTATTGAGTTGGGGACGATACCACACTGTATCCACTAAGCCATGGGCCATGAAGCCGGCGAGGGTGGCGATCGCCGCGATGAGCCAGAAGGCTTGCGGGTTGGCACTCTGACGCAGCCGCTGCAATTGTAGCAAAGTCTGTTGAACGGCGATCGCCAGCAGCCAGATAAAGGCTGTCAGTCCGATGAGGCCGGTTTCGACGGTGATTTCTAAGAGAACGGAATAGGCGCTTAAGGCGGTGTAGCGGGGGCGCATATAGAGGGGATACACCTGGTTGAAGGCATCGTTTCCGGGGCCAATGCCCAAGAGTGGATGGTCTCGAATCATCTCTAGGACGGCATTCCAGACGTTGATACGGAAGTTATTACTACTATCGCCTCGTCCGATGAACAGACTCGAGACGCGATCGCGGATGGGAGGAACGGCCGTCACGGCGATGAGGACAACGGCGACGGTGAGCCCCAGTAGCCCCGGAATGGCCCAGTTACGCCAAGGTTGCGGGAGGCGATCGCGCCACCAATAGACGGCAAAAAGGGCGAAGATGAATAGGGTAGCGGCCACGCCAATCCAACCGCCGCGACTGTAGGTGTTGAGGACGACAATGCTGTTGACGGCTAACATCACCAGGGCTAGGGCTTTGCCACTCCAACGTTGCCAGGCGAACAGCGCTCCTAAACTGAAGGCCATGGCGGGAATCAGGTATCCGGCGAGGAGGTTGGGATTGCCCAGATAGCTATACACCCGAGTCACGTTGGCTGAGGCGGAGTTGGGATCCGTCCAGGTGGCGAGAGGTTCTGCCCCAAAGAAGACTTGACGCAGGCCGTAAACGCTAACAATTAAGGCGGTGTGCAGGTACACGGTAATGAGGAGCGATCGCAGCCCAGGAGTCCGCAGAACCCGCGCTGAGAGGGCAAAGACCACTAAAAATAGGCTCAGTTTCACCCATCCTTGCAGGGCTTCTTGGGGAACTCGTGAGCAAGCTGTGGCAATGCTGGCGATGAGCCAGTAGAGGCCAACGCCGAGATGAATCGGGGTTAGCCCTAAATCACTCTCGTCGGATAGTAGCAATAACAGCAAAAAACCGGCACTGAGAACCAGTAAAATGCCGATGAGCGTCGTTGAGACGAAGGGCGCTAGGGCAAACAGAATCGCCAACAAGACTACGCCGAGGCTGTCGGCCCATTGCATTAACCAACTTCCGGCCCTCCAGCGTTGTAGAGAGCCAACGAGCAGGCGATAGCCGTAACTCCCACTCTGCCATGGCTGCGGCGACCAGTGAGACAGGGTAACTGTAGTCCAAATGTCAGTCATAGAAATTGGTCATAGAAAAACGGGGCGTCGCGCGACATCCCCAAATGACTGATTCGCTGATCTCATTCGCTGATCTCATTCGCTGATGATGACCGTTGATGATTCTTCCCGGAGGCCAGCAACAGGTTAGAGAACAAAGTGAACAACAAAAGTGACAGATAAACAATTACAAAAAACAGTCGTAAAACCCAATGTTTACAAGGCTTTCTGAGTTTTTTAATGTCTTATTGTATCTGTCACTTATGCAGCGGTTTTCACCTCCGAACCACTCTAGGAGTTGGTGGTTTGAGAGGCTAACATTTGTTTGAGTTTTGATAGCTCATCAGCCCAACGAGGATCGGGTTGAGTGCTGTCGGACGAACTCGAACTACGGCTCGATGAACTCGAACGAGAGCGGTTGGAACTCCCGGATTTAGCGGCGGGGGCGCTGTCGGATTTTTCCTTGCCTTTCTTACGAGGCATGGCTTTCTCGACTTTCAGAGCGGTATCCTTAAACTCTTTGCCGTTGAAGGCTTCGACGATTTGATCGGCCTGTTCGTCATTTTTGGCGGTGACGAAGCCAAAGCCACGACATTTCCCAGTTTTGCGATCGGTAATCACCTTGACTGAGAGAAGTTCGCCAGCATCCTGAAAAAAGTTTTGCAATTCGTCTCGCTCAACATCTTTAGGCAAGTTACCGACATAAAGGCGAATAGACATAATGAGTAAACCTCTAAACTAAAGCGACGTATTTGAATGAAAAATCTCGATCTCAGCGGGGGACTTTGAACCCTTTTTTTTGGCTCATGGGCCAGAAATTGCGCTCAAGTATCCCTAATCCTGCTGAGCCTATCTGAACTTGACAGGTTTGCTAGCATCTTTTAACCCCCTCCGTAACGGCCAAAACTGTACCTGTCATTGCTCGGGCTCTTCTGCTGTAGCGTTAAATTTTGCTCGTGCATGAGGTTCGTTGCTGCTGCAATGACTGCTGTGAAGTCCACGGTCTTAATTGAGTCTGTCCCGCATCTCACCCGCTATCGCACAGGTGTATTACTCGATTGGGGTTACGGGCGGGTTGCTGATTTCGTCTTAGGGGTGCATTCCGAAGTCGTGCTGGCAAGCCTCTCTCTACGGTATCACAGTTACCCCGTAGGACTACCCCGTAGGACAAGTTTTTCCCGGATCACGAAGGCTCTGCTAACGTTAGGTTGGGCTGCTGAAAGCCCGGTTACACAGAACTAGACGAAACTAGCAAGGGCGACTTTCTATCCTAAGGGAACAAGGTCGGTTTGGCAAGAGAGGGTTGTCATAAAGGTACGCCCCTAGGGTCGATTTTGTCATTATTAACAAATGTAACAAACAATGGTGATTAAGGCAATGGCCCCGATCGCAAGCGTTGGTCTGATATAGTTAAGTGCACAGTGCTAACTCACCGTTGGCCGGCCCATCGTCTTCAACGGAGTGTCAGCCGGGCAAGCCGAGTGGGGAACATCATCTACGATATGTCTCAAACGCCACCCCCGTCAGAGGATAGACAACCCGGAGTGCTGCGATCGCTGCTGATTGGTGTATTGCGCCGCCTCATCGCTACCCTAGAGGCTTGGCTGGTACGCCTCGAACGCCCTGAGCTGGCAGAACCGTTACCCCTATGGCAAAATCCCCTGGTCTGGATTGGGACTATTGCCGCTACGGGTATCGCCATTGTAGTCGCTGTTGTCGCAGTGCCACAATTGACTCCAGAACAGACTCCAGAACAGACTCCACAGCCGACGGATGTGGCGGTCACTCCTACCTCACCCCCAGTTGGCGAAACGCCACCGGTTGCTCAAGCCCCAAGTCGAGATGAGAGGGCTGATGAACTGCCTGATGAGAGCATACCCGATCGCCCCCAAGAGGAACCCGAACCCTCCTTAGCTCCGTCAGCCCCCCCAGCCGTCGCCGAAACGCCACAGCTTCCCCAGGAGACTCCCCCAGAGATGTCCCCTGAGCCATTCCCTGCATCCCCTGAGCCGGTGCAGCCGTCGGCTCCCGCCAAAAAGCCAATTCAGCTAACCCCTGAACAGCAACTCATCGCCGCCGTGCGATCGCAAATCAGCGATGTAGCTCGTCCCTATGAAGACTGTCATCGCTCAGGACTCAACCTCACTCAACAAGAGGAATGCAGCGAAGACAATCGCTTTGTCAGCCGCATTAGTGCCAACTTTGAGGCCGATCTGTTGCGCGTCGAAATTACCCGCCAATGGTATGACCTCGACGGCAAGGAACGCTCAAAACTGGCCAATGGCCTTTGGAGTAAGGCCCAACGGCTCGATTTTAGTCATGTGGAAATTGTCGATCAGCAAGGGGTTCTCGTGGCGCGTAGTCCCGTGGTCGGTCATGATGTCATTATCCTACGGCGATCGCGCTAACCCGGTTTCCCCAACCTATCTAGGGACTCTTAATCTCGACAAAAACGTCATAGCGGCTGCGGCGTTCGTCCTGAAAGCCAACCCGCACGCCAATGGCCTCAATCGCATCTAAAAACTGCTGTTGCTCTGGTGGAAGCTGTAACAGGGGTAAATTAAGGGTCTGCTCCTGGCCATCTTCCCCAACTTGCGTGGGATTGAAATTCAGGAAAAATAGACCATTACTGTCATCGGGCTCGCGAGGGACTACATCGTTAAACTCGGAATTGCGGGCTAAAGACAACTCTGGCTCGAGCAAGAATTGCTCAGTCACGGGTGAACCTACCGTAAAAAAGACCACTGAACCACTCAGCCAGCCATGACTGACGTTTAATCCCTTGCGACGAGTATCCCAGGTGACAAGACGGCGTTGTCCGAGTTCTTCGACCTCTACGTTAACCTCAAACCCATAGCGATCGACAACGGCTCGATCAATCCGTCTGAGAAGGGTTTCTGTGGCCTCAATATCTCCGGTTTCGGCAATCACCACCAAACTTCCTGGTAAAGTTGTATCTTCGTCAGGAGGCGTAGGAATCAAGCCCAGGGCAAATTGTCCCGTCATCCAGGGTAACAGTTCGCTGTCGAGGTTAACGCCGACGGTTTGCTCAAGAGCGGTACGAATCCAAGTCCCATTAATGGGCAAAAGCGGGTTAGCTTGGGAATCTTGTAGATAATCTTGCCAAAGTTTACTGAAGTTCGACCCGGCCATAACCATCATGGTTGTGGCGGGGAAACGACTCACTAAAGTTGGGGGTAGGCTATTCTCCACATCCAAGAGCGTCTCGCTGTCGGGATTGAGCCAGGAGAGGGTATGAACGCGAATCCCATCGTTTTCGAGATCAACAGTGCTGGCCAACCCTTGAGTTTCTAGGGTTTCTAGGGCAGTTGCATCGAGAGGACGAGTCGAATCCTCGGCTAAGGTGGCCAGGGAATCTGGGACATTGACAAACAAACTGGCAAAATCTGTGGCGGGGAGAGCCTCCCAGGCCTGGTTATAGCCAGGAATCGTCAGAATCGATTGATTATCTCGATAGGCATCCACGGCCCGGCTCACCGCACTCGATTCTTGAGAGACAATCAGGAAACGCCGGTCAACGATGGCTAGGGTACTCGGACGACTGGCGGCGGCTTCGCTGAGGGGATCGTCAATGTCGGGTTCATAGATGGTGACACCGCGATAGTTGCGCTCCTCTAATCCAGACTCCTCCTGTCGTTGCGCGACAATCGATCGCAGGCGGCCGGCATTGCCAATGGGAAGAATGAGCAGGTTGGCGCGATCGGCTCGCAAGTCTTCGGGAGGGGTGGTTTCATCGATCTCGGGTGGGGGAAGAATGGCTAGGGTGATGCGATCGCCAACCCAGGGCGCGATATCCTCGTCATACTGATAATTGGACCCAGCCAGGAGATTGTCTTGCAGTTGTGTGAGTCCTTCTTGAAAGCGAGCTTGACTCCCCTCGGTTCCATAGTTGCGTAATCGTCGCCATTCTCGAGATCGGGTCGAAACTGAAACAGCCATCAGGGCATCGTCGGGGACAAACTCGGCTCCAACGATTAAACTGAGGTTAACAGGCCGGCGGGAGATGAGGCCATAGATCACACCGCCACCGACTAGAATTAAACCAACGACGGCTAAGGCTCTCCAGGGTGGGGATTTCCGACGGTTTCTCCGATAAGTTCTCATAGAGTCTCGATGAGGCGATCGCAACAGGTAACAAGGGTCTGGGGGAAGGTTCTTTCAGACCTACTCTCGATAACCCTGCTACTGTACCAGGATTTTTCCAAGATGCGATCGCCCCGTGGGTCGACAGGCGGCCATTGACACCAAATCAAGGCAAAATGGAAGAAAACCCTACATCTCGGAGAGTCTCTGTGTCCTCAGTTCTGCTTGTCGATGGTCATTCCTTGGCCTTTCGGGCCTACTACGCCTTTGCTAAAAGTCGTGAGGGAGGCTTGCGAACCTCAACCGGACTCCCCACCAGTGTTTGTTTTGGCTTCCTACGCTCCCTCCTCGATAGTATCGCCACCCATCGCCCGTCAGCGGTGGCGATCGCCTTTGATACCAGTACCCCCACGTTTCGCCATGAGGCTGACGTTAACTATAAGGCGCAACGGGCCGAGACTCCCGAAGACTTCATCCCCGATGTGGACCATCTCAAGCAACTCCTGGCGGCCCTAAATTTACAAATTTTCACGGCTCCAGGCTATGAGGCCGATGATATCCTGGGAACTCTAGCCCAGCAGGCCAGTCAGCAGCAATACAAGGTCCAACTCCTCAGCGGCGACCAAGATTTGTTTCAACTCATCAATGATGACCCCCCGATTACGGTGTTACATTTAGCTGGGGGCTGGGGACGGAAAAACACTCGTCCTCAAGAGTTTCAGGCGCAACAGGTTCAGGACAAATTGGGGGTTCGTCCTCAGCAAGTGGTCGATTATAAGGCTTTGTGCGGTGACAGTTCCGATAATCTTCCCGGTGTGAAGGGGATTGGCCCCAAAACAGCGGTTAAACTCCTGGATGAGTACGGCTCTCTCGATGAGATTTATGCTCATATCGAGGAGATTAAGGGCGCAACTCGCAAAAAACTCGAAGCCGGACGAGAGGCGGCTTATCACACCCAATATATGGCTCGGATTGACTGTGAGGTTCCTCTCGGGGTTAATTTAGATGACTTGACGCTACGGGGGTTTGACTCTCAGCGGCTATTACCACTTCTCGATCGCCTTGAACTCCATTCTCTACGCAAAAGCCTCGACAGGCTGCAAGAGCAACTCGCAGGCGGTGCAACGGAGGCGACTCCCCCTCTGGCGACAACTTCTCAGTCTGAGTCTAATCCTTCTGAATTACCTGAATTAGAAGATACAAGCTTTTGGAGTTGGGACGACACCCAAGCCAGTCAACCCCCAGAGGAGTCTCGACTGCGGCCGCTCATTGTCAATAGCCCCGAAACATTGCAAACTCTGGTTAAACGGCTTCAGGAACAGACGAATCCTCAATCTCCGGTGGCGTGGGATACGGAAACCACCAGTACGAAAGCGACTGAGGCAGAATTGGTAGGACTCGGTTGCTGTTGGGGTGAGTCGCCTGAGGATCTCGCCTATATCCCCCTGGCTCACCGTCAGGGAAGGCTATTGTCAAAAGATCAGGTGTTGGAGGCGTTGCGGCCGATTTTGCAGGGCGATCGCTATCCCAAAGTGTTTCAAAATGCAAAATACGATCGCCTCGTCTTGCGAACTCAGGGGATTCTCTTGCAAGGGGTGGTGTTTGATACCCTCCTGGCCAGCTATCTCATTAATCCTGAAACCACTCACAATCTCACGGATTTAGCCCTACGTCATCTGGATTTAACGGTCAGCAGTTTTAAGGATATTGTCCCCAAGGGAAAAACCATGGCCGATGTCTCGATTCCCGTGGCGGCTCACTATTGCGCTGAGGATGTTCATGTCACCTATCGCCTAGTTCCTTTGTTACGAGAGCAACTTCGACAAACGCCTCAATTAGAAGCCCTCTTGAAGACGGTGGAATTGCCCTTAGAGGCAGTTTTGGCGGAGATGGAGTTTTTGGGCATTCGTCTCGATATTGACTATCTCCAAACCTTGTCGGAGCAGTTGGCTCAGCAGTTAGATGAGTTAGAGAAAACGGCCTATGAGTTAGCCGGCGAGTCGTTTAATCTCAACTCTCCTAAACAACTCGGAGAAATTCTCTTTGATCGCCTCGATTTAGATAAGCGCAAAACGAGTCAAACAAAAACCGGGAATTATTCAACAAATGCCAAGGTGTTGGATAAACTGCATGGGGATCATCCGATTATTGATGTCATTTTGGAATATCGGACCTTGGCGAAGTTGAAATCCACCTATGTGGATGCGTTGCCTGAGTTGGTTCGGGTCGATGAGCAGCAGGCGAACCGCATTCATACGGATTTCAATCAGACGATTACGGCAACGGGACGGCTGTCGTCGTCGAATCCCAATTTGCAGAATATCCCCATTCGCACTGAGTTTAGTCGGCGGATTCGCAAGGCGTTTCTGCCCCGTGAGGGTTGGCGTTTGGTGACGGCGGATTATTCGCAAATTGAGTTACGAATTTTGGCTCATTTAAGTCAGGAGCCAATTTTGTTAGAGGCGTATCAGACGGGGCAGGATGTCCATCGTTTGACGGCACAATTATTGTTTGAGAAAGAGGAGATTTCTGCTGAAGAACGGCGTTTGGGGAAAACGATTAATTTTGGGGTTATTTATGGTATGGGAGCGCAACGCTTTGCCCGAGAAGCGGGGGTGAGTTCTCTGGAGGGACGGGAGTTTATTGACCGTTATAATACGCGCTATTCTCGGGTGTTTGCCTATTTGCAACAGATGAAGCGCGAGGCGATCGCCCGAGGCTATGTCGAAACGCTCTGTGGTCGCCGTCGTTATTTTAACTTCGAGTCCTCAGCCCTGCGAAAACTCCAGGGACAGCCCCCTGAGAGTATTGATGTGGAAAATCTCAAAAATCTCAGTTTAGGGGACTCACAAGCCCTGCGAGCCGCCGCAAATGCCCCAATTCAGGGGTCGAGTGCTGACATTATTAAAATTGCCATGGTTAAGTTGCATCAGCGTTTAGGCGATCGCGCGGCCCGAATTTTGTTACAGGTCCATGATGAACTGGTCTTGGAAATGCCCGAGGAGGAATGGCCACAGCTCGAAATTCCTATCCGTGACACCATGGAATCGGCACTGAAACTGAGCATTCCTCTCGTGGTCGATATCCATGCCGGAGAAAACTGGATGGAGGCTAAATAAGGAGAAATACTTAGAGCCAGGGGATGCTGATTAGGAAAGCTGAAGTCATTGGTTCTGTTTTTAAATCAGAATTTGCTGACGTTTTCTGTCAGTTCTCCTAAACATTGTTACAATAAGTAAACTCCTAGACATTAACTGCTTATGCTTGTCTATCAGACCCACTTGGCGACATACGATAGACCTGCCGCACAAGACACGCGGAGACTCTGTAAGGTTTTCAGTACCCTGAATGCTGAAAGCTGTCCGCGCCATTACAATTTTCATATGCACTCGGTCTATTCCGACGGTCGCTTGCGCCCTGAAGCCATCATGGAACAAGCGGTCACCATCGGCCTGAAGGGATTGGCCATCACTGACCACCACAGTGCTGATGGCTATCGTCAGGCGCAGCGTTGGTTAGACGATTGGCGGTGTTCTCTTCCCGATGCACCCATCCCTCATTTATGGACTGGCGTCGAAATCAACGCGGATCTGATTGGTACGGAAGTCCACATTCTTGGCTATGGCTATAATCCAGGTCATAAGGCGATTCAACCCTATTTACAAGGCGAAAAGGTTGAAGGGCGAGCCTTTGGGGCCAAGCGAGTCATCCGAGCCATCCAGGAGGCCGGGGGGGTAGCGGTTCTCGCTCACCCCGCTCGCTATCGCAAATCAGCCAATCAACTGATTCCCGCTGCGGCTGAACTCGGAATTGACGGCGCAGAAGCCTACTATTCTTATAATAATCCCGATCCTTGGCGGCCGAGTCCCAGGGAAACGGCGGATGTGAAGCAACTCAATGCTGAGTATGGGTTGTTTGATACCTGCGGTACGGATACTCATGGTTTAAGTCTGTTGCGACGGATGTCTTAGACTCTGTCTTAGACGATGTCTTAAACCATTCATCCCTCTCCCACCCCGTGAGAGGGATTTTGCTGGGTGCAATTTCGGCCCGACAATTAAGGTTATCCCCAAATTGCGTCTCTAACTCAATCCATCGCACCGTCGTTCCAGAAAACCCATAAAAAGTACTATAAATTTATTCAGTTATTATCAATTGGATGCCCCGTAAAACGCGAATATTTCATGTGGCCAGACATATTTAGACCCGATATCGCGACCATCCCTTTGAGCTTTTTCTCAAAGTAGATCAATGCGCCAATTCGGCTTTCAACCCAAAAACTACCATGAATAAACTCATAGTCAGGGATTTTGATTAAAAAGATGTTTCGCGGGTCTTTTTTGACAATCTCTTGACTCAGCATCGGGATGATTTGTTGTAGAAAGGGATGCTCAACAGGTTCGCCAAACTCCATAAACTCAGGATGATCGGCAAATCTGTCCATGTAGTATTCCCACAACTTTCCTAGGTCTTTTTCGCGATTGAGCCTCATTTCTAGGTCTTTTAACCGTCTCAGATTGAATGAGGGCTGGGGTTTGGGTGTTGACATGACTTCCTGATCTTAGGTGGTAAACGTGAATCTCGATGCGATCGCAGACAAAGCAGACAAAGCAGACTAAAGCAGACAAAGCTCATCGTGTTGGTATTTCCCCAATACCACATATTGATGCCTTATGTCAATTACTTCATTCCCAAACCTGACGAAACTGACATAAGCCTCTGGCCATTCTCCAATTCAGGAGCCAAGTTAGCAGCCAGCATCGCAGTCCTATTCGGGTTCCGCAAAATCCCCTCATCCTAATCCGTTAAGCCATTCTCTAACGCATAGCGAACCAACTCCGTACGACTGTTAGTTCCCGTCTTGCTAAACAGACGACTCACATACTTCTCCACATTGCGGACACTGGTTTCGAGGCGACTGGCGATTTCCTTATTCATCAATCCTTGGGCCACCAGTTCCAGAACACTCTCCTCCCGAGGCGTTAAGTCAATCTGAACCGGATCGCTTTTTTGGGGAATGGCACTCTTATGCGTCAATAACTCCTTAATTTCTTGGATTTGTCGGGCCAGGGTGGCGATATCCGGGGTTTCCCCGTCCTCGAAGCCTTCCGTCACATTGGAACGACGGGCCAGGAGGTTTTCCACCACCGCCACCAGTTCATCGGGGTCGAAGGGTTTGGAGATATACGCATCACAGCGGGCCTGATAGCCTTGGATGCGATCGCTCGTCATCCCCCGGGCCGTCAAAAAGACCACGGGAATCGACTTGAGGCGAGGGTCTTCCCGCATTTGCTTGAGGAGTTGGTAGCCATCCACCTCTGGCATCATGATATCGGTAATGACCAAATCGGGGATGTCTTGCTGGAGTTTATCCCACCCCTCCTGGCCATTGGTGGCCACGTCCACCGTAAAGCCACTTTGCGAGAGATAGGCTTGGACCGCCTCCCGCAGTCCGGGTTCATCATCGACCAATAACAGTTTATCTGACATCTAGGGTTGTATCTACACGTGTGAGTCCTCTATCTAGCATAGCTCCAGTAGGGATGAATGCAGGTCGGGAGGGGTGAATCAGGGTTATTTCCGGTGAATCCCATAGCAAAAACGTCCCAGGGTGGGTTGGGTTTGGCTAATGGGACTTTGTAGCTGGCGCAGGAATCTGGCTAAGTTATGGGTTCTGCTGCCGTCTTCTTGGTTTTGAGTGATGGTCCACTCTTGCCACCAACTGGGTTCGGCTAAGTCTTGGGCGATCGCATCTACGACAAAGGTATAAATTCCTGGGTCGAGGCGATCGCTGTGGAGGGTTACTTCAAGATGAAGAGTATTGTCCTCAATCCTCCAATCAGAAAGTTCTAAGGCCTCCTTTAGTCTGGGATTATCGTCAACTGGCTCTAACTGGTTACTGAACTCATCCACCTGTTGGACTTGTACCTGGGTTTGAATGGTTTGGAGAGGCGAGATATGAGATACCTTGGCGATTGGGATCTGATAATCGATTTGAATCGGACTCGTTTGATCGGACTCAATTTCTAATAAATCTGTTGAATTATCTGGCGCTTCAATAATAATTTGACGATTATTGAGGCGAACTGGACGATTGACTCCTGAGATGCTATCTAATTCTGGTTTTATTTCAGGCAAGCCAACGGGATTTATTAAAATTTGATTAGGAGAGAAAAGGCTGACCTCAACTTTGTTTTGTACAGTACTCATTTCAGACATTGTTTTTTCAATGGCATCTTGAACATTACTCAAATTACCTAGAATTAGAACATAGAAAGGACGCTCTCCAACCCAGTAAAATGAATCAGCTCCAATTCCAACATCATAAATCTCCCCATCAAAAGAGCTGCGAACACCGATTAAGCCAACGGCGTAGCTCTGATTGGAATTGCGGAGATAATCAGTTTGAATTAAGCGACTCAGTTGGGTTAAATCTGCATCTTCTTCGTAGATGTCACTAACAATTACCGTCAGGCGATTATCGTCTTGATAACGCTCAATCGCATCCGCAGCCCGACTCATTTCTAAAAAGGGAAACTGGTCACTACTTCCACTATAAAAAATGGTCTGTTTGGCTCTCAGGTAATCACCGCGAGCAATGGACTCAGATAAGATTCTTTCATTTTCATCCCAAGGCTGGTCTAAGGGGCGGCCGAGACGATAGTAGTTCACCTCCGCGTTGGGATGAGGGGGACGGGTTTGAAACACGCTGTCAAGTGCATCTATCATACGTATGTAGGCACTGTCTGTAGTCCCTGTCACAAAACCTTCCATTGATGGTGTGCCATCAACGAACACATCAATCGTTAACTCCTGAGAGGATGCCACATCAGGAATATTTGGGAGTGGACAATCGAAACTCTCGTTAGGGACGCAGCCAGAGCCGAATACTAGGGCGATCGCGACCATCATCCATCGCTGGGGAGCCATCATCATTGAATCCTCACAATACAATAGTCGGACTAGCCCAATGCCATAAAACACAGCAGTTAAGCCTATCCCATGATAAAACAGATTATTTAATTTGCCATGGGTTGACAACCGACGGAACTGTCTGTTAGGTTGTCTAGCAATACCCAGAGAAATTTGCTATAAACCTTGCCAAAATCTCAAGCTTTAACTTGAAGTTTTGTGAAAATTCAAGGCAACAACGACTAATAACCCAGGACAATCCGAGTATGGCTGTGCAGAGCTAGTGACGTCGCTAGCCACTGTGTTTTCCTGCTCAATCAATCTAAACGAGGAGCGACGATGAAGTTGAGCGAAGTGATTCGCATCATCGTTCTGGTGGTTGCTGGGATTGCATTGATGTTTTTCGGACAGCCCGCCTTATTTAAGAGCGGCATTATCCCGATTACCGATGTCCCCGTTGATGCTTGGATCCAGAACGACTACATGACAGCAGCGAGAATCATCTTTGCCGTCTGTCTAGTTTGCACTATCTTATGGTGCGTTCTAACTGCGCGAGCCAGAATTGAAGGGGCTCGTCATGTTAATCCTTGGTTTCTAGCTTGGTGGGTCATTGGCTTTTTTCCGATTGTCGCCATTGGAATTGCCCTCTATTTCTTTAATCGCAGTGAGCAAGCACTCTTAGTCTTGACTGCATTCTGGATTATCGACGTTCTGCTTTTATACTGGTTAGCCACGGCGATCGCCACTCCCCGGCAGCTCAAATACGTCCCCCCTGGGGCGCCTTTCTTGCGTAGTATCTTCAAATAAACCATGGCACTTTATTTAATTGGCATTGGGGGAACTGGGGCCAAATGTATTGAATCCACCCTACAGCTTGCCGCTGTCGGACTCTTTGATGAGCAACCCATTCGGGTCTTGTTTGTTGATGCTGACGAAACCAATGGCAACTTAACTCGCGCTCGTCAGAGTCTAACCACCTATCAGACTGCCTATCAGCTCTCCCTCAGCGAACCCACACAGTATCCTTGGATGAGGACACCAGTTGAATCCTATGGAGTTTGGTCGCCGTTTGATGATGTCGATACGGACAAACAGCTTGGGGCGTTTTTCCAATACAATAGCCTGAGCGTTAATCAAAACAACGAAGCCCTCGCTGGCTTGTTCAATGTTTTATACACCCAAGAAGAACGAGAAACTGCCCTAGATGTAGGATTTCGAGGTCGTCCGGCGATTGGCGCAGCCATCATGAGTCAGGTGGGGATAGAAAAGTTTGAGAAGCAGCCCTGGAACAGCCTCATTGAGGAGATAAGACGTGATGCCGGGGGAGGAAAAACCGTCCGAGTCTTTCTCTGTGGCTCAATTTTTGGTGGCACAGGAGCAGCTGGCTTACCAACCATCGGACGCCTGATTTCTGACCAGCTCAAACGAGAAGATCAGCGAGAAAAAGTCAAAATTGCAGGCTTGTTCATGCTGCCCTACTTTAACTTCGCCCCCACAAGCGTTGGGGAGTCTGAAGCAAAAGTCTATGCCCGTTCTGAAAAGTTTTTGCTCAACACAGAAGCGGCACTGCGCTATTATAATAGGCAGTCGCGGGAATGCTTCGATCGCATCTATCTGCTGGGAAATCAGAACTTATCCCCAGTTGAGTTTAGCGTAGGTAAGAACACCCAGCGGAATCAGCCACACTTTTTGGAAATCTACGGAGCCTTGGCGATTCGAGAGTTTGAGTTAGCCTCTGACATTCAGTCAGGACAGGTTGGCATTATGGCTCGTCAGAGAACAGGCAACCTGAACTGGGACGATTTGCAAAACAGCAAAATTAAAGGGGAACTCGTCACAGCCACCCGCTTCGCCTATGTTTGGCTCTCTAACATCGATCCTGAACTGCAAGAAGCCAAAGATATAGGGGTGGGGGCATTCCAAAGGCGGGCGCCTTGGTTTACTGACTTTTTTAAGCCCATGACTCGATTTTTTAGGTCAGAGAGTAAGTCATTGCCTGACTTTAATGATGAGAGGGAACAGGAGAAGATTCAAAACATTACCGATTGGTGTCAGGACTATCTCCGCTGGTTGTCAGAGATTCATGACTGTGAGAGTGACAGCGTCAGGCTCTTTGATGTCAGTTCCTTCAAAAATCCCAATCAGTTACCTCGGGAGGGTCAGTTGTCCAATTTGATTGTGGATGATCGTCGAGAGCAAAACCTGAAGCGGCGAGACACAATCGACCGACTCAAGGAAAAACTTGATCCGAATAGCTTGAACGCCCCAAAAGAAGGTACTGTAGGAGTAGCAAAAGCGCTGTACCGTGTCTGCCAATTATAGCCGTCACACTATAAAAAAAGTAATAGTTCATAGAATGCAGCCACAGTTATGGTAGGATGATTCAGAGTAAATAGGTGATCGATGAGAAAATGACTGTACCTAGATCCATCTTGCGGCTCTTGACAGCGGGGACTACGTTATTAATTGCTTCCTTATGTCCTCCAGGAAGCCTCATGGTGGGCAAACTTCTCTTAAGTGAAGACGCTTTAGAGTCGATGCTAGAAGTCATTGCTAGTGTCGCAGCGGGTAATACAGCGAATGCCCTTGAGGCTTTACCAGCTTTAGGAGAAGATGACGGAAAATCTCTTTCCTTGGAAAATGAACATTTAACGCAAACGGTGGGGAAGGCGATCGCCGCTTTGATTTATACTGAAGCGAAACAACAGTCTGGTGACATCCATGAGCACCTAAAAAAAGTTGCTAAACATACCAAAAATAACTGGGTTAAAATTTCTAGAGAGGAATTAAAGAATCTAGAACCCAGTTACCCAGAGTTAATGGAGATCAAGGTGGGCGACGTGATCACCCCAACTCCAACTAAACTTACTCATGAGACTTGCATGACTGTCCCAAAATGGAGGGAACTATTCGAGCGCTTAAATTCTGAAATTAAATCTAAAGTGAATTTGCCTTCAGGTGTTATCAATAACATCGCCAAAAAACTTTACTATCATTTCCCTAAAGCTTTACGAGAAGCCCTCAAAGCAGACTTTACTCAACAGGGAGAGGCGTTTGCAGGATTAATGCTGAGTCTACTCACAGAAACCAAGGATCGGTTGGTCCGGTTACAAAAAGAGCAGAGAGGCGACTTTAGGCAGGTTTTCAATGGACTCCAGGAAATTGACCTACGATTAAAGAATATACAACATGGACAAGTTAAAGTTTTCAAGGTTTTATCAAGAAGGCTTGATTCTGGATTCTATAAACTCCTTAAAAGCTTAGGATGTATTGAGTCTGAAATAACAGAAATATGGAAAAAACTCGACGAAAATCGGGAATATTTAAGCTCAATAAAAGAAGGAGTTTTTTTCATAAAAGAAGATACAAAAGAAATAAAAGAAAAGCAAGAACTAACCTATCAACTTATACTAGAAGATTCACTTCCTAAGCGAGTTCATCAGTGTTTACTAAACTTTGATTATCAAAAACAAGAGTATGAGTTTGACGAATTTATCAAGTCAACTCAATTAGGAATATGTATCGTTAATGGCTTACAAAAATGCGGACAGCCTTGGTTTCTTTATCGGATGTTTCAAACGAAATACTATTTTGATGACACCTCGACACCATTCAACAAGATTAGCTGTTTTTCACGAACACAAAAACTATCTTTAAAAGAAGAGATATGCCACTTCTTCAGGCTACCCGTAAACGAGAGCATAGAGAGAATATATCAAGAAATTGCCAATCACCTAGAACATAAGAGCTTAGTGTTTATTGTAAAAAATATCCACTTAACAACGCAAGAGTACCTGGATTATTTTGTCAAACAATTCTGGATTCCTTTAGTTCAGTTGTATCAGCAGCAACCTCCCAACAATCCAGAAAATAGATTACTATTTTTATTGGTTGACTTAGAGGGAGTCAGCCATCACTGGGAGATGTCTAGTGAGCAAGAACTTCTGTCCCATTATAGATCTCACACAATCTATAGACTCAAACAAATAAAACCTCTATCCTGGGCAGAAAGACAAGATTGCCTAAAGCAATTGGCTTGGGATTTAAAACGTCAAAAAATACCAGATGAAATCAGCCAAAAAGTCATTAAAAATCATGCTCAACTAACCGAAAAATTTGTTCCACATGAAACCGTTTTAGAATATATTTGTAACTGCTGCAACATAGATTGGGGAGACATTGAGTCTAAATGGAAACGCTACTACTAGGTCAAAATAATTTGCCTCTCTATACCGGAAAAGTTCATCCTCCTCGGGAATACAGAAATAAGCAAGGACAAATGCTCTATCCTTACTTACCCAGTAAGGAGCTAGTGGAAGCTGTTAACCTAGCCATCACCCTACAACGTCCTTTACTGCTTCAGGGAGAACCCGGTTGTGGAAAAACCAAGTTAGCCCAAGCTGTCGCCTACGAATTAGGCCTTCCTTATATTGCTTGGACAATCAAATCAACCAGTAGAGCGCAAGATGGATTATACACTTATAATAGTTTGGCACAGTTACGTGATGCTCAATTACTAGCTCTCAATCGTTTAGGGACTGAGGAGACAAAGCCAGACCTGTACGACCCGACCATCTATCGAGAATGGGGACCCATCGGTCAAGCGTTTAAAAATCTAAAGCCTACTGTTTTACTAATTGATGAAATTGACAAGGCAGACATTGACTTTCCCAATGATTTACTATTAGAGTTAGAGGAGAATAGGTTTACAGTTTCGGAGACTGGGGAAGAAGTTTTTGCACAACATCCGCCAATTATTTTTATTACAAGTAATCAAGAACGGGATTTGCCAGATGCTTTTTTACGTCGATGTATTTTCAAATACATCGAATTTCCGAGTCCCGACGAGTTAATCAATATTATTATTGCTCGTTTTTGGGGTGTTCCAGAAAATGAATATGAGATTCCTGACGACTATGAATTTATTGAAGAAGTTGTCAGGAAATTTATAGAGTTACGCAGGATTTTGCAGGAAGAGAAAGGGAGATCATCTAAAAATGTGACGACCAGTGAATTACTTGATTGGTTTGATATTTTACGTCGTCATCCTCAAGAGAAAATCCTGAAGCAATTAGACGGCAAGCTTCCATATCTGGGAGTTTTACTCAAAAATTGGGATGACCATCGCCGTTATATGAAACGACTGGGATCATGAAAATAAACAACTTACCTCTGCAAGACTTGTTTAATAAACTGCGTGAATCCGGATTCATCTTAGGGGTTGATGACTATGAACTGTTGCTACAAGCTTTAATGTCAGGGTTTGGAATATCGCAAAAACACCCCTTAGAGTCTTTGGCAAGAGTTTGTAAATTGTTATGGGTTAAATCTCCTCAAGAGATAGCAACTTTTGACCATTACTTTGATTTAATCATGTCTCAAGACATCTTCAGGGAAACCGTCATCATCGATGAACCCATTGCAGAACAACCAGCAAAACCAGAACCAATTTCATCTCCAAGTCCTTCTCCTGAGAACTCAGAACCCCAATTTTCTGAAAGTCAAGTCATTAATCCTGAATTGGACTCTCCCAATCCTCCCCCAGAAGAGGATTTATCTCAGGATAGAGATCCTGAAGAAGACACCATACCTGATTTAACCCTAAATATCAACGATGAGGTGCAAGTTGCGAAAACGAAACAGAGTCAAAACACTTATTGGGAAGCTAGCCATCATAAGGAGTCTCATGAGGTTGGTCATGAGACAAATAACTACTTATTGTATTCAGATTATCTACCGATAACGGCGAGAGAAATGAAGCAAAATTGGCGTTATTTACGTCGTTTGAGGCGAGAGGGAGCAGCAACTGAACTAGATGTAAAAGCCACCGTTAAACAGGTTGCTCAAGAGGGTTTTTTCTTTTCTCCTGTTTTAGTTCCTCAACGAATTAATCGGGTTGAGTTAATATTTTTATTAGATATTGATGGGTCTATGGTTCCTTTCCACTCCCTAGGAGAGCGACTTCAGGAAACAGCTATTCGGGGAGGACGTTTGGGAAGATCACACCTTTATTATTTCCATAATTGTCCCGTCGATTATCTCTATAGTGATTCAGAACAACGAGAAGCTGAACGATTGGAAGACTTGTTACCCCAGTTATCCCATAGTCATTCATGTTTACTAATCTTCAGTGATGCGGGAGCTGCTAGAGGGGGCTATAGTAAAAATAGGCTAGAACGAACCGAATGGGTTTTACAACAGTTTCAACAGCGATTGCGTTATCTAGCTTGGCTCAATCCCGTTCCCTCAAGCCGTTGGCGGAATACAACAGCAGAAGAGATTGCCAAGTTAGTCCCAATGTTTCAATGTAATCGCTCCGGATTACAAAATGCAATAAAAGTTTTAAAAGGTCATTTTATGGTTTAATAAATCATTAGATTCAGTACTCAAATAATTTATAATGCCTCAAAAAATTAAACTCAAAATAAATACTGTGATCAAATTAATGCCCTTTAACCTTAGTTCACCCAAAACAAGTTATCACATAAATTATGGATATCGAAGCTGCCCAACACCACATCCAAGCCTTTGAAAAAAAATTTGGAACTCCCCATCTTCACTTAGCCTATCATGCTGCATTACCCTTAGCCCTGACCCCCGATCTACTCTA
This sequence comes from Phormidium sp. OSCR, assembly GCA_001314905.1. Classification (GTDB taxonomy): domain Bacteria; phylum Cyanobacteriota; class Cyanobacteriia; order Cyanobacteriales; family Geitlerinemataceae; genus Sodalinema. Next base: position 48,123 of record LJZT01000010.1, read on the forward strand.
TCGTATTTGGGCAAACTTTCAAACCGATATCCACAACCAACCTCTGAATATTCCCTGGATTGCTGTTGCAGACTTGATGTTATCTAATCTTTGCGATGAAGTGGGTCGCGAAACCTTTGAAATGGATGCTACTCTTCGCCAAGAACTTCTAAATCAGTTCAAGCAGCATCCAAGATTTACACCAAAAAGAGTCAAACAAACGGCTGGATTATTATTAGCCTATATTCGCCAAGATCTGCGTAGTTCAAACCCTTATTATAGAAATTTTGCCGAGTCTCAACGTTGGGCCGCTTTAGCTTATATCAAACCCAAACAATCTGTTCGGTTGTTAGCAGAAGAATTTGAAAGAGCTTATCAGCAAAATCCCAGAGATTTAATTCGCATCGCCTCTCTCACTGAACTTCTACATCAAGATATGCCTGAGTTTGAAAGGCTTCTAATCTTTGCCCGTGCCATGGGACATTACTACCACAAAAGACTTGAACCTGGACAACAAGAATTCATGAAGCTCCCTCTTCGAGGCAATCGTGTAGAGATAACTGATGAAATCTATTTGAAAATCCCCCCTGAGTTTATAAAAAGTTTGCAAGAAAAACAGGAAGTTGAGCAACCCGTAAATCAAGAGAATAAACCAATGCAAAATGAAGAAAGATTTTCTTTGTTTCAAAACCCAGGACAGATTGATGAACTATCATTGTTACTCCCAAGACTAAAATTGTACGGTGACGTTCAAGTTGGGGATCAAGTTGGTGTTTGGCAGATGCGCGCTCGGACAACCTTTGATAATGTTGCCTCAAGTTTAGACTATCAAGCCCCGGAAGAAGTCAAAGACATTAGTGCCCTCCCTACCATGTGGGCGCGACCTCTCTCCTTTGAGATGGCATTACATAACCCAGAATTTCCAATTCGAGATCAGGTCATTCCCCAATGGCGAGGAATGCTGGCTGCCATTGCTTTGGCAGAAGTGCGATCATTTCCCCTAAAGGCGAAACGGCTTAGACTGGATCAAGTTGATAACCCGTTCTCTAAAGCCCTATTTCAATTTCTACCCGAGCCCAACGCAGTCCTTTACTCGGCTGACGGTGAAAATCCTTGGAAGGATATTTATATTTTCAACTGGAATGGTCAACCCGTAGGTATGACCTCACCAAGTACCCTCGTGGTCACTTCAGAGGAAGGGCAATGGACTAGGCTACCTTGGTGGCAAAATGGGCAACTCCAAGACCCCGTTCGCTTCCTTAATGACAATGAAAAAGCACTGTTCTGGCGGTGGCTTGACAATTTACTTGTTGAAATCAACCGGCATCAAGGGAAAGGGAACGCTATCGAGAAAATGACCGGGCTAGTGAAAGAATTTCGCGATAGTCTGGGGAGCGCACCTCAGCAGAACTTGAGTCTCAGCAACAATCCTCAGTTTTTCGGAGTCCCCATTAACATTGGAGTATTAAAAGCACTTAACCAGCCCGTCGAAGCGGAAGCTCAACCCTCCAACGTCCGATTAATTCCCAGCCCTGACAAAGAAAATCTACCCGATCTCCTAATCGTCGATCCTGAGATTGCTGAAGCCTGGAATCAGCCTCCTCAAAATGTCTGGATTTATGATAATAGAACCCTGGCTTCATTTCAGCTCCAGGGGCAAACTTTGGGTCAACTTGATAATCGCTCCGTTCGGGTCTTACAAGCCAAAGATCTATTTCTACCTGAATTAGCTTTTTTGGAAATCGAGGATGCTCTTCCGGGAGCCTTGTTACCCTCTAGTCCTCAAAACCTTCGTTTTAATGGTGAGGCGATTACACCTCTGTTGCCCCTAAATCCAATTCTCTTGGAATACCTCAACCCTCAAGACTTGATGAACAAGGTGGTTAGTCTGGAAGGACTAACGGTTGACGGGGAAGGAGCCAAAGTCAGGGTTGTTTTGGATTTGCCGCTCTCAGGGATGAATCCAGACAGCCAAAAGCCTGAGAACTACCGCGTCTATAAGGATTATGTTCTCAAGGAAGAGAATATAGTCATAGATGTACCCGTCTTGCAAGTTTGGCCCAATTTCCAGTTGACGAGTTGGACGCACTATTATGGCTTTTACTATGATGGTCAGTTAGCAGAAGACACGTTCCGAGTTAACTTTCCTGAAGCCACGGACGTTTACCCCTTCGAGGAAAAGTTGGGAAATTACCAAATTGTCAGGTTTAAAAGCTTTCCCACCTATGTTGAGTGTCTGAGCGAGTATAATGAGTTGCAAGGTTTAATTGTTTTAAGTCCTCCCGAGACAGTCAAGCCAACAGGTGACTGGAAAATTGGCGTTGATTTCGGAACTTCATTCACTAACATTTATGTGAATCGTCAAGGGCGCGTTACTGGCCCTCTTCCCTTAAATAATCTCCAATTGCAGGTAACCAATGTGCCTGACGATACCAGAGTCAAAACCCTATTTGAGTTCTTTGTTCCTGAAAATTTTGTGCCTGAAGAAAAGCCCTTACCACTGTCATCTGTATTGACAAATCGAGGGTTCCGAAAAGACGCAGGAGAAAAGTTAGATAATTTAGATCCCATCTTTGATGGGAGAGTTTATGTGCCGGAGTTGGGAAATTTCCGCCCCGAGCAAGATTTCATCAAGACTGACTTAAAATGGTCTGCTAAAAATCTTGCCTATAATCGCCTGTTTTTGAAACATTTAGCTTTACACATTACAGCAATGGCGGTTCAAGATGAAGGGGGGGCGCGACGTATACAATGGTGTCTCTCCTACCCATCGGCATTTTCTCGGCGTGACCAAAGAAGGTTGGCTTCTGTTTGGCAGTCAATTACCGAAGAGCTAGCACAAAGTACAGGAGTAAAGCATGGGTGTCCAAGCATACAAGATTTAACGCATTTTCGTCCAGAGAGCTTAGCCATTGCTCAGTATTTTGCAGATAAGGAAGGCCATAACTTAGTTAGCAGTACCTGCATTGATTTGGGGGGAGGAACCTCGGATATTTCGATTTGGGAACGAAATACACTCATTCACCAATGCTCGGTTCAGCTCGCAGGTCGAGACTTGTTCTCCCAGTTTATTTCCCGCAAACCCGATTTCATCCTGAAGCACTTTGAGCAAGATAAATCCCAGTGGTCTGAACTTGAAGGTCCTGCATTCAATGCCAAGTTGGATGTTCTTTTGCGAAATGACAGTGCCAACTGGTTGAGAAATAAGCGCAGCTTCGTTGAGGAGGAGCCAGAATTTCAGGGACTGCTGCAACTAATGGCCCTTGGTTTTTCCGGTCTCTACTACTATATCGGGACGTTGTTGGGGGTGCTACATCAAGAAGGAAAATACAGTGACCCACAAATTACCCCCGTCTATATCGGTGGAAATGGCTCTCAACTACTGAACTGGCTAGCGGAGGATGGTCGATTTGATCCTGACTCAGAAATTAATGCGCTTTTAAGCAAGATGTTATGTGAAGGCTCTCAGTTTAAGGATACTGAGGAGCCAACGCGCCTGAGCCAACGTCCCAAGGATGAGGTAGCCTGTGGTCTAGTCCTCAGTCAAAGTAAGCTGAAGGGGTTAGAGCGAGAAACGGAAGACCTCCTCATTGCCGGAGAAGATTGTGAAATCAATGGTCGGCGTATCCAGTTTAATGAACGGTTAGACCTTGGGGAAGAGAACGTCAGTCAATTTGAAGTTCCTGAACTTGCACAACTGGCGTTATTTGTCAATTCTTTCCAGCGAGCTATCAAAACCTTACGGATTGAGGGGATTCTACCCTTGGCAGACTATACCATCACCGATGACTATGAGGAGCAACTGGAGGAAAATGGCCCGTTGTGGCGTGAGGTGCAACGGGAATTGACCGCTATCCTGATTAAAATGAAGGGAGAGTCACCCGATGATATTCGGGTTGAACCACCCTTTATTCTGGCCTTAAAAGCTCTCTTGCAGGTTTTAGGTAAGAGGTGGGTGGGGTAGGTCCGGCTCACACCCCGATTCTGGGGGACTTATATCCCCCAGGCTCGATAGCCAGTTCCTGTATGAGTGGATACCTAAGTATTTCATTTTTCCTCAAAACAGTAATTAATTTTGTAAATTCGTCAATATGTCTCAAATAAAATGTCCAGTTTGTGATACTACTAATGAGCTGGTTCCTGCCGAAGTAAAGCAATGCAAGTCCTGTGGATTTCCTTTAATTGATGAGTTTAATAATACTGCTTTTTTGTCGTGCCTACATCATGACATATCAGAATGGTCAAGACACCTATGGAATAATCTGAAAGAAAGAGACAAAAAAATAGAAGATCTTCGAACAGAGTTGGCTCAGCTTAAGGAAAATCTGGGTCAGACGAGTCAGGCAGCACAACAAGATGATTCGGTGATCGAGGCAAGTCAGCCAGAAATTGGTCGAGAAAATATCGACGATTTATGGAAGCAATTTGAACCTTATGTCAATCAGGAAATTAAGAAGCAACAAGACGCCTTAGCTGAAAATTTCCGCAAGGATCTTAAGCAAATGAGGGCGGAAATTGAAAAGTATATTGAAGCTAGATTGAAAGATCAGACCCATATAGATTCACCAGATCAGACTCAGCGGGGTCATGACTCTGGCTCCTCGGAAACATCAAGTGACACCTTGTCTTCTCTAAAACCAGATAGGATAGATGTGGATACAAACATCCCATCTTCTAAAGTCACTTTATCAAGTGAAGGTTCACAGTCCCATGGTTGGTCTTGGCTTTATGAGAGTAAAACTGATGATGTAATTGTTGTTTCTCCAGATAATATAAAAGAAATGCGTGCTAAAGATGTGCCTATTCTTTTAACACAACAGACGCGAGGTAACTACTGGATTATAAGAGATCCATCCAGCAGCCGTCTCTGTCTAGCACCGCAACCAAAGATCAGCTTTAATGAACACAACATTGAGTTTACAAAGAAAATCTTTGAATGTCAAAACTATGATGACTTGAAGCGACAAAGATTCGAGGTTATAAAACCAGCTTTTGTAAAACAACTAGAGACGGAAGAAAAATGGGAAATACAGGAAAAAGGAGAATTAGTTTTTATTAGTAAAACTTGATATTTTAGCTTTGAAAAACCATATACTTTGGACTGCTTATGTTAGATGAAAGCAAGATAAAACAAATACCAACAAGTAGCGATGAGCAGAAAACCTATGATGATTTGCGTGAGGTTCAGCATGGTACAATTCTGTTTGAGTCTCAGCAAGAACTCATCTCTATTCTAGAATCGTTTCTTACCCGTCTGGAGAAGGTTGAGACCGACAATCATCAATTGACCGAGCAAGTCAACCAGTTAAATCGCGATATCGTTGAACTTCAGCAAAAAGTTAGTCTTGAATCTCTGGACGATGGTGGTTCAGAAGCCAAGCTAGAGAACCAATCAGGTGTTTCTCCTAACCCTGCGGATGAAGCTGCGTTAGTGAACCTTTATAATAGAACCCCGAAAACGGTCAAAAGAAAGGCGGCCAAAGTGGGGGTCATCATCCATAGAGTTCGAGGAGATGAAACGTTATTAGACATCGAAGCTAACCAACATGGCTACTGGTTAGTGAATGAAATCTATCTCGTTCCCAAGCAACCGTCACGATACAACGAATATAACTTACCGACCCTAGAAGCTTTATTTGTCTGTCATAATGTACAGCAGTGCAACAAATATTTTAACCTAATTAAGCCGGCTCGTATCAGTCCCAGCTCCAGTCCGGACTCTTCTCAGACCTGCTCAGTCCACACTTGGAGGCTACTAGAAAAGGGTACACTAGAATTTAGTGAAACCAAGAGCAGCCCAAGCAGCCGCCTAATTGAAACTCCAAGTACTACACCTGAGGACGCATCGACCAATCCAGAACCAGCAGCAGAAGAGCCGACCCCAAAACTTAACCCAGAGAATGAGCCTGATTTCCAGGAGAGCCAAGAGTTAATGACGCCAGTCCCTTCTGAGCCAACTCCTGATCCTGAAGAGGAAGCTCCTGAACTCACTCCCCAAGAGCAAGAATTTCTGGAGATGTATCATAGTAGCCATCACACAGAATTTCGGAAAACCATTAAAGCAACCTGTTCCTTGGATGCCGATCAAGAGTCGTCAGAACACTGTTCACTTAAAGCCGATCGATGGGGGGATTGGTACATCTGTCGATACTCGGATGTTGATTATTTAACTCCTTCTAATATGTTGGTTGTCAACCAAACCACACTTCCGCTGCATAAAAAACTCATGAAGATAACTTATTCTGATTTTTTATATCCCGAGGAATTTCGATTAGTTAAGCCAGGACGTGTCAAGCGAAACCGCACAGCTAAGCGATGGGAAGTTACAGAAAAGGGGGTGCTAGAAATTTACACCTAAGATGCCACTTTATTTGTCAAGTTTTGTATTTTTAGTTGAGGTTTAGGTAAGGCTAATTATGAACGATCATCGTATATCTCCCATTGCTTACTTAGTTCTAATTTCAAGTTTACTTTTAGTTTTAGCCTTTGTAGCTCCTCAATTATGGAGTCAGCCATCAACCCGTTCTTCTGAAGGGGATAACAGTCCTCTGGTTTCGGAGATGAAACAAATATTATCCGAAAGATTCCCCTCTGTATTATCAATAGAGTCCCCCGCTGTAGAACCATCTCCTGTGAGTCCTCCCACTGAAAATGCCACACAGCAGGATGCTGCTGATCAGAGACAGTCCTCTCCTGGTGAGAATCAAGTCCTTCAAAAACTTGATGAACTTGTAAGTCAGAATGACCAACTACGGTTCGAAATCCGCCGCTCTGGTCTTATGCTTTTCGTGTTAATAATTTTAAATTTCGTACTAATATTTGTGAGTATATTAAATTTAAGAATACCTAGATTTTTTAAATCTAACTCACCGAGAAGGGAACGTCCTCCATTGGCCCAAGATAGCCCGTCTTCTCCAAGCATTTATGGGTCTACTACATCGACTGGCTGGGAATCTCGTTCTGGTACAACCAATCCTGCAACAACCTCGACTCAACAAGGTCAACCACCACCCAGTTCATCATCAAGATATAAGCCAGGGTTAGGACCAGCCGCACACATTCCACAACCTTCTCCCAAACCTTCTCAACCCTCAGTTCCACAACAGACTCCAGCATCTTCACCAAGCCCTTCGATATCCTCCAATGAAGCTCAAAATATTGTTGCGTTATATAACAAAAGAGCGAGAGAACTGAAACAAAATTCCACTTCTGTATCAATCCCTAAAGAAACCCTAAATCAGATTAGGTCTGGACAGTCAGTTCCGATGAGTTTTACTCCAGACAATAATGGAAATTATTGGCTGGTACCATCTAAGACAAGTTATTTAAACTACTTAGTTCCAAAAGAAAAGCTAGTTATCAATGAAAATACCTTCGACTCATTAAGTCAAATATTTCACCATCAAAACTATAGTACTACTCACGCGAGAAACTATCGCCTAATTGAGCCAGCCCAAGTTCAGCAAATTTCTGCCAATCAGTGGCAGTTAGTCAGGCGTGGTCAAATTGTATTTGGTTGACATTCTCTCTTCACTCATAGCATTTGGCAGAATGGTAGTTACATTATAGTAAGCATCAATCACTCATGGATTCAAACTTTGTCACACAGACCCTACAATCTTTTCAGAAAGCACTCGATGTTTCAGGAAACAACCTAAAAATTATTCAACAACTCGAAGAACGATTCAAAGAACTTGAGCGAGCCTTCAATCGTAGTGGACTGAAAAATGCTGTTCGAGTCAGCGGCGCGATGGAAGTTCCCAAAATTAACCGATTGGAGATTTCAGCACCTGAGTTGATTGAGACGTGTAATAATGTCCCACAGGTATTTGCGCCAAGTGTTATCCCAGTGACCGTGACCTCAGAAACTTATCGGGGCTTGTCTGATTCAGCAGTTCTTGAAATCAATAAGCATGGAAGTTATTGGATTATTGCCAATACCGAGGAAACCTACTGGCTTGTTCCGAACATCAATATTCGCTTGAATCCTCACCGAATGAAAACGTTAGCCATGCTGTTTACCTGTCAGGATGAAAGCAAAGCGAATATTGACAAGTTTACATTGCTTGAACCAGCTCAGCTTAAAATGATGCCCAATCAAAAAGAATGGCATTTAGTGAAAACGGGGGTTTTACAGTTTGGCACAGCTTCTCAGTTAGGTTCAGATCAAGATATTAAAAATTTAGACTATAACCTACAAAAACTTCAGTCTAACTACGAGACCTTAACCGCAAATATTGAGCTGTTATTGAAGGCAAATGAACAAGTACAAAAAGATTTAAACCATGCCGTTTTGGCACGGCAACAAATCAATCGAGAGATTAGTGACTTACACCAAGCCAAACACAGTTTAAAGAAAAATATACTCCAGTTAGAGGAAAATATAGACATCAAACTGCAACAAGTCCTTGACCAAAATGCTGAGAGCCAACTGGTTACAGAGAACACAGCACCGAGTCAAGAAGTGACGGTAACTTCAGACGACTCAACATCCCTAGATGAGCCATTTTCCGAAAATAACATAGAGCCGTCTCTTGAGGAAGAGCTGTATTTTGAGGAAGAAGAGAGTGAAGACGTAGAAGATAATTTTCCCGATGAAGTAGCTGAAGATGAAGATCCATCGTTCCAAAATGTCCAGTCTCTACAAATTGATGAGCAATCTAGTGACGAGGTACCGACTCTCGTAGAGAATCATGATCCCCAACAGCCAGTTCGGATTCTCCAAGGACATAGTAGTACTGTTAAATCTTTGGTCGTCACACCCTTAAAAAAAGACCCTGGACATTTTTCACTATTGAGTGCCAGTTTTGATAATACCATTCGTATCTGGAATCCGTTAGTCGCTCAGGAAATTGGCTGCTTGAAAAATGATGCTTTTCTAAATTCAATTGCCTTAAGTCCTGATGCTAGGATGATTGTAGGAGGAGGGCAAAGTGAAGTCATTAAGCTTTGGAATCTTAACAATTCCCAAAAAGACTATTTTGAGGGACATAGCCAATCTATTTTAGATGTGGCGTTGTCTCCAGATGGCAACCATCTAGTCAGTGGAAGCCGTGACACAACCATTATAATTCGTGACTTTCCAGATGGGACAATTAAGCACCACCTAAAACCTGACGACGATTTAGTGTTGTCTGTTACAATTGACCCGATGAATAGCTTGTTAGCCACGGGTCATTCGACGGGAGTTATTAACCTCTGGGAGTTACAAGAAGGCACATTAATTGATCAATACCAACAACACTATCAATCAGTTTGGTCACTAGCCTTTAGTCAAGACAGTGATTTTTTGGCTAGTGTGAGCAGCGATAAAACCTTAAAAGTATGGGATATAGCAAATTGCAAACTTTTATATCAGGTTGGCAATGAATTTAGTATTCTCGCTGTTGCTATCAGTGGGGATGGGCAGTATATAGCGACAGGTGACTCGGGAAATCAGGTTAAAATCTTTAATTTCATGACTGGAGAAGAATTAACCACTCTCATGGGTCATACTAAAGAAGTTTATGCTCTTGTGTTTAGTCCAGATAATCAATACTTGCTGAGTGGAGGGCGTGACACAACCATTGCAATTTGGCAAGTTCCTGATATTTCTTGAGGACTGACTGATGATTGGGACACTAACGTGATTAGTAAATCCGTGGAAAGATAAGCTGCCGTTATTTACGCTAGAGCATCCTAAAACCATCGATAGGTCTGCATTGGATGAATTTTACATTTCGATACATCACACATCAAGTTGTAGGTCAACGCTGGGCCAGCTAAGTCCTATCGGTGCTACTGTCCCCAAACCCCCCACCGTATAATGGGATACCAGCAGCCTTCAGACTTTAGCCTTAGCCGATGACCTTCACGTTTCTTCGCCGCCATCGCCGCCTTCTCCTTCATAGCCTTGGTCGATTGAGCCTGATTAGTATCACCGCCGTCAGTATCGCCACCATCTCCAATTGGGCCAATTATCGCAACTACTCGAAGGGAACGATGTTTCGGGTAGAAACCGTGGACTTCAACCTTTTAAGCCATAGCTTACCCACCAAACTCTCCTATCTGCTGATTGAAAACCAACCCCAAGAAATTCAAACCACCCTAGAGAGTAACTACGGACGATTTGGTTTAGTTGTTACAGATTGTACCAGCGATCGCCCCGACTGTCCCAACCAAACCATCCTCCATCAGTCCCCCCAAACTCCCACCATTTTTCCCGCAGACTTAGAAAATCATCCCTTCGATCTACTACGAGATCCGCCGCCACTCTTCGCCGAATCAACCTATCGCCAACCCGACCACACAGACCCGATCGCCACAGGACAAACCAATCCCGGAGACATCATCGGACGCGTCTATTATCTTCGTCACCGTCCCCCCACATTTATTGACGATTATCGCGGCTGGCTCCTCAATCCCCTCCAACTCAGCGGTTCTCGTTTTATTTACCTCTTAACCACCATTTTTTTTCTCACCGGTGGGGTCATGACTTGGGTCATGATCGAGATTATTCTCTATAGTCAACGCAAAAAACGCCAAGAACTGCAACGAGATGCCCAAACCCTCAAACAGCAGCTCGAAAGCCAACTCCAACAAATTCCTAAACTCCTGCAAGAACGGGAACTCGCTCGCCGCGAACTCGACGCCTACCGAGAAAAGCAGCAACAGCAAACCCAAGACTTGCAGAGCCTCATTGACGACTATGAAACCCAACTTTCTGAATTTGAAGAACAGCAACAAGCAAGCGTCCAAACTCTCCAACAATTAGAGCAAGAATTAGCCACCGTTATTGAGTCTCAAACCGAGGCCCAAGAGCAAATTCAGGAACGGGAGCGCAACATCGCTCAACTCAAAAAAGCTCAACAGGAAAAAGACCAACAGCAATGGGAACGAACGCAAGTTTTAGAACAGTTGCGCGAAGACCTACAAATTGCTCAAGCCAGAGCCGCCAAAGCTCAACAGGAAACCGAAAAACTCAATCAGATTATTGCCGCTCTCACCGGCGATCGCAACCTCGCCCAACAGCAATATCAAGAACTCAAACAACAACTCGATCAGGACGTTGATAATCCCGGCTTCAAAAAAGCCCTCGAAACCTCCCGTCGAGAATTAGAACGAGTGCAGCAACAAGCTCAAGAACGAGAACTTGAAGTTATCCAAGAAAATGAATATCTCAAAGAAGAACTCGAACAAATCATCGAAGATAATCAAGAATTTGAAATGTATGCCCTCGAACAAAATGAACTCTTAGAACAAGAAAAATCAAAGCTCACCCAGCAAAACCTTGAATTACAGGCCAATAAAATCTATATTGAAGACCGAATACATCAACTTGAAATCTTCGAAGAAGCCATCAAAAATAGTGACCCCGAAGACCGAGAAACACAAGCCCAAATTCATCGCTTAATCTTTTCAGAAATGCCCCATATCTCAGGGCGACGAATTATTAACGCCCTCAAAAAAATAGGCTTCACCGAAACCCATACCACCGGCAGCCATGCCCACCTCAAAAAAACCGAAACCCATACCTGTATCGTTCCCGTCCATCCTGACTTACCCCCCGGAACCCTTAAACATATCCTCAAAGATGCCCGAGTCAGCATCGAAGAACTCAAAGAGCATCTCTGACAGCCATCCCCAGAACCCTCAGCATCCCCAGAACCCTCAGCAATTGTCAGGAAATCTCCAACGGGGCCAAAGAACCCCCCCATGCACCGTATGATATTTGGGGTGCATGAAGCCCACGGCGGCTTGCCAGACGCTCGCCCTGTCGTTACTAGAGAAACAATCGTATGTTTGTATCTGACACCAGCATCGAGTCCATTGAAGCCTGGGAAATCCTCGACTCCCGAGGACGGCCCACCGTAGAAGCCGAAGTTCGCCTCGCCAATGGTGCCATCGGTATAGCCAAAGTCCCCAGTGGCGCATCCACCGGAACCTTTGAAGCCCACGAACTCCGCGACGGGGACCCCCACCGCTACAACGGCAAAGGTGTCCTCAAAGCCGTAGAAAACATCATTGACAAAATTGCCCCAGAACTCGTCGGCAAAGTCGACGCCCTCAACCAGCTCGAAGTCGACGGGGCCATGCTTTATCGCGACGGCTCCGCCAACAAAGCCAACCTCGGCGCTAACGCCATCCTCGCCGTCTCCCTCGCCAACGCTCACGCCTGCGCCAGCGCCCTAGAATTGCCCCTTTACCGCTACCTCGGCGGTCCCCTGGCAAATCTCCTCCCCGTTCCCATGATGAACGTCATCAACGGCGGAGAACACGCCGCCAACAACATCGACTTTCAGGAATACATGATTGTCCCCGTTGGCGCACCCTCGTTTAAAGAGGCCCTGCGTTGGGGGTCGGAAGTCTTCGCCTCCCTCAGCAAAGTCCTCGACGAAAAAGGCCTTCTCACCGGAGTGGGCGACGAAGGCGGATTTGCTCCCAACCTCGAATCCAACACCGCCGCCGCCGAACTTCTCGTCGATGCCATCCAACGGGCCGGCTACACCCCCGGCGAACAAGTGGCCCTAGCCCTCGACGTCGCCGCCAGCGAGTTCTACAGTGACGGCCAATATACCTATGACGGGGCCAGCCGCTCCCCCGCCGAACTCATCGACTACCTGGCCGGCTTAGTGGAGAACTATCCCATCGTCTCCATCGAAGATGGCCTCCATGAAGAAGATTGGGATAACTGGAAACTGCTCACTGAACGCCTGGGCCATCGCTGTCAGCTCGTCGGGGATGACCTGTTTGTCACCAACAAAACTCGCTTACAGACCGGCATTGAGGAATCAGCCGGCAACTCCATTCTCATTAAAGTCAACCAAATCGGCTCCCTCACCGAAACCCTCGAAACCATTGACTTAGCCACCCGCAATGGTTTCCGCTCGGTGATTAGCCACCGTTCCGGGGAAACCGAAGACACCACCATCGCTGACTTAGCCGTCGCCACTCGCGCCGGCCAAATCAAAACCGGTTCCCTCTGTCGCAGTGAACGGATTGCCAAATACAACCGTTTGCTACGGATTGAGAGTGAACTCGGCGATCGCGCCGTCTATGCCGGAACCATCGGCATGGGTCCCGGTGCAACGGCCTAACCAAAAACCAGCCCCCCAGCCGAAACAGAACAGGCTGCTTCGACTGGGGGGAGCGATCGAGACCGTTACGTCAGATCCGTCTCTACAAGAAGAATTGGGCAGCTCATCAAGAACTCACCCATTCCCGAGAACTAGGAGCCAGTGACTCGATTAGTGAAATTAACAATCTTGCTTTGTAACTCCTTACGCGCCTCAGCCGTAAGCAGAAAGCGGAAGATGAACCAACCCGAATAGCCGATGCCGACCAACTCAAAGATGGGAGACAGCAGTGGGATATCGTTAATGGCATCAATAACAGACAAGGTTAAGTAGAGTGCGACAAGCGCCCCCACCACCAACGCCACATTGATGAGCGGCTTCTTGTATTCCGAGAAAAAGTGACCCACAATCCCAAATAGGTCAGACAAGACCGAGAGGACTTGTGCCTTCACTTCGTTAAACTGGTCTTTGTTCTCCGTATTTCCCGCCGAGTTGGAGATCTGAAGTTCCCCTCCCTTCGATTCGACTGCTGCGGCAGGCTGATCTGGGGTTGTGGTTTGTTCTCCGTTGGGGGTCGTTTCTGAAGTCATAATTAAAACCCTTAGAATGACAACGTTGATTTTATCTGAGAGCGTCCCGACCTTAAATCTTAGAGCGTCCCGAACAGTCGCAATCCTACACCACATCCTAACCCTTCATCAGGATGCGATGCCAAACTTCCCTGAGACTAAAGCAGAGCCGTCCAAATTGCAAGTCAGTCTCACGACAATCCCCAAAGAATACCCCTTAACCGACTTCAGCCAAGCCTAATGCCTGTTTCCTCTCCCTCCCTATCTCTGCGCGCCTCTTCTACTGTGTCCCCAACCCTGTCCACAATCGCAACCCTCCCGGATGATGTGGTTCATGCGATCGCCGCCGGAGAAGTCATCGACTCGATCGCCGCCGTCGTCCGAGAACTGGCCGAAAACGCCCTCGACGCCGGAGCCAGCCGCATTGCCGTCTCCGTAGACCCCCAACAGTGGCGCATCCGCGTCGCCGACAACGGCTGTGGCATGACCTGCGACGACCTCCAACAAGCCGCCCGCCCCCACAGCACCAGTAAAATTAACCACATCGACGACCTCGGGCGCATCACCAGTCTTGGCTTTCGCGGCGAAGCCCTCCATAGCCTCGCCCAACTGGCCCAACTCGACATCTATAGTCGCCAGGGCGACGACCCCGGCTGGCACGCCTCCTATAGCCGTCACGGCCGCATCACCCGCCTTGTCCCCGCCGCCGTTGCCCCCGGAACCGTCGTTGAAGTGCAGCAATTATTCCAACGCTGGCAACAACGGCGGGATGCCCTTCCCAGCCCACCGCAACAACTGCGGGCCGTCCAGCGAACCCTCTATGACCTGGCCCTGTGCCATCCCCAGGTCTCCTGGCAAGTCCGCAAAGGTTCAAAACCCTGGTTTAGCCTCAGCCCCGGCCAAAACGCCCAGCAAATTCTCCCCCAACTGCTGCGAGGCGTCCGTCGTAATGACCTCTATTACAGCCACAGTGAGTACAACCACAGTGAGACATTAGAACTGGTACTCGGTCGTCCCGATCGCTGTCATCGCGGCCGCCCCGACTGGCTCAAATTCGCCGTCAACGGCCGAGTCGTCAACCTGCCTAACCTCGAACAGACCCTCCTCAGCGTCCTCTCGCGATCGCTCCCCCGAAACCGCTATCCCCTCTGTTTCCTCCATCTCCACGTCCCCCCCCAACAGATCGATTGGAACCGCCATCCCGCCAAACGGGAAATCTACCTACAAAACAGCGACCATTGGCAAACCCAGCTACGCGAAGCCCTCCATCGCACCCTCGCCCTAGACAGCCACGACGGCCGCGACCATTCCCGCGTCCGGCAACTACTGCGAGTCCAAGAATCCTCCGGCCAGTACCACGTCCAAGACACACCCATAGACCCCACTCAGGCGTCCCAGAAGCCCCCCGAACGCCCCCTCATGCCCCTGCGAGCCATCGGCCAAGCCAACCGCACCTACATCGTCGCCGAACACCCCGACGGCCTCTGGCTCGTCGAACAGCACATCGCCCATGAACGAGTCATCTACGAACAACTTTGCCAAGACTGGGCCTTACAAGACCTCGACCCTCCCATCATCCTCTCAGGTCTCACCACCGCCCAACTCGACAACCTACAGCACATCGGCATTACCGTTGACCCCTTTGGCGACGGACTCTGGGCCTTGCGCCAAGCCCCCATCCCCCTGGCCCAACGAGATGACTGTGCCGACGCCCTACGAGAACTCAGCCAAGGCAGCTTAGAAGAAGCCCAAGTCGCCACCGCCTGCCGCAGTGCCATTCGCAACGGAACCCTCCTCACCCTCAAAGAAATGCAGCAACTCCTCGATCGCTGGCAACAGACCCGTAACCCCCACACCTGCCCCCATGGACGACCCATCTATCTCCCCCTCAACGAATCCTCCCTCGGCCGTTACTTCCGCCGCAGTTGGGTCATCGGTAAAAGTCATGGAATTTAAACAATGCGAAGTATTGCGAAGTTTCCCCCTAGACTGTTGACAACTGTTACAGCCCCTATCCATAATTTTAGATTGTGTAAACTTCACCCTAATCAAGACCCTTGGCTAACGTAGTTGTAATCGGTGCCCAGTGGGGCGACGAAGGAAAAGGCAAAATAACCGACCTGCTCAGCCGATCGGCAGATGTTGTAGTACGTTACCAAGGAGGGGTAAATGCTGGACATACCGTTGTCGTCAAAGACAAGACCTTTAAACTTCATTTAATCCCGTCTGGTATCCTCTACCCCCAGACCGAATGTATTATCGGCTCAGGTACCGTCATCGATCCTCAAGTTCTCATCGAAGAACTCGATCGCCTCAAAGACCTCGGTATTCCCACCGACAACCTGAAAATTGCCCAAACCGCTCATGTGACGATGCCCTATCATCGCATGATTGACCAAGCCTCCGAGGAACGGCGCGGAACTCACAAAATCGGGACCACCAAACGGGGAATTGGCCCCACCTATGCCGACAAATCCGAGCGCACCGGAGTCCGAGTCTTAGACCTCATGGACGCCGACAGCCTACGAGAAATCCTAGCCTGGACCATCCCCCTGAAAAACGAGATCCTAGAGCGACTCTACAACCTGCCTCCCCTCGATCCCGAAGACGTCGCCCAAGTCTATCTCCAATACGCCGAACGTCTGCGGCCCCATGTCGTCGATGCCTCCCTCTGCGTCAACGATGCCGTCCGTCATCGTCGCAACGTCCTCTTTGAAGGCGCCCAAGGAACCCTCCTCGACCTCGACCATGGCACCTATCCCTACGTCACCTCCTCCAACCCCATCGCCGGCGGTGCCTGCATCGGAGCCGGCGTCGGACCCACCATCGTCGATCGCGTCATCGGTGTCGCCAAAGCCTACACCACCCGCGTCGGCGAAGGCCCCTTCCCCACCGAAATGGTCGAAGGAATTGGCGAAACCCTCTGCGATCGCGGCGCCGAATTTGGAACCACCACCGGCCGAAAACGCCGTTGCGGCTGGTTTGACGCCGTCATCGGTCGCTACGCCGTCCGCATCAACGGCATGGACTGTCTCGCCATCACCAAACTCGACGTCCTCGACACCCTCAGCGAAATCAAAGTCTGTGTCGCCTACGAAATCGACGGCATCCGCACCACCGACTTCCCCAGCAGCGCCCGCCAATTCGCCAACTGCAAACCCATCTACGAAACCCTCCCCGGCTGGCAATCGAGTACCGAAGACTGTCGCAGCCTAGAGGACTTGCCCCCACAGGCCCTGAACTATCTCAAGTTCCTCGCCGAACTGATGGAAGTTCCCATCGCGATCGTCTCCCTCGGCGCCGGCCGCCACCAAACCATCATCGTCGAAGATCCCATCCACGGCCCCAAACGCGCCCTCCTAGATGCCAACGGCGATCCAGTCGTGAAAAAATAACCCAGATATCAAGGCATCCCCCCAGATGGCCCTGCCGGAAATGGGTGCGCCACTTGCGGTACACCCCTGCCCAGTCCCCCTCTTGCCTCTTGCCTTCCTCTCCCACGTGTTACAATTAAGCGCTTGGCTGCTTAAAATTAAGGTTTGTAGATAACCGCAACAGACGACTATGCAACTGACTGTAGAATGTAAATCCCGCCCTGAAGGGAGTAAACCCAAAGCCTTACGACGAGAGGGATTTGTTCCTGCCGTCCTCTACGGACACGACGGAACTAACTCCCTAGAATTGGTCGTTGACGAGAAATCCGTTCAACAACTTCTCAAAGATCCCAACGTATCCAATAGTCTGATTAAAGTCACCATCGCCGATGGAGGCTGGAGCGGACAAACCCTACTGCGGGAAGTGCAAATGCACCCCTGGAGAGGCTATCCCTATCACCTGAGTTTCTTCTCCGTTGCTTCTCAGGCCACAGTCCAGGTTGACTTACCCCTTCACTTTGTCGGTGAACCCGTCGGTGTCGAACGCGACGGCGGTATCCTGGAAACCCAAGTCAACGAAGTGGCCGTTGAATGCGCCCCCGACAACATCCCGGAAACCATTGATATCGATGTTTCTGCCCTGGAAATGGGAGGCAGTATGCACTTAAGTGAAGTCACCTTCCCGGAAGGAGTTCGAGCGGTCACGGATACTGACTTACTGCTCGTTACCATTCAAGCACCTCGTGTTGCTCAAACGGAAGACGACGAAAGTGCAACGTCCGAAGCCAGCAAACTCCTCGATGCCCTCGAAGAAGCCAGCGAAGGCTAAATTGCTTTCAAGGTTCGACGGCAGATTTGCCAACCAAAAACCAGGGGTGTTCCCTGGTTTTTTCATGTCAACCTCACCCCCTATTCCCTATTCACTATTCCCTGTTCCCCATTCCCTATTCCCTATTCCCCATTCCCCCTATTCCCTATTCCCTATTCCCTGTTCCCCGTTCCCTATTCCCTGTTCCCTATTCCCTATTCCCTGTTCCCTGTTCCCTGTTCCCTGTTCCCCATAATGCCTAAATACAACCTTTATGCCCTCGGTAACGCCCTCGTTGACTTTGAATTTGAGTTAGACGAGGCCAAACTCTCTAACCTCGGAATCGATAAAGGGGTGATGACTCTCATTGACGAAGATCGCCATCATCATCTTGTCAGTGAACTCGCTCCCCACGAAGTCAAAAAAGCTTGCGGCGGTTCATCGGCTAACACCGCGATCGCCGTCAGTCAGTTTGGCGGCCATAGTTTCTACTCCTGTCGCGTCGCCAATGATGACAGTGGACTGTTTTATCTCCAAGACTTACAACGTTGTGGCGTTGACAGCAACATCAACCCCAGCGATCGCCCCGACGGCGTGACCGGCAAATGCTTAGTGTTCGTCACCCCCGACGCCGATCGCACCATGAACACCCACCTCGGCATTGCCGCTGAGTTCTCCAGCCAGGAGTTAGTTCCCGAAGCCATCACCAACTCAGACTATCTCTACATCGAAGGCTATCTCGTCAGTTCCCCCAGCGGTAAAGCCGCCGCCATCGAAGCCCGCAATTTAGCTCAAAACGCCGGCGTCAAAACCTCCCTCTCTCTCTCCGATCCCAACATGGTGAGTTTCTTCAAACCAGGATTATTAGAGATGATTGGCGACGGACTCGACTTCCTCTTTGCCAACGAAACCGAAGCCCTTAAACTGGCCGAGACGAACGATCTCAACCAGGCGATCGCCCATTGTCAAACCCTCGCCAAACAATTCGCCATCACCCGAGGCCCCCAAGGCTCCCTCATTTTCGACGGAGACTCTATCATTGAACTCGATGCCGTCCCTGTAAACGCGATCGACACCGTTGGCGCCGGAGATATGTACGCCGGGGCATTGCTCTATGGAATCACCCATGGCATGAGCCTCCCAGACGCCGGAAAACTCGCATCTAAAGCCGCCGCCCGCATCGTCTCCAGCCTCGGCCCCCGCCTAGACCCCAGCGAAACCCGCTCCCTCCTCCAGCCATAACAGGCAGTAAACATAACCAACAGTGGGCAGCAAACTGTCCACCATTAACCATTAACTATTAACTATTCACTATTCACTATTAACTATCCATGTCCCTTCCCCCTCTGATTCAACAGATGCAGCAACCGGAGTTTTACCCCCATCCGGTAACGCAACCGATTGAACTTAAGCAAACTCATGGCTCGTTTGTTCTGTTGACGGGTGAGTTTGTCTACAAAGTCAAAAAATCGGTGGATTTAGGCTTTTTTGACTATTCAACAGTGGAGAAGCGGCGGCATTTTTGTCAAGAGGAATTGCGGCTCAATCAACGAGGTGCGCCGGGCATCTATTTGGCGGTCTTACCGATTATCCAGCAAGGCGATCGCTTTCTCCTGGATAACACCGAAAATAGCGACAGAGACGCCGTTGACTATGCCCTAAAAATGCGACAGTTTCCCAAAGACAATCTCTTTGTGGACCTCCTCGATCGCGGCGAACTCACCCACACCCAGATGGAAGACTTGGGACGACTGGTCGCTGACTATCACGCTGAAGCAGCCACAAGCGACGAGATTGCTCAGTTTGGAGAAATTGCCGCCATTCGTGAGGCCATTGACGACAACTATCACTATACTCAAGCCTATATTGGACGAGTTCAAACCGAACAACAGTTTCAGGACACCAAAGCCTATAGCGATCGCATCTTTACAGACCATCCCGACTGGTTTCAAGCGCGAATTGCAAACGGCAAAATTCGCAACTGTCACGGGGATTTACACCTACGCAACATCGCACTTTGGGGCGATCGCATTCTCCTGTTTGACTGCATCGAATTTAACCAATCTTTTCGCTACGTCGATGTCATGTACGATGTCGCCTTTACCGTCATGGATTGTCAAGCCAGGGGACGGGCCGATTTAGGAAACGCGTTTCTCAACACCTACCTCGAATGGACTGGAGATTGGCAAGGATTGCGCGTTTTACCCCTCTACCTCAGCCGTCAGGCCTATGTTCGCGCCAAAGTGACCTCCTTCCTCCTCGACGACGACTCCATTTCCCCCCAGGAGAAAGAAGCCGCCGCTAAAACCGCCGCAGACTACTATCATCTCGCCTGGAGGTATACTCAAACCAAGTCCGGGGAAATCATCATGATGTCTGGATTATCGGGATCTGGTAAAAGTACGAAAGGCCGGCACATTGCCCAAACTCAAGGCGGGATTCAAATTCGCTCTGATGCAGTTCGTAAACACCTCGCGGGTGTTCCTCTCAGTCAACGGGGTCCTCAAGAGATCTATAGCCCCGAAATGAGCGATCGCACCTATAGCCAACTCGCAGACTTGGGGGTTATGTTAGCCGAGTTAGGCTGGACAGTGATTCTTGACGCTAAATACGATCGTCGCCGCTGGCGAGACAAGGTTCACCAGCGATCGCAAGCCGCTAACATCCCCCTAAAAATCGTTCATTGTCAAGCCCCATTAGAGGTCTTAGAAGCCCGTTTAAAGCAACGAACTGGGGACATCGCTGATGCTACCGCAGACCTCCTGGCCCAGCAAGCTGAACAAGCCGAAGACTTCACGCCCTACGAGCGATCGCTCCTGGTGAATAGCCCCGAGCCTGAGCCGAATTAAACACAAGGGGTGGGTTATGCCTCTTGCCTCTTGCCATCCCCTCCTGGGAGGGGCAGGGGTGGGTTATACCTCTTGCCTCTTCACTCTTCACTCTTCACTCTTCACTCTTCACTGTTCCTTCTTCCCCCTCTTGCCTTTTGCCTCTTGCCTTTTGCCTTCTTGTCCAGGGAATCTGAAGACTTAAGACTTAGCGACTCCCAAATCCTCGGGCCATCAAACTCGCAAACAGAGGAATTAGCAAAAATCCCACAATCTCCACACTAACCAGGGTGGAGAGAACCTTAAACTTGACTCGACTCAACACCGGCGCCGCCGACTCCCGCAACTCCTTAATCCAGAGAATAAACGTAATTGTTGGATAAATTGATAACGCTCCCACAAACAAAAATAACCCGATTTTGGTCCAAAAAATGGGATTGTTCATATAATAAGCTGCCCCTTTCCCAAAATAGAGAACACGCCAAATTCCCGTCACGAGAACCACAATCGCCGACAGTCCATAAACAGAATCCGCAATCACAATTCGTTGCGCCTCCTCAAAACTCAAACGTTCTCGCAGACTAATTCGTTCAACCACCAGCGCGGCGATCGCCAACATAAAGGCGATATAGTGAAAATAGGCAACAATAGCACTGTTCAACATCATTAACTCTCTATAAACTCCCAAAAAATTGACAAAAAATGCCCATCCAGGTTTCAAAAAAACGTCCCTAGCCTGAACTTGAAACAAACCTACCTTCAGCCAAGGTTGAATCCAAGGTTGAATCCAACCTTGGACTCGGCCACCGCCAGACTCACCCCTTGGCCAAAACCTTGGGTCAAACCTTGGGCAAAAATTTACTCAACAACGATACTACCATGATTTCCCACAAACGCAGACTCAAAAGAGACCCCATTCCCCCCGCCGCGATCGCCAATTCGTCAACAAACCATTACCCACGTTGCCAGAGTGGGGGATTTTCAACTAGAATTTATGCTTTAAAATCGAAAGAGGTGGTCGAGATCGGCCGTTGTCAGAACGAGATCCAAGGCATTGTTCCTAACCCAAAGCCGCTTTGCCAACGAATTGACGTTCAAAGCAAGTCCTTGTTGAAACCCCTCCCCCGAATGGGATGGTCAGCTTTAGCCGAGGCGATGCTGGCAAATCGCCCCTCAAAGCTGACGTGGTAACGTAACGTTACCGATGCAGATCTCCCCACATCCAGTCTCACGTACAATCCCACGTACAATCCCACGTACATCCGTGACTCACAATGTCCCACCGGCAACTGTGGGACGTTATCATCTCTGTGACGATCTTCAGGATGGCCATCCTAGACCCTGGGAGTCGATCTCCACCCCCAACTCTGACGCTTAATCTCTCGAACTATCCCACCCACAAAAAAAGCTAGAATACCCATCACGTAGAGGAACGAACATGGATCGAATGGGCATCAACCGCAACGCAAACCAGCAAACAACCCCGCAATCCGACCCCAACCGAGCAGCCAGTGCGCCTCGGGAGGGACAACGGTGGCTCGTTGAAGAGCGAGACGCTTGTGGAGTTGGCTTTATTGCCGCACCGAACGGACAGGGCAACCATGACATCGTCGGTAAAGCCCTCGCCGCCCTCTCCTGTCTCGAACACCGGGGTGGATGCAGTGCCGACGACGACTCCGGAGACGGAGCCGGGATTCTCATGGCCATTCCTTGGACCCTGATTGAACAATGGTGTCAAGAGAACAACCTGACGCCAGGGGTTCGTGAGCGGATGGCCGTGGCCATGATCTTTCTCCCCCAAGACGAAGAAACCGCCCAAGAAGCCCGGGACGTCGTCAACGAAAACCTAGAAAAAACTGGATTTAACATCATCGGTTGGCGTGTAGTTCCCGTCAATCCTGACGTTCTCGGTCCCCAAGCCAAAGCCCTCCAGCCGCAGATCGAGCAAGTCATTGTCAGCCATAACGAACTCGACGGAGACGAACTCGAACGGGCCACCTTCTACGCACGGCGTTTGATTGGCAAAAACCTAAACGAGCATCCTGCCATCCAATGGGGCTATAACTTCTATATCTGCTCCCTCTCCAATCGCACCATCGTCTACAAAGCCATGGTGCGCTCAGCCGTCCTGGGAGACTTCTACCGCGACCTGCCAAACCCCGACTGCACCAGCTCCTTCGCCGTCTATCACCGCCGCTTCAGCACCAACACCATGCCCCGCTGGCCCCTCGCGCAACCGATGCGCCTGCTGGGTCATAACGGCGAAATCAATACCCTCCTCGGGAACATCAACTGGATGAAAGCCCGTAGCCGGGACCTACAGCATGACCTGTGGGGCGATCGCATCGACACCCTGCTGCCCATCGTTCACGCCGACAACAGCGACTCAGCCAACCTAGACAACGTCATGGAACTGCTAGTGCGTTCCGGGCGCAGTCCCCTCGAAGCCTTGATGCTGATGGTTCCCGAAGCCTACATGAACCAACCGGAACTCGAAGCCTATCCGGAAGTCTTAGACTTCTACAAATACTACAGCGGCGTTCAAGAAGCCTGGGATGGCCCCGCCCTGTTGGCCTTCAGTGATGGTAAAGTCGTCGGCGCAGCCCTCGATCGCAACGGCTTACGGCCCGCCCGCTACATCCTCACCAAAGACGGCTTCGTTATCGTCTCGTCTGAAGCCGGAACCGTCCCCATCGACCCCGCCAACATCCTCGAAAGTGGCCGTCTTGGACCCGGACAAACCGTTGCCGTTGACCTCGAACATCACAAACTCCTGAAAAACTGGGATGTCAAACGGCAAGTCGCCGCCAAACATCCCTTCGGCGAATGGGTTGCCGCTCGACCCATTCTGGGGAAAGCCGAGAGCGACTCCTCCTTTGAAGTCGACGCCGACGCACTGGTTCAACAACAAACCGCCTTCGGCTACACAAAAGAAGACGTCGATATGGTGGTGGTTCCCATGGCCCGAGATGCCAAAGAACCCACCTTCTGCATGGGAGACGACATTCCCCTGGCCGTCCTCTCCGACAAACCTCGTCTCCTCTACGACTACTTCAAACAGCGGTTTGCCCAAGTCACCAACCCCGCCATTGACCCCCTGCGCGAAGGGTTGGTCATGTCCCTAGAGATGAAACTCGGCCGACGGGGTAACTTACTCGACACCGCCCCCGGCCCCGATCGCCTCTTGCGTATCGAGAGTCCCGTCCTTGGAGAAAATGACCTCAGCGGCATCCGTAACAGCGTTCTCAAGACCGTAACCCTCTCAACCTTCTTTGACCTCAATAGCGGCGCAGAGGGGCTAAAACCTGCCGTAGAAGCCCTCTGTGAGCAAGCCGCCGCCGCCATTGAAGACGGGGCTGAAATCCTCATCCTCAGCGATCGCACTGACGCCAACGGCAACCCCAGCCTCATCGACGAAGACAACAGCTACATTCCCCCACTGCTGGCCGTCGGCGCCGTTCACCACTCCCTCATCGCCCGAGGCCTACGCATGAAAGCCTCCCTCGTCGTCGATACCGCCCAATGCTGGAGTACCCACCAGTACGCCTGTCTCATTGGCTATGGTGCTAGTGCCGTTTGCCCCTATCTGACCTGGGAAACCCTGCGTCAATGGGTCAACAACGATCGCACCCAGTCCATGATGAAATCCGGAAAACTGCCGGAAATGACCCTAGCCGACGTGCAAGGCAACTACCGCAAAGCCGCCGAAGCCGGACTGCTAAAAATTCTCTCCAAAATGGGAATTTCCCTACTCACCAGCTACCAAGGGGCGCAAATCTTTGAAGCCATTGGCATCGGGGCTGACGTGCTTGACTTAGGCATGAAAGGAACAACCTCCCGCATTGGCGGTATGACCGTGGCGGACTTAGGCCGAGAAGTCCTCAGCTTTCACAAACGGGCCTTCCCCCATGTCGCCAAATTGGAAAACTACGGCTTCGTCCAATATCGCAAAGGGGGCGAATATCACGGCAACAACCCCGAAATGACCAAAGTGCTGCACAAAGCCGTGCGCGAAAAGCAGTACGACCATTACGAAGTCTATAAAAATCACCTGATGAACCGTCCGGTGACCGCCCTGCGCGACTTACTAGACCTCGACAGCGATCGCCCCTCCATTCCCCTAGAGGAGGTCGAACCCGTCGAAGCCATCCTCAAACGCTTCTGCACCGGAGGAATGTCCCTCGGCGCCCTCTCCCCAGAAGCCCACGAAACCCTAGCCATCGCCATGAACCGCATCGGCGGTAAATCCAACTCCGGCGAAGGGGGAGAAGATCCCGCACGCTTCCAAATCATCGACGACGTAGACGAAAACGGCTTCTCCAACATTCGTCCCCAACTTAAAGGCCTCAAATCCGGCGATACCGCCTCCTCCGCCATCAAACAGGTGGCCTCAGGACGCTTTGGCGTCACCCCCGAATATCTCATGCACGCCAAACAAATCGAGATTAAAGTCGCCCAGGGGGCCAAACCCGGAGAAGGGGGACAACTTCCCGGCCGCAAAGTCAGCGAATATATCGCCATGTTGCGCCGCTCAAAACCCGGCGTCCCCCTCATCTCCCCCCCACCCCACCATGACATCTACTCCATCGAAGATTTGGCGCAACTGATTTTTGACCTGCACCAAATCAACCCCGAGGCTGGGGTATCCGTGAAACTGGTGTCCTCCGTCGGGATTGGCACCATCGCCGCTGGGGTGGCCAAAGCCAACGCCGATGTCATCCAAATTTCGGGTCATGACGGCGGAACCGGGGCCTCTCCCCTGAGTTCGATTAAACACGCCGGCAGTCCCTGGGAATTGGGCCTGACGGAAGTCCATCGCGTTCTCATGGAAAACCAACTGCGCGAACGAGTCACCCTGCGGACCGATGGGGGAATCCGCTCCGGTTGGGATGTGGTCATGGCCGCTCTCATGGGCGCTCAGGAATATGGCTTCGGAACCATTGCTATGATTGCCGAAGGCTGCATTATGGCGCGGGTGTGCCACATGAATAGCTGTCCGGTGGGCGTCACCACTCAGCGCGAAGAACTGCGCAAGCGCTTCCCTGGGATTCCTGAGAATGTCGTCAACTTCTTTATGTTTGTCGCCCAAGAAGTGCGATCGCTCCTCGCTCGCCTCGGCTATCGCTCTCTCAACGACATCATTGGTCGCTCCGACCTCCTCAAAGTCCGTCAAGAGGTGCAATTGAGCAAACCTCAGTCCATCGACCTCAAATGCTTGACCGACTTACCTCAAGCCGAGAATCATGACTGGGCCACTCCCCAACCCGTTCATAGCAACGGGCCGGTGTTAGATGAGCAGATTTTGGCCGATCCTGACATCGCCAACGCCATCCAAAACCAAGGTTCCGTCAGCAAAACCGTTGAGATTGTCAACACCGATCGCTGTGTAGGAGCACGCATCGCCGGCGTCATCGCCAAGCAATACGGCAACAGCGGCTTTGAAGGACAATTAGATCTCACCTTTACCGGTAGTGCCGGTCAAAGTTTCGGGGCCTTTAATCTACCGGGTATGCTATTGACCCTAGCCGGGGAAGCCAACGACTATGTGGGCAAAGGAATGCACGGCGGCGAAATTCGCATCAAACCCGCATCTGGAACCACCTTTGACCCCGCAGAAAACGTCATCCTCGGCAACACCTGTCTCTATGGCTCAACCGGTGGCATCTTGTTCGCTCAAGGCTCAGCCGGAGAACGATTTGCCGTCCGCAACTCCAAAGGCCAAGCCGTCATTGAAGGGGCCGGCGACCACTGTTGTGAATATATGACTGGTGGTGTCGTCGTTGTACTCGGTCCCGTTGGCCGCAACGTCGGCGCCGGAATGACCGGTGGCTTAGCCTACTTCCTCGATGAAGATGGCAAGTTCCCCGCCAAAGTCAATCCGGAAATTGTCAAGATTCAGCGGGTTTCGACTCCAGCCGGTGAAGAGCAGTTGCAGTCTCTGATTCAGGCTCACGCCGATCGCGGCAGTGCCAAGGCTCAACGGATTCTGGAGAACTGGTCAACCTATCTACCTCAGTTTTGGCAGGTGGTTCCTCCGAGTGAGGCCGATTCTCCCCAAGCGGCTGAAACGAAAGCCTTTGCCAACGCCTAGTTGAGTGAGTCCCTCGGTTAACCCCGTTAGCTGATTCTATGGGCTAACTCTAATTCCCAAAACCCCCCTGCTGATGACAGGGGGGTTTTGTCACAAATGAAGTAGTAATACGGAATCCATAGACCCTATCTATTTCCTCGTGACTTCCCCCCTATTTCCTCGTGACTTGGCTCTGCCAAGTCATGCTCTGCTGGAGGCTCTGCCTCCCGAGTAGGCGGCAGAGCCGCCCAGAAGTCCGTGTCACGGCTAGAGCCATGACACGAGCGGTAATAGGATTCCCTGTTCCCTGTTCCCTGTTCCCTGTTCCCTGTTCCCTGTTCCCTGTTCCCTGTTCCCTGTTCCCTATTCCCTATTCCCTGTTCCCTGTTCCCTGT
>LJZT01000178.1 GCA_001314905.1 Phormidium sp. OSCR
ACAATCTTGATGTTCTTTGTCGTCCAAGACAAACAAATTACTCGCTGGGAAGGGTATCTGTTTGTTATTTTCTATGCTTGGTTTATTGCCCAAATCTTTGAGTTGGTCTAAGTCATTTAACCTTGACGTTGAGAGGAGTATCTTGTGCAAAATACCCGTCTGAATCGACTGTTTGACGTGCTGCTGGCCCGCTTAACCACGTGGGCGCGTAACCCTTGGCGGCGTACCTCCTTAACGATTATTGGCTTCCTATTTGGCTACTTTCTCGGCAACGCCATCTCGACGATCGCCGGACAAAAGGCCTTCCTAGACATGACCGTGGCCTTGCTCGTGTTACTGTTGACCGAGGCGATCAATTGGCTGGTGTATGGTCGCTTACGGCAATCTTCATTGTTCTCTGACAGCCTCAGCGCCACTAAAGTGGGTTTGGTGTATAGTCTGTTCGTAGAAGCCTTTAAACTAGGCTCTTAAGCCATCGGCCCAGGTTTTCGATGAGTCATCTGACCCACCTACTCCATAACGCGCTCACCCAGCTTCAGGATAGGGATTCCCTAAACATAGACCTGTGTTCTAGCCTGAGGGACTGGGAATGGCAAGACCCTGAACGAGCCAACGCTTTAGGACTAACACGAGAGCAAGGACTTGAGCCGATTCAGCAACGGTTGCTGCTGTTGAGAGATGTGCTCGATCGCCTCGGATCTCGTCTCCCCCTACAAGCTCAAAACGTTTCCATACTCCCCATTCTCTGGCGATTCTGGCTGCCTCTAGCCCTGCAATTGGCATCGTTGAGGCAACAGTCGCCTCGGCCCATCGTGCAGGGGATTTTAGGGGGGCAGGGAACCGGGAAAACCACCTTAGCAACGACCCTGACCCTGATTTTAGAGCATCTGGGCTATCGCACCGTAGGACTGTCCCTCGATGACCTCTATAAATCTCACACCGAACGACAACGACTCAAAGCCGAAGATCCCCGGCTGATTCGTCGCGGTCCTCCGGGAACCCATGATGTGGATCTGGGACTGGAGGTGTTGCAGCAGCTGCGTCAGGGGGCGGCGAGAGTGAGCGTCCCTCGTTTTGATAAGTCGGCCTTTGCCGGAGATGGCGATCGCACGGACCCGGAACTGGTTCAGGGTGCTGATATTATCCTCTTTGAAGGCTGGTTTGTGGGGGTTGACCCCGTCGATCCAAGTTGCTTTGACAACCCACCCCCGCCGATCATCAGCGAGGCGGACAAAGCCTTTGCCCGCGATTGTAACCGTCGCTTAGAGGCGTATTTACCGCTGTGGGACTGTTGCGATCGCCTCATGGTCTTATCTCCCGTCGATTATCGCCTCAGTCAACGCTGGCGACTTCAGGCCGAACATGAGGCCATCGCCAAGGGGAAAGCGGGACTTTCCGATGAGGAGGTGCGAGAGTTCGTCGAATATTTTTGGAAAGCCTTACATCCAGACCTCTTTATCACCCCCCTGTTAGCCCCCACAGCCAAATCGGCCCTAGTTGTGACCCTAGATGCTGATCATCGTATTCATCGAATCTATTAAACGGTCAAATCATCCTACTGGGCCGACATCGGTGCAAGACTGGTTGTGTCCTCCTCATTGTCCGCCGCAAGGCGCTCTTGTAAGACTTCTAAAGCCCGAACATATTGGGGATCCTGGTCCGTTCCAATTAGGGTGCGATCCATACGCATCTCCTCGCGAACCTCCTCAGAAACCTCCTGTTCCACATCGGGGGGAATCCCCTCTTTGTCAATGTCAGTACCATCAGGGGTCAGATAACGGGCGATCGTCACCGCTAACCCCGATCCATTCCCAACCGGACGCACCGATTGTACCAACCCCTTACCAAAGGTGGTAGTTCCGACGAGAGTGGCGCGATCGTTATCTCGTAACGCCCCCGAGAGAATCTCACTTGCACTAGCGGAACCGCCGTCAATCAGGACCACCAAAGGCTTATCCGTCAAAGCGCGACCGTTAGCCCGTTGCACCTCAGCCACCCCTTGGCGGTTCACCGTCGAGACAATATCCCCTTCGTCGTACCACATCCGGGCAATTTCGATACTCGCCTGTAATAGCCCACCGGGGTTCGATCGCAAATCTAAGATAAACCCTTCAACGCCCTCATCTTCCAACTCTTGAATCGCCGTTCGCATTTCATCGGCAGCCAACTGGCTAAACTGAGTCAGACGAATATAGCCGACTCCTCCGGGTAAATCCTCCTTCAGACTATGACGAACCGGGTGAATTTCAATGCGATCGCGAGTAATGGGAAAGTCAATTTCCCGTTCTCCCCGACGAACCGTTAGCACCACCTCGGTGCCAATACGACCCCGAATCAGGTCAACCGCCTCATTAATATCCATCCCCTCGGTACTTTGGCCATCAATTTCGGTGATGACATCTTGAGACTGGATTCCGGCTTCAAAAGCAGGAGTTTCTTCGATGGGAGAAATCACAATTAATTCTCCCGTATCTTCATCCTGAGACAGTTGAATCCCGACCCCAGTTAATTCCCCCGAGGTATCAATCTGCATACTGCGGAACTCATCGGGGTCCATGAAGCGCGTATAGGGGTCTTCGAGTTGTTCGAGCATTTCTCGAATCGCATCATAGGCCATCTCTTCCGACTCATAGGAGCGATCGAGATATTCCGTGCGAACCGCCCGCCAATCCACCTGGTTAAAGGTTGCATCGACGTAGTTCTTATCAATAATTTGCCAAACCTCATCTACGAGTTCCTTGGGGCTATCCTGGAAAAATGCCTGTCCTTTCAAATGAATGCCGGCACCAATAATCGTCACTGTGCTGAGCATGACGACGGTTGCGCCAACGACCAACCCACGAGTTGCCATGTCGATCTGCCTTAACTTCAAGAGTGTGAAAAAATGTAAAAGATATGTCTGGATGCTGTTGGGCCTACTGTAACACAATCAAATTTTGGCGATCGCCAGCCCGTGCCGATCTCGTTCCTCCTGAGAAACCGTCCCCCTCCCTCCAGGCGAATCTCAATCACCCCTCAAACGGAGAACCCGGCGGAGAACCCGGCGGACAAGAGATCTTCAGATCGAGATTCCCACATCCAACCAACACCGAGTTCTCCCTAACCATCAATCCCAAATAGGGGAGCCTAGATTTGGCATAACGTTTGACCCTTAAGGGTCAACCCAGCGGCCATCGGCTTTAATCAAGTTAATCAGTTCCGCCACCCCCTGGGCTTCAGGGACTTTTTTAATTTCCTCACGACCCCGATAGAGGGAAATAAAGCCCGGCTGTTTACCCACATAGCCATAATCAGCATCAGCCATCTCACCGGGACCATTGACAATACAGCCCATAACGGCAATATCTAATCCCGTCAGATGCTGAGTGGCCTCGCGCACTTCTCGCAGTACATCTTCGAGGTTAAACAGAGTCCGGCCGCAGGAGGGACAGGCCACATACTCCACCATCGTTTTGCGTAATCCCAAGGCTTGCAAAATGCTATAGCAAACGGGGATTTCTTTTTCCGGGGCTTCCGTGAGGGATACCCGCAGCGTATCGCCAATTCCGTCGGCCAACAGAGTCGCAATCCCGGCGGTGGACTTAATGCGGCCATATTCACCATCTCCGGCTTCTGTGACCCCCAAATGCAAGGGATAGTCCATCCCTAACTCATCCATGCGGTGGACCATGAGACGATAGGCGGCCAACATCACAGGAACCCGAGAGGCTTTGAGGGAAATGACCAGATTATAGAAGTTCAGCGACTCGCAAATTCTAATAAACTCTAGGGCCGATTCCACCATCCCCTCGGGAGTATCCCCATAGGTAAA
>LJZT01000012.1 GCA_001314905.1 Phormidium sp. OSCR
CCCTGTTCCCTGTTCCCTGTTCCCTGTTCCCTGTTCCCTGTTCCCTGTTCCCTGTTCCCTGTTCCCTGTTCCCTGTTCCCTGTTCCCTGTTCCCTTCTCTTGCCTCTTGCCTCTTGCCTCTTGCCTCTTGCCTCTTGCCTCTTGCCTTCTTAACACCCCACCATGCGATCGCCAACCCTTAGATTATCTGCCTGTTTATTGGGCCTATGGCTCTGTTGGGGAACCCCCACCTGGGCGCAAGTTCTCCGAGAACCCACTCAGGAGGAGGTTCTCAGCCTCGATGAGTTGTTCACTCGCCTAGAAGGAGTACAAGTCCTCTATCTCGGGGAAGTCCACAATCGCCCTCAAGATCAGGCCGCTCAACTCGAGATTTTGCAACGCTGGTATGAGCAAAACCCGCAACTGGCGATCGGTTTGGAGATGTTTGCACGGCCGCAACAAGCCTATATTGACCAATATCTCGCCGGAGAGATTAGCGAAGCGGAATTTGTGGAACTCACGGAATTTGAAACGCGCTGGGGCTTTCCCTGGGAATCCTACGCCCCCATTTTGCGCTTTGCTAAGGCCCATAATCTGCCCGTATTGGCCTTAAACGCTCCCATCGAAGCCATCCGGGAGGTGGCGCGAGGAGGATTTGAAAATCTCTCCCCGCAACGGTTATCAGATCTGCCCCCAGTTGACGAGTTTGACCTGGACAACGCCGCCTATCGTCAACGACTGCGGCAGATTTTTGATGGCTATCATGAGGGTCATGGCTCCAGTGAGGGCTTTGAGAGCTTTTTTAAGGCCCAAATCCTCTGGGATGAAACCATGAGCTACCATGTGGCTCAGTTTTTGCAAACTCACCCCGAACGAGCCATGGTGGTGATTGCCGGACAAGGGCATATTCTCTATGGCGATGGGATTCCCAGTCGGGTTCAACGTCGTCTGGAGGAGATTGAACAACTCTCGCTGGTGTTTGACCCCGATCCTGACCTTTCCTCTACTCCAGAGCGTCCCTTAGCCGATATCATCTGGCACCACGAGGACTCAGAGGAGGATTTAGAACTGCAAAACCGCCCAGATTAACGGGTTTTGACCAGGGAGAGTCCCGCTGAGGGAGCGAGGGTAATTCCCCGCCGTACCGGTTTCACCGGCGGCTGGGGAGGGAGGGTGAACTCATGTTCTGTAATCAGGGTGGCCAGGGCCAGTTTGAGTTCATACAGGGCTAAGGCCATGCCCAAACAGCGACGATTCCCACCGCCAAAGGGATAAAACTCATAAGGGGAGTATTGACGCTCTAGGAAGCGTTCTGGCTTGAAGCTGTGGGAGTCGGGGAAGATGTCTTCTCGATGGTGAGTCAGGTAGATACAAGGGGCGAGGACGGTTTCAGCGGGAAATTGATAGTCCCCTACGCTGAAGGGGTCCTTGGCGATGCGGGGGAACGTCACCAGAGCCACGGGATAGATGCGTAGGGTTTCGTTGCAAACCGCCGTCAGATAGGGCAATTTAAAAACCGCCATGGGGTCGGGGTTGTCGCCTAGGGCCGTGATTTCTTCGATGAGGCGATCGCGGACACTCTCGAATCGATGCACCCAGTACAAGGCCCAAGCCAGAGCGGTGGCGGTGGTTTCATGACCGGCCAGGAGTAGGGTCACCAGTTCATCGCGCAGTTCCTTATCGCTCATTCCCTGACCCTGTTCGTCTCGGGCCAACAGGAGCAAACTCAGGATGTCTTGGCGCTCATCTTGACGCTCTTCTGGGGACTCTTGGCGGCGTTGTTGGATTTCGGCGTAGAGGAGTGCGTCCAACTGGTCGCGGATGGCGAGAAAGCGCCCCCAGGGACTCCAGGGACCGAAATTTCGTTGTAGGGATTGGAAGAACAGCAAGCTAGATTTAACTGGGGAGGCGGTCATGTCCAGAAATGTGGACATGGTACGGCGCATGGTTTCGTACTGGCCCCCCTCATTTAAGCCAAAGACAGCTTGGAGGATGACGCGCATGGTGATTTCTTCGGTGAGCGATCGCACTCGGAACGGTTCCCCTTGGGGTTTGCGGTCAATGGCCTGACCCGTGACCTGGGTGATCATCTTCCCATAGGTGGCCATGCGATCGCCATGAAAGGGAGGCATCAATAACTGGCGTTGCTGTTTATGGGCTGCTCCGTCGAGGAGCAGCAGGGAGTTATCCCCCACCAGAGGACCTAAAATGCCATTGGCTCGGCCGGCGTCAAAGCAACGAGCGGGGGCCGAGAGAATGGTGCGAACATGGTCGGGATGGCTGATAAAGACAAAGCGATCGAAGTTCACACCTAGGCGGGCGTTGAAGGTATCCCCCAGTTTGCTCTGATTCCGTTCCAGGTAGCCGGTTGGATCGAAAATCCACTCGAACAGTTGCCAGTTAGCGGGGGTGTTCGGGGTCTTGAGTGTCACCATGGTTGGCTAATTTTTAGTGGATAGTTGACGTGGATTTTTGACGTGGGTATTTGACAGTTCAATCGTGACAGTTACAACTGAGTTAATTTCCTAATTCAGCCCTAATCCAGTAAGGCTCCAATTAGAATTTTGCATTCAAAAAACGTCCTATCTAGTTTGACTTTTTTAGTAAAACTGGAGGTGAATGCGAGTATTGAGTTTTTCCTGGACGGGTTCGCCCCCTTTAAGATGTTGCTCTAGGATTTTGGGGACATCTTCCGGCTGAACCTGCCAATACCAGGTTTCATCTTGAGTAACCCGCACCGATGGCCCTGTGCTACATTGTCCCAGACAGCCACACCCTTGCACGACAACGCCCTTGGGATTGGCTTCTTGAAAAGCTTGTAGGGTTTTGGCGGAACCATTGAGTTCACACGAACGGTTCTGACAGACGTAGATACAGGGAATTTGCCGGGAGAGGGGGTTGGTTTGTGCGTCAGTCATGGTAGAGCGATCGCCATAGGGTCTTCACTGTTTATGGTAGCGAGTTGTGATGGGCGATCGCGATTCTTCACCGTTGAGGGGATCGTCGGAGGGTATGATAGGCAGTAACTAAGCGCGAACGGTAAACTCCACTATGGTTAAAACGGTTGCGGACGTGATGAGTCACGATCCGATTGTGGTTAAACCCAAGACTCCCATTCAGGAAGCGATTCAAATCATTGCCGAACGGCGGATTAGTGGTCTGCCTGTGGTCGATGACCAAGGGAAGCTGGTGGGAATGCTATCAGAAACGGATTTGATGTGGCGAGAAACTGGGGCAACTCCTCCGGCTTATATCACCATTCTCGATAGTGTCATTTATTTGGAAAATCCCAAACATTACGAACAGCAACTTCATAAAGTTCTGGGACAAACGGTGCAAGATGTGATGACAAAAGGTCATGTCTTTACGACTAAACCCGATTGTGCTTTGCGGGAGGCGGCTCGGCTGATGCACGAGAAAAAGGTTCACCGTCTGCCGGTTCTGGGTGAGGGGAATCATGTGATTGGGATTCTCTCCCGAGGCGATATCATTCGCGCCATGGCCAGCCCGGATCTAGAGGCTTAATTCTCTTGTTCTCCCTGTTCTGACGTTCCTGATTAAAACATGGATATTACACCCGAAGCTGTAAAAGCGCTGCTCGATTCTGATGATTATGGCGATCGCCTCAGTGGCGTCAATAAACTTCACTATATTGATCCGAGTCTCGCGTTTGACTATGTGGTTCCCGTGGTTACAGATGCGAATCCACGGGTTCGCTATACAGCGGTTTGTAAGCTCTCAAGTTTGGGACATCAGAACCGGGAGTTGTCTCTAACTCTGCTGCGATCGCGTCTCTATGATGACCCTGAATTAGATGTGAAAGCAGCGGCGGCGGATGCGTTGGGAGCCTTGAAATTCCGAGAGGCCTACCCGGATTTGGCGCAACTCTACCGCAATAACGAGGATTGGATTGTTCGCCTCAGTATTGTGGCGGCGTTAGCAGAAATGGAAGCCCCCGAAGCGGTAGAATTGCTCCATGAAGCGTTGCACAGTGAGACAGAATTAGTCCAAACTACCGCCATTGGTGCGTTAGGGGAAATTGGCGATCCTCAAGCGGTTCCCTGGATTACTGAGTTTATGACTCACCCAGAACCCCAAACTCGGCAACGAGTCGCCCAAGC
The DNA here is from genome assembly GCA_001314905.1 of Phormidium sp. OSCR. Taxonomy (GTDB): domain Bacteria; phylum Cyanobacteriota; class Cyanobacteriia; order Cyanobacteriales; family Geitlerinemataceae; genus Sodalinema. Next base: position 4,101 of record LJZT01000012.1, read on the forward strand.
CCTCGGACAAATTGGCGGCGAGTCGGTGCAAGAGGCTTTGCAAACTTTGGCCAACGACGAACATCCTCAAGTGGCCGAATGCGCTCAACGTTATCTGTAACCTCTTCAGTCCCTCGCAATTCTGGCTCTGTTATCCTGGAATCATCTTGACGGGTTGAGCTAGCCCTGTTGTTGTCTGAGAGGTTTTATGTCTTCTGTCACTAAAACAACGACCTATCGCTTTGTAGACTGGTCAACGTACGTGGCCGTCTTTGCGATCGCCCTCGTCCTGCTGGCTGGAATGATTAGTCCCATATTTCAACGGCAGATTTTCAATGAGCGCCTTGAGGTAAGTCCAGGAGAAGTTGTTGAATTTAAAACTTGGGAATTGAAGCCCCAGTTAATTGGGGCGATGCGGATTGATGTTGATGCTTCATTCACCAATAATCGCTGGACAACCTATGAACTTCGGGTTTTAGATGAGCAAGGAAATTTGATTGTCTCGGCTTTAAAACAAGCTTGGGTGGAATCAGGAACTTGGCGAGAAGGGGGTGAATCAGGAACCTGGCGGGAAAAAGATGTCGAGGCGGAGTTAGATTTGCAGGCTGGCGATGAGCCGGAAACGATTACTCTTGCCATCAATATTCTCGATTATACCGATACGTCAGGACAACCGGTTGAGGGAGAGTCGGTTCGCTTTCATGTTCGTGTCTTTAATGGGGCGATTGATACTCGTTATCTAATTCCTGGCGTGATTGGAACGGGAGGCTTAGCCTTGTTTTGTGTCCTCTCAACTCAGAATTCAGGTCAAGATACGATTCGTAAGTTTATGAAGGATAGCGATATTGGCGGTCGTGCGATTATGGGCGGCGATAATAATTTGATTTGCTGTCGCTTAAAGATTGTTGCTGATGAAACATCTCCTAGGGTTTTAAATGTTAATCTCTGGCTCACGGATGGCTATGGGGAAAATATTTATGATGACCTAAAACGGGTTTATCTAACATTTCATAGAGATGAGGATGGAGATATTAAGAGGACAACGGGAAATTTTAAACAGTATTTTACATTAAAAAGAAGGGGATCTTACGGGTTCTATATAGAAGTCACTCCCGATGCACCGGTAGATGAGACCGTATTGACCGTCCGGGAAAAGGTGCAGACGGTGACTGGTGTTTCGGTGGTTGAAATTGCCCGAGATTAACCTGGATTTATGAATGAGAAATACGGTCTATTGCAGGAGGGCAAACAATGTTAAGCAAAATCTTGGCAACTATAGCACTTATTCTGGCATTAGTGACCGTTGGGGCGGCCTATTCATCCCGAACGGCGGTCACGTTGCGTCAAGATCAGCAACAGCAACGATATTGGCCCCGCCAAGGAACCTATCTCAATGGTTCTTATCGGTCTGGAACTTGGAACTATTCGGGGAATCGCGCCAGTTATGGGGGAGGCTTTTTTGGGGGTGGAACGGGGTTCGGGAAATAGTCAAAAAATAGTCAAAAAATAGTCAAAAAATAGTCAAAATCTGACCGGTATTCTAGACGGTATTGTGAACTCTTATTAATAGAGGTTTTATGGAATCGAATCACCCTAATTCTACTGATCTAGTCACGGAAGAAACGAACAACCCTGGGGACAATGGGGACGATCGCCCCTGGGTTCCCTTAGGGCGATCGCAACGGAATTTGTTGTTAGGGGCGACGGCCATTTGTTCGGCTTGTGGCTTGGCGGTAGAATTGCTGTTAGGGACGTTAGCCAGCTATTTGGTGGGAAATCAAGCCCTAGCGTATGGGGTGGCGGTGGGAGGATTTCTCGCGGCGATGGGGATTGGTTCATACTTGAGTCGCTTCTTGGTGACGCAGGGCGATCGCAGCCAACAGCAAGAACAATTGCTGCGTCGTTTTATGCAGGTAGAATTGGCGATCGCCCCCTTAAGTGCCTTTTTACCCCTAGGCTTATTTGCCATTTTTGTCGTCGATGGCCCCTTATGGATTGGCTTAAGTCTTGTCACCCTAATTCTGGGAACCTTAGCGGGAATTGAAATTCCTTTATTGACGCGTATTTTTGAACAAGATGATGGGATAAAAGATGCGATCGCCGGAGTTTTGGCCCTCGATTATGCGGGGGCGTTAGTGGGATCTTTGGCCTTTCCAGTGATTCTACTTCCCTGGTTAGGATTATTTCCCTCAGCGGCGATTATAGGGGCTTTCCCCGCCGTGATGGTGGTGATTTTGGCGCAAAACTTCCCCAGTCTGCGATCGTGGCGGGTTTGGGGAGTTGTGATTAGTCTCGTTCTCATTGGCTTTGCCCCTTTAGCGATTCCCTTGAGTAATACCCTAGAGAATAATCTCTATGATGCGCCGATTATTGCCCGAGTGCGATCGCCCTATCAACGCATTGTTCTCACTCGTTGGCGACAGGATGTTCGTCTCTTCCTCGACGGCGACTTACAACTGTCTACGATTGACGAATATCGCTACCACGAAGCCTTAGTTCATCCCGCCATGAGTGCAACTCCTAATCCCAAACGGGTGTTACTACTGGGGGCTGGGGATGGGATGGCGGCGCGAGAAGTGTTGAAATGGCCACAAGTTGAGCGTTTATTGCTGATTGATCTCGATCCGGAAGTGGTGAATCTCTCCCGCCGTCATCCCTTTCTTAAACGAGTGAATCAGGGGGCGTTGGATAATCCTCGCCTGGAGATTCGCATTGCCGATGCCTTTTTAGCCGCCCCAGCTTTAGAGGAGGAATTTGACGTAATTATTGCCGATTTTCCCGATCCCGATCGCCCGATTTTGGCCAAACTTTATGCCCAGGGTTTCTATCGCCGTCTCTTACCCCGTCTCGCCGCCGATGGGGTGTTTGTTAGTCAAGCGTCGAGTTCCTTTTTTGCGCCTCGGGTGATGGCCTGTATTGCGGCGACGCTGGAATCGGTGGGGCTTTCGGTGCATCCTTATACGGTTCAGGTTCCCAGTTTTGGCCCCTGGGGCTTTGTTTTGGCCAGTCGTGAGGCGATTCATCCAGAAACCTGGACGTTGCCGGTGGATACACGGTTTTTAACTCAGCCTCTTTTGGCTCATTTGTTTGATTTACCGGCAGATATTAAGTTTACGAATGTGGCGGTGAATCGTCTCTCTCGTCCGGCGATCGTTGAGTATCAAACTCACAACCGTTGGGATGGTTTTGAGTCGTGACAGGTTAATGTTTGGGATTTAAAATCGATGTGTTGAATGTAAATAAAACCTGTAATTGGAGTATGAACAATGCTAACTTATTTTTGGATTTTTGTGATTCTAGCATTAGGTATTGCTGCCTTTTTTATTGTTCGGCAAAAGCGGCTTGCTACTGTTGGTAAATTTTCTCAGATTGTGCCATTAGAACGCAGTATTTTTACGCTACAAATTGGGGATATTGTTGAATATATGGGAGAAGATTGGGTTGTACAAGGGAAGCTAATGTATGATGACAATGGCTATCAGTGGCAGGAATATCTCTTGCAGGACGGCGATCGCATCCGTTGGCTGGCGGTAGAAGAAGATGATCAGGTTCAGGTTAGTTGGCTAATCCCCACGGACGATTTAGAAATTACGGGAACTCCCCCCAAGCAGTTACAATTTGCTGGGGATGATTACCGCTGCATCGAATCCGGGGAAGCGACGATGTCTCGCCAGGGGATGACGTTAAATCGCAATAACAAACGATGTCAGTATTTCGATTATCGGGGACCTGGAAATCAGGTGATGTCCATTGAGAATTGGGATGGGGATATTGAAGTGACCGTAGGAACAATTATTCGTCCCTCGGAACTTCTGCTATTACCCGGAGATGGCCAGCGGGTGTATGAGTAGAGACCCTAATGGAGTGAGGCAACATACGACAAATCAACGGCTCTTACAAACTCAAGGAGGAGTTGGGAAAGGGCGATCACCCTGCCACAATCAACACCGTGTTACACATTACAAATTCGCAGTTGTTTCTTGATTAGATTTATGGCATAGTAATTACAGAATCACTCCCACCGTTCGAGGCTATTACAGCCCATCTCCCCACCTCATCCAAGTTCCCATGTCTCCCCAGTCGGTAGACTCATTGCGATGCGACAGAACCGTTGATGGGGTGACGCCTCCACTTCGCCAAGAGGACTCAACTGAATCATGACTCATGATGTCACCACCATCTTCACCGAGGTGGAAAACCGGGCCAAGCATCTCGTCCAATCCTGGGGGAAATTTCGGGTGGACATGGAACGATACTTACCCGAAAGCTATCAGCCGGAGATTCAGAACCTCTCCGCAGGCCTCGAAGCGGCGTTACAGACTCTACTCCATGACCTGAGTCACCCCACCCTCACCCTCGCCACCACCGGAACCACCAGTAGCGGCAAAAGTAGTCTCGTGAATCTCCTCTGCGGTGCCGAGATTATGCCCGTCGCCGTTAGCGAGATGAGTGCAGGCATCGTTACCATTGAATATAGCCCCGAGAGTCTCTTGGTCATCCCCCAGACTCCAGACGCTACCTGGGACTGGGGAGAATGGCGAGGTTTGAGCGATTCAGAGTTTCAGACTCGCCTGCATGATGTGATGTTGAAGTTTATTGACACTCGTGAACTTCAACCGGACTTGTCTTCGCCTCAATTTTATATCCGCTATCCCTTTCGCCTCGCCTCTGAACTTCAACTGCCTCCAGGTGCCAAAATCAGACTGATGGATTTACCCGGCTTAGCCTCGGTGGGGGATGAAGCCAACCGTAAGATTATCCAACAGCAATCGGGGAAAGCCTTATGTTTGGTCACATACAATAGTGCGGAAACGGATCAGCAAAAAGTCAATCAATTGTTAGATGAGGTTGTCGCCGAAGTCAAGAAACTGGGTGGCTCTCCAAGTCGAATGCTTTTTGTTCTCAATCGAATTGATGTGTTTCGGGATGATAAGACCTGGCCCGAGTCGGAAGCTCGTTTTACAACCCGGACAGTTGATTCGATTAAACAGGCTCTGAAACGTTATTTACCGGAATATCAGCGAGAGATTGATGATATCCAAGTCACGAAACTGAGTACTCTAGCAGCCTTGCGGAGTCTTCAGATTCAATCTGAGGATCGCTCGGTCAGTAATCAGGCTTGTCAAACGGCGGACAGAAAATTCAATAGTTTGATTGGTGAGGATATTCTCGATGATTTACCCCGTAAACCAGAGAAGTGGACGGATCATGATCGCGATCGCGTGTCCCAGAAATTATGGCAGGAATCCCACGGTGAGGAGTTTGAGGAAGCGTTAAAGAGACATATCGCTGACAATTTCCCCCAGCTTGTGCTTGAAGAACTGATGGCTCAGTTTAAGGAAGACGGGGGAAATGCGGTCATTGAGTGGTCACAACAAACCCTCCAGGCGCTCTTGCAGAGTTCTAAGGAGAAATATGAGCAAGAGGTCGAACAGCTTAAACATATTCGTCATGCTCTTGAGCAGTTTCTTGGGGAGGGGGCGAAAGAAATCCGACGCCCTTTTGAGGAATTAGAGGAAAAGTTAAAGGAAAGGTTGGGGGACAACCAGACCCCTGGGGGTGAGAGTGATGTTATTGATCTCCTAGAGAATCTTCCCGAGAAACTTGGGTCTATCCCAAGGTATAGCGGTTTAGTTGAGCCCCTCATTCCTCTTCGTGGATGGAACCGTGAACTCAGGCGTAATGTTAACACCGTTCTGGAGTCCGTCGCGAGTTCTCTAGAAGACCAGTCGATCAACCTAGAAGAACCTGTATTTACGTTGGTCAACTATGAGCATAAGAAAGCACTTGAGAAGGATTTAGAAACGCTCAATACGGTTGGCTATTCGGGGTCTTTAGCTCGAAAAGGGGGAAGCAAAAAAGTAACATCAGATGCAGACAAACAAAACCTACGAGACATCAATAAGTCCCTCAATCAGCTCAGTGTTTCCCTAAGTCATGTCTTAGAGGATGTTATTCAGGCAACCTACACCGTAGAGTCAGGGCGGATGTACAGCGCCTTATCCTGTTTATTTACACACTATTTAAATGAAATGGAGACAGGGTGTCATAATCTTGCACCGGATTATGGTATAAACTTTCCCAAGCACAGCCTCGCTCAAATTGACGTCAGTCGAGAAAGTCCCCCCGTTCACCTCAAATCAGGGTTTCCCATTACCACCACAGAAGAACAAGAAGCCTACAAAGTTAAGAAAGAGGGACGAATTTGGTGGACATTATGGCTGTGGAAAAAAGTCGATTATAAAACCCAATATCGAAATCGTAGCGTCGATAATGCTGAAATCCCGAGTGCTGAAGTGATGTTAAACGATTGGACTAAGCAGGTTGGACTCGCGCAAATGGAAATTGTTGAGCGAACAGGTAGCTGGCTTCTAGAACAAGTCAATTCTCTGAACGCCAATGTGGCGGAGGTCAATCACGACATCCTAGAGCGATATAAATCTAGGTTGGATGAGGCTCACAAAAACGTTCAGGAAAACCAGCAGCAAGACGAAACCAATTTGCAGCTCCTTCAAAAACAAGTTGCGACACTTAGTCATCAATTATCTTGCTTTCGCTTAAGTGAGATAATTGGTGCGAAAGATGATTGATATTGAAATTGAAAGAAATAGGAGAATCAGCGAATGTGTCCTAAAAAAGACAAGTCACGTCCAATTAAAACGTCAAAAGATAGCGATAAAACTGACGGCGATGCAAATCCCCTACAATTCTTGAAAAGAAACGGACAAGCAGCATGGGAAGCAGTTAAAAAACAAGTCAATCCAGACTTTAGCCAAGAAGAGGATGATAGTTCGAAGCAAAACCTTTACCAAAATCCACCGTTTGACATTGAAGATACTGATCCAGAGAACTCAAGAGAAACGATTGCAAACACTGACCATCAACCGATTACTGACCATCAACCGATTTACGTCCAGCAACGCATCACGGCCGAATTGTGTTTAATCGTTCCAGCATGGCTAGTGAGCAATCTGACTCCTCCGCAAACGTTAACCCGAGAGGAAATCTGTCACCTGATTGACAATTGCGCCTATTTCTGTTGTCTTCCATCGAGAGATTTAGACTCTCTTGAACAGGATTTGCAACCCACCTCGGAGCCAATTCTTCACAGTGAACGGGATGTTTACATTCGCATTCAAATTGAAAATGGGGAGGACATGATCGACAATTCCAGTTGTTATGGTCTCAAAAAACGCTTACCCCAGACAGAAACTGGCGAACTTCAAGAGCGCCTGCTTCTCGCCAACCTATCGGGCCGACAGCATTTTAACCGCATCTAACCCCCCTCATCTCCTATGGATTGGAAAACCGCCTCCTCTTACTACACCAGCCGTCTCGATGACGCGCTCACCCTCTCTCACCACGCGCTCAACTTGGCCAACTTACCCCAGGCGGAGGTTCCCAGAGACTTGAGGGAACGATTGCAGCAAGAAGTTGAACCCACACGACGACAACGCGATCGCCTCAAAAAAGGAGAATTTCGTATCGCCGTTGTCGGCTTAGAGAAAGCGGGAAAAAGTACCTTCATCAATGCCTGGTTAGAATGTGACCTACTCCCAGCCAAAGGGGGACGTTGCACCTTCACCACCACACAAATTTACTCGGTGGCCAGTGAAGCCGAACAACGGCTAGAAATCAAAGTTCGGAGTGAGGAACAGTTTGAGGCCTTTTTGCAAGAGTTGGAACAAAGCGAGGCCAAAGAAGATCTCAAAACCATTGACGCGAATCGGCAAACCTTAGCCAACGTCCGACATGGCGGCGACTTAACCTTTCCCTTCACCCGTCTCGAAGATATCCGCGAACCGCTCAGTCAATATGTCGCCAACGATCGCTATGCTTATGCTGTCTTAGAGGCGCGACTTTACACTAATCAACTGGCCCAAGCTGATGGCATTGTCTTTTATGACGTTCCCGGTTCCGACTCCGGCTTAGCCAAACACGTGGATGAAGCACAGGCGATTCTCTCCGACTGCGATGCGGTGATTGTCATCCAACGCTTTCGCAGCATCCGAGAAGCAGAACTGCAAATCATCCAATTCACGGAACAAGGAGATAAAAACGTCAACATCGCCGAGAAGCTGTTTGTCTTTCTCAGTCATATCGACAGCCTCGGGAGTGCCGAAGCCTTGCAAACCCATATCCAAGAAGCCGCCGACGACTGGCGAAAACGGGCCAACTTACCCAAACATCGCATTGTAGCGGGTTCAGCGGGGGCCTATCTGGTCTTGAATGGCCTGGCCAATCCCCAAACTCAATCAGAAATTGGTCGTCCCGAGGGGGTGCGATCGCGCCTCGAAAGCCTCACCCACTGCCAAAACCTAGACGAGTTAAGCCAGCAAGCCACAGGGATTCCCGACATCAAAGGCCGAATTGAGACCTACATCAACACTGAACGAGTCTCTGTCCTACAAAAACGCTGCGAAGCCTCCCTCGAAACCACCTTCAACACCGCCAAAGACATTTATCATCTCGTCCATCAACGCTATCCCGAAAATCCCGAAGAAGCCAAACAGCGGGAAGAAGAAGCACAACGAATTGAGTTCACCCAATGGTGGTCTCAGAAATGGGAGCAAATCAAAGCCGATTTACAAGACTTTTACCGCGCCAGTACCATTTCTGAGGGGTCAAAACTGCGGTTTAATGCCTCAGAAAGCTTGAAAAAACTCAGACAACGCTACTTACAAGTCCTAGAAAGCGAAATGCAGCAACTGCGGCAAACTACCCTGGAGAAACGAGAGCGTATTTTTGCCGCCAACTCTAACCCTGTCTTTGACCGGACTAAGGCGAACATTGCCTGGCGAGAGGATTTGTATAACGATGTCAAATACCATTTAGAGGCGATCGCCGACCAATTGGCGATCGAATTACAAGAGCAATGTTCCATCTTAATTGCCTACATGACCCAACAGCTTTGGGGAAGTTCCCAAGTGGAATCCCGCCTAATTCAAAACGCGGACTCTTACCTGGACAAACTACAACATAGCCTGCGAGTCTTATATTTACGGTTCGCTCGTCCCGTTGCCGATGCCTTAATTCGCGGTCCCGTCAAGAGTGACACCCGCCGCAGCATCATTAAAAATCTCGGGGTCGATATTGAAATTTTAGATAACTATTATAGCGGCGATGAACCGGCACTTCGGGTCTTAAAACGCTATGCCAATTATGGCTTTCAACTCCTCCTTGATAGTGCCTTGCGCCAGGAAGTCTTAGGAGTCCGAGAAATTACCAATCTCATTGAAGCCTTTGACGAGTTTAAAAATCCTGAAGATGAGGTGATTTTTGAGGTTGAGACGGACATTAAGATTTTTGAAGAATACTTGCAAATTGCCGTTTTTAATGCTGCTAGTTTAGAATCCTATGCTCTGCAAGAACTCCAGGGATTACTAGACAAATTCCGAGAACTTAAGGGGGCCTGGGATGGTGTGGCGATGAATGAATGGTATCGAGGCAATCCGGCGTTACTCTCAGAACTTCCAGCAGCGTTGCAACCTCGGGAATTGAACCTAGAAGTGAGCGATCGCCTACGCCAACTCGGGACGGCGATCGAGCATATGCAAACAGGTTTATCAGAGTTTCCATAGTGGTATACTTCAGACCATAGGGACTGACTCATTGCCAGGCAAATTCTAGAGAGTTAGCTAATCGGCATCATCATCCTGAGAGGCCGTACAACGTTTATGCTTGAAAAGATAGAACTTTATAATTTTAAAAGTCATCCATCGACAGCGCTCAACCTAGACAGTTCACGCCTTCATGCACTGGTAGGACAAAATAGTTCTGGGAAAACATCAGTGTTGCAAGCCCTACATTATCTAAGCCGGCTTGCAGATTCACCCTTTAAAAACATATTTGGACATCAACGAGCGCCAGAATTTCTGACAACGATGGGACAAACTCATCTGTCTGTCAGCGCCAGTGGCTTCTGGGGATATCAGAAAAACCGACAACCCTGGCAAGCCTCCTATCACTTTGAGAAACAGCAAGAGAACAAATGGCTTCCAAGAGTATCCTGGACTCTTGCTGACGATACGGGACACGCGCAAGGTTGGGACAGTTCCTTAAGTGCCACCCCATTTCCAATTCCTCAGGCTTTAAGGTTTGCCGTTCATCTCAAATTGGTGGCAACCAATCTTGCCAAACCAGCTTATAGTGAAGCCATTACGCCACGAGTTGAATTTGATGGTTCTGGATTAGCACCCACCCTAGACTATCTACGTAGCGAAGCCCTAGATAATTTTCAAGCCTTGCAGGAGATGTTGCAGCGGGTTGTCCCCGGCGTTCAGAAAGTCGGAGTCAGACGGGCCAAAGTTCTCACGAACCGCCAACGTTTAATTGAAGTCGATGGAAAGTCTATTTCTTATGAAGAAAGCCAGGAAATGACAGGACAAGAAGTTGTCTTAGATATGAATACGGGTGAGCGTATTCCAGCCCATGCTATTAGTGAAGGAACGATTCTCACTCTAGGTCTTTTGACGGTTTTAATGAATCCGACTCTACCCAACTTAGTGTTACTCGATGATGTGGAACAAGGACTGCATCCTAAAGCGCAACGGGAGTTGATGACGGTTTTCAAAGAGATTATTCAGGCGAATAAAAATCTGCAAATTATAGTGTCAACGCACTCCCCGTATATTGTCGATGAGCTAACTCCATCCCAAGTTCATGTTTTAAGTCATCGAAACTCAGGCTTTACTCGTTCTAAACGATTAGACGAGCATCCTGATGTGGACTGGGCTAAACAAACCTTAACCACCGGTGAGTTTTGGGATGCGGAAGGAGAAGATTGGATCGATGCAGTTGAGGTCAATGATTGAGTTTGTTGTCATTCTATCTTGATGAGATTGAGAAACGACTGATTCGAGTTCTTCTCGAACTGAGTGTAGAACCCAACGACTGAGTTAATTCTCAATCCAACCCTCAACCCTCAACGATAGAACAGGATTTATTAACTTTTGCTATTCACTTAATTGCGTCCAACAAGTTTATCTCGCAAGTGTTTAATACGATCGCGCAAACTGGCCGCTGTCTCAAACTCTAAATTCTTGGCCGCCTCTTGCATCTCGGCTTCAAGCTGTTGGATCAATTCTGGAATCTGGGATAACGGAATCTCATCGACTTGTTCATACGCCGTATCCAATTGTTGCCGATTTAGCCGTCGGGAAATTTCTAAAAATGAGAGAATGGAGTTATCAATGCTTTTAACAATCGAGGTGGGCGTAATCCCATGTTTCTCATTATAGGCTAACTGAATCTCCCGCCGCCGCTGGGTTTCGGAAATGGCTTTCTCCATACTTTTGGTGAGATTATCCGCATAGAGAATCGCTTGTCCCCGCACATGACGCGCCGCGCGGCCGATGGTCTGAATCAGCGATCGCTCGGCCCGCAAAAACCCCTCTTTGTCGGCATCTAAAATCGCCACCAGGGACACTTCCGGTAAATCTAACCCTTCCCGCAACAGATTTACCCCAATCAAGACATCAAACTCTCCCTGACGCAAGGATTGTAAAATCTCAATCCGTTCAATGGAGTTAATATCGGAGTGGAGATAACGCACCAAAACTCCCCGCTCTTGGAAGTATTCCGTTAAATCTTCTGCCATGCGTTTGGTGAGCGTTGTCACCAGAGTGCGTTCCTTGCGGGAGATGCGATCGCGGATTTCTCCTAACAAATCATCCACCTGTCCCTCCGTGGGTCGGACAAAAATTTCTGGGTCAACCACTCCCGTAGGACGAATAATTTGCTCAACCACTTGTCCGTCCGACTGTTCAATTTCCCACTCTCCGGGAGTCGCCGAAACAAAGACACATTGCCGAACTTTTCGCCAAAACTCATCGGCTTTCAAGGGACGATTATCCGCCGCACTAGGAAGACGAAAGCCGTGGTCAATCAAAATCCGTTTTCGGGCTTGGTCGCCGTTGTACATTCCCCGAATTTGCGGAACCGTCACGTGAGACTCATCGACGACTAACAACCAATCTTCAGGGAAATAATCCACCAAACATTCCGGCGGTTCCCCCGCCTGTCGTCCCGCTAAATGTCGCGAGTAATTTTCCACGCCATTGGTATAACCAACCTCTCGCAACATCTCTAAGTCATAGCGTGTTCGTTGTTCCAATCGTTGCGCTTCGAGGAGTTTTCCGGCTTTCTCTAATTGACTCAATTGATAGTCGAGTTCCGCTTGAATGTCATCACAGGCGATATCGAGGCGATCGCCTGGAGTCACAAAATGTCGCGCTGGGTAAATTCGCAACGTATTGACACTATATAGAACCTGTCCTGTCACCGGGTCAACATAGCGAATGGCATCAATTTCATCGCCAAAAAACTCAATGCGAATAATCCGATCTTCATAAGCCGGGCCAATTTCGACGACATCCCCTTTAACCCGAAACTTACCCCGTCCCATTTCTAAATCATTGCGTTGATATTGAATGGTAACTAAATCCCGCAACAATTGCCGCTGGTCAATCTCTTGCCCAACTTGAAACAGAATCGAGGCGTTGAGATATTCACTGGGAATCCCGAGTCCATAGATACAACTAATGGACGCCACCACAATCACATCCCGCTGTTCAAATAAAGAGCGTGTCGCGGAATGGCGCAACATATCAATTTCATCGTTAATCGAAGCCGTTTTCTCAATATACGTGTCGCTGACGGGGAGATAGGCTTCTGGCTGATAGTAGTCGTAATAACTGACAAAATACTCAACGGCATTGTTGGGGAAAAATCCCCGCAACTCATTACAAAGTTGCGCTGCAAGAGTTTTATTGTGGGCCAGAACGAGGGTGGGTTTGCCTAGATTTTCAATCACTCTCGCCATGGTATAGGTTTTTCCCGTTCCCGTTGCCCCTAGTAAGGTTTGGAAACGGCGATTTTGTTGTAACCCCTGGCTGAGTTGAGTAATGGCTTGAGGTTGGTCGCCAGTGGCTTGAAAGGGAGAAGTAAACCCAAAAGATGTCATGGTAAAATTTATTAGAAGAAATCCCAGAATTAGCTTGACAAAAAAGTAGGAAAAGTTTAGAGTGGTATCACATAGGCTAGAGTTGCCCGTCTTGTGCCTAATTTTGCCATATTGAGGAGATTGTGATGGGATTCAGCGTCCTAGGACTGTTGCTGCTGAGTTTGCAAGCCGCCCCTGATGCCTTGCAACCTAACAATGTGGCGGACTTTGTCGTGTTCGAGACGGACGTGATGGAACCGGTGGCCGAGGGGGAAACCCTACGATTGTACGATGTCCATGTTGCCATTATGTACGATCGCACCCAGCGTTGGTGTGAGCAAGAGGAGTCTCGCGAACAGCTAACCTGGACGTACGCCGCCGATGGGGGAAACCTGGACTTGGGAGAGTTTGCGATATCCTGTCGCGATGCCCGACGAGTCTCCCGTCGTTATCGCTTAGACTCAGACCTCGATTTTATTGTCCCCGAAGGCCGTCAGTCCCGTTGGCAGCGATTTGTGAACCAGTCTCATCCGTTGCCCGAGTCGGACTCTCGGGTTGAACCTGATCCTATCCCGAATCGCAAATAAAGCTTAGCAGAGGCGATCGCAATCCAAGACAAACCCCGGCAAAACATCCTCCCCAGACAGTTGTGAGGGAGAATTGACTATCTCCACGGGTAGCTGAGGGCGATAAATGCGAACCGTTCGAGAACTTGGGTCAATGAACCAGCCTAAACGAGTTCCATTCTCCACATATTCTTGCATTTTCTCCTCTAATTTGGGCAACGAGTCAGTTCGCGATCGCAATTCCACCACAAAATCGGGACAAAGGGGCAAAAATCCCTGTTTTTCCTCCGCCGTCAACCCCTGCCAACGTTGCCGAGGAATCCAAGCCGCATCCGGCGAACGGTTAGCCCCATTGGGGAGTTTGAACCCCGTCGAGGAGTCAAAAGCGATTCCCAATTGCGTCTGACGATTCCACAATCCCAATTCTAAACAGAGTTCAAAATTACGACGTCCCGTTTCCCCACCCGTCGGAGGCATAATAATCAAAGTTCCGTTAGCATTGCGTTCAAACTGCAACTCCCGGTTATCCTGACAGAGTTGGAAAAACCGCTCATCGTCGAGATGGAGTGCGTCCGTATTTAGAGTTAAGCTATTCATCGCGGGGCCAATCGCCCTCCTCGAAACCATCTAGCCTCTATCGTAAACTCCAGCCCACCCAGCCGCCACCGACCATGCAACTGATTCTCTTCAGCAAACCCGACTGTCATCTCTGCGAAGGCTTACAAGAAAAACTCGAACAAATTGAGTTTGTCTCCCTAGAAATACGGGATATCACCGAAAATGAAGAATGGTTCCAACGCTATCAATACGAGGTTCCCGTCTTGTTCGCGGTAGATGCGTCTGGGGGAGAACACCCCATCCCCCGTCCCTCGCCGCGATCGAATGTGGCACAATTGCAGCAGATGTTACAGAAGTATGATTCTGCCTCCGGCTAAAACAATCGCCAAGCGATGGGTTGTCTTCCCTATCGAAGTGGTGCGTTCCGGCAAGTTCTAGATTGTCGGTTCAGTCCCAAAATTCGATGAAGCCGGAACGCATCCTACCTGATTTCGGTTCCCTGTTCCCTGTTCCCCGTTCCCCGTTCCCTTCTTTTGCCTCTTGCCTCTTGCCTCTTGCCTAAATTATGAAACTCCGTGAACTGCTTGCTGCAATTCCCAATCTAAACAGCCTCCCCGAACATCCCTCCTTAGAGATAGAAATTAAGGGACTCAATACCAACTCCCATGCTTGTCAGAAAGGAGAATTGTTTATTGGAATGCCGGGAACCCGAGTCGATGGCGGTGAATTTTGGCCTGGGGCCATTGCAGCGGGGGCTGTGGCGGCCATTGTCTCGGAGGCGGCGTTGCGGAAATATCCGGCCCAGTCCGGGGAATGTGTGATTGCGGTTGCTGATGTCACGACGGCTTGCGGGTATCTCTCTAGCTGCTTTTACGGCTATCCCGGACAAACCTTGCCCCTGGTGGGAGTGACAGGAACCAATGGCAAAACCACCACCACCCATTTAATTGAGTTTCTACTGCAAGAATCGGGCAAATCCCCAGCCTTATTTGGTACGCTTTACGCCCGCTGGCAGGGCTTTGAACAGGTGGCAACTCATACGACCCCGTTTTCCGTCCATTTACAGGAAAAACTCGCTCAAGCCCGAAATGCCGGGGCTGAGGTGGGGGTGATGGAAGTCAGTTCTCATGCTTTGGCCCAGTCGCGGGTGTTGGGTTGTGAGTTTGAGGTGGCGGCGTTTACCAATTTGACGCAAGACCATCTCGATTATCACGAGAATATGGATGAGTATTTTGCGGCTAAGGCGTTGTTGTTTTCGCCCCAGTATTTGAAAGGACGGGCTGTGGTAAATGTGGGGGATGCCTATGGGCAATTGTTGGCTGATCAGATTCCGGGCGATCGCCTTTGGACCTATGCTTGTGAGGATACCTCGGCGGATTTGTATACGGAGAATCTCACCTATACGCCAACAGGAGTATCGGGAACCATTCAGTCGCCTCAGGGGTCGGCGGCGTTTTCTCTACCGTTGGTGGGCCAGTATAATTTAGAGAATATGTTGGCGGCGGTGGGTGTTGTTCTGCATCTGGGTGTGACGTTAGAGGATGTGGTGGCGGCGTTACCTCGCTTTACGGGAGTTCCGGGGCGAATGGAACGGGTACAAGTGTCGCCCCAGCAGGAGGTGAGTGTAATTGTGGATTACGCCCATACACCGGATAGTTTGGAGAATTTGTTGCAGGCGGCCCGGCCGTTTATTCCGGGGCGGATGTTATGTGTGTTTGGCTGTGGGGGCGATCGCGATCGCACGAAACGGCCCTTGATGGGAGGGATTGCGGCCCGATTGGCCGATGTGGCGATCGTTACCTCAGATAATCCCCGAACCGAGAACCCCGATCGCATTATTAACGATATCCTAGAGGGGATTCCGGGAACAATTAAGCCCTGGGTGATTCCCGATCGCGCCGAAGCCATCCGCCGAGCCATTTTAGAGGCAAAACCGGGGGATGGGGTGTTAATTGCTGGAAAAGGCCATGAAGATTATCAGATTTTAGGGACAGAAAAAGTCCATTTCGATGACCGAGAACAAGCACGAGAGGGGCTAAACGCCCGTCTGAAAAATTGATAGTTTGATGATAGTTAATTCTTTGACCGTTCTCGTATCCTGGATGATTGGCGGTATCACACACGTCCTCTATTCTGGCTTTTTTCTCTGGCTACTATTAGGGATTTCCAATGACCGACTTCCGTTAATGACACCGTCAGCCAGTAATAGTCCCCTGTCCACCGAGTGGCGAGTGATTGATACTCATCCTGTGGGGGTTCCTTGTCGCTGGAACTCGGAGTTATCTCTGGAGGAAGTGCGGGATTCGTTGATGTTTGAGGAGTGGGCGATCGAACGTCGTCTCACCTGGGGACAACGATTCCGCAGTCAACCCCATGATGGAGAGACCTTTTTCTATGATGATCAGGGTTCACCTTGGTTATTTGTGCCGTTTTCTACTTTAACGGGCAAATCTCAAGGCTGTTTTGTTCCCTTTAAAGACACCTCAATTAAAGCGATTCCTGAGTAATCCTGTCAATCTAAAAACAGTCAGGCTATGATTATTAAGAGTAGGTTGGGTAGAGCAGCGTGAAACCCAACCCGGTCGTTGAACTCAATCCAATTCGTCATTTGGTAAAATTATGTTACACAGCTACGAAGCCATCTACGAAAATGGTCAACTGAAGTGGCTCAATGACCAGCCTGACGTGACCCATTCCCGAGTCATCGTCACTATCGTTGAAGATATTGAGGCCACTCAACCGGAAACTCGTCCGAAGCGACGCTTTCCTCCGGCTTCAATTGCTGGAAAAGGGGAGACAGTAGGAGATTTAGTGAGTCCCATTGTTGATGAAGAGAATGTTTGAAGAAAAATTGATAGCAACTTACAAACCCTCGCGGTAGAGTCCAAAAATCCCCTCCTGGGAGGGGTAGGGGTGGGTTCGCCTACAATTTGATATCCAACGCTAAACAACGACGCTGTATTCTGAGAATACCCTTATTTAGACCCAAGCTGTTTATACCTTTCAAACCTTTCAATAATAGGAGCCGCTTTACTGGAAAAAAGACTGGAAAAAAGATCCAGAAAGTCCTCGCTCTCTTCAATCAGATCCTGCAACTCATTAACAGAAGTTGTAAGTTTTTCGTTCTCCTTCTGTAACTTGTTATTTCTATCTGCCAGCTTTTTATTTTCTTTCCGAAGCTGTTGTTTATCTATGGTTAGACTTCGATACTCTTTGAGTTCATCCAACTCTTTTTGATGCTGTCTGTTTGATATTATTAGAACTACCAATAATATCAAAGCGACAAGCCAACCCAATAACATTACAAATTTTCTGCCAGTCCTTTCACCTCCTCGAAATTCTCCTGATTCTGCTGCTGAAAATCTCCCAAAAAAAGATTGATTTTTTTTTAAAGGTATCCATCCTTCATTAGAATCAATCTGGTTCGACAAGCCTCTCCAGACATTTTGATTTTTTAGGTTCGTCTCAGACACATTGGGAGCAACAATCACCAACAATAAGCCATCTCCTTTTGGAAAAGAGAACCGCATCAATTCATTTCGTAAATCTGCCTTGAATGTAGATAGATTAGCAATTTTGGCTTCCGATGATGATGACTCAGAACCTTCTAGTCTAGAAATTTGTTTCGCCAGATTTTCCATTTTAGAAAAATCCACCTGAAAGCCAGGTTCTGTCGTTTTCGAAGAAATAATTTCATCGAGTTGAGCCGCCAACTGATCCCCCAATGGTTGCTCATCTTCCCCCAAAGCCTGAATTACTAAACTTCTTATATAAGATTCATCAGCCTGATCTGCAACCCACAAAACAAAATTTCGAATCTTACGATTTTGGGAATCAACTCGTTTAGAAGATGTTAAACTATTCACCAACAAAGCCAGTTTATCTCCCTGACGTTGCAGGATCAGAGCAAAATCATCGACATCTACTTTAAACTTGGGGAGTTCTGGGGGTTTATCAATCTTTTGCTGTCCATCTAGCCAACAGTAATCCTTGGAAACCCCACGGCTTTTAACATAAATTTTAATCATTGCATCTCCTGAGTCAGTTATCTTAATAGATGGTTACCCTGCACAATCTCCATTTTATCCCCAATTCCATAGGAAAAACGGCTAACTGCATTCCGCAGGGAAGCATTCTTACTAAAAATGCTAAGAATGCGATTTGGCCAAAAATTTTGCTTCTTATCTAAATGTAATTTCACCAAAAAGGACAACAACACTTTTAATGGTATTTCTGTATCTTTAGGTTGATAGGATTCATCAGGACTACACCTTCTATAGCAAAACGTTGGTTGATCATCTTCATTTTCTTCAATCCTGGAAAAAATGATGTTGCCAACGGTTTGAACGGGCGTGATAACCACAGCAACCTTAGGCAACAACTTTTCACTATTTAACCGATTTAATACTTCAGTATAACCCTCTTCAACTCTCTTGAAGAGTTTACTAGGGTCATCCTGCATATACTTCTCACATTTAACTGGAGCTAAAATAACCAGACGCGGAAAGTCTAAGTTTTCATAAACCGTCTTAAGTAGGTCATTAATTCTATCAGGCTTATTATATTCATTATGATATTTTCCATCCTTCTCCATTAAACGTGCAGCGTCGATAGGGACAACAATAGCCGCTGATTCCCGAATTAAGGTTTTAACTTTTTCTAGCTTGTCAATTTTGTCTTTATCTTTATTTTTTGTATCAATCCATCCACCTGGGTAGTCTTGAAACTGGATTTTGAGCACTGGCTTTGCCCCAATTTCACCTAACTGAAAGCGATGAAAAATCGGGTCATCAACAGCAGTTCCTGCGAGCCCTTCTTCAGATTTAATGCTATCTCCAACCATACTTTTAAGGTCTTGAAGACGCTTGTCTAAAATGGATTCTGTTTCTTGGTCAGCCTGAAGTTGTAAGTCTTGACTAATTGTGTCAAATTGGTCATACATTGCTGCCAACATACTAGTTTTTCCAACCCCAGAATGTCCTAACATAGTAACTTTTAAGGGTTGATTGTTGAATAGTTTTTCTAAAAAAAATGACATACCAGTCTCCTGATGTAAAAAACGGATTTTCAATTTTTTTATGCTTTGTAAGCTTTTGTTAAATTTTCTATTTCAGTGTTGATAGTTTTAAGGTTGTTCACCCAAATCTGTACAGAATCAACTTGCTCTTGAAGCTTGCCAAACTCAGAAGTCCAGATTTTCTCCTTGTTATCTAGTAAAAACTCTCTCCATTGATCTTCAGCATTTTTAGCTCGTAAAATCCTATCACAAAACTCTTCCACAATTGCAAAAGAGGCTTGACTTGGCTCGACAAAAAAATCTTTCAAGGACTCTTCACAGTTATACACGGCTTCTCTATATGAAGACTCCAAGTTTTCTGCAATTTTTTTAGCTTCATCCCCTTTTGTTAATTCATAGGCGTTGTCAGGGTTGAGTTCATCGAGTTGGCGGCGAATCCGATGCTGAATCAAACCTCGATAAGATAGTGTAAATTCCGAGAGAATTTGGAAGCTAGTTTTGAGTTCAGAATACTCTTTTGGCATATCCTGCGCCACTTCCGCAATAAACTCACAGCCACGCGCATCGGTTAAACCGCCGAGTTCACATTTATCAATCAAAACGTTAGCGACTTTCTCCTTAGCTCCTTCAATCGTCTTTTTTAAACCCTCATCCATTTCCAAAAACTTTAAGGAGAGACTGGTTCTTAAATCCTGGAGGTATGCGGTATAAGTATCTCGATAGGCTCCTTTGTTGCGTCGGAGTTCCTCAATCTCGTCCAGACTCGGAAATTTCACATCGTCACGACACTTAGTGAGCACTTGCTCGATTTGATTTCTCAAATTCTCGTCAGGGGTATCACGGTTTTCGATCAACTCACCCATCAGTTTTTCAAGTTCATTAGTAATCACATTCCAAAATTCATCAAACTTTCTAAAATATTGTTTGATGATAGTATTGTGACTAATTTTGGGCAGAATCGATTGAGCCGCCTCTAAATCACTTTTCAGAGCTTGGAGACTGCTGTCTAAACTTGTAATCTTCTCCTGGGCGTAAGTTTGATCGAGTTCCGTAATGTTGGTTCGTAGCTGGTTGAGAACCGTCTCAAGAACGTGAGTATTAGCTTCCTCTGGCGAGGAACAATCGGCAATGACAGACTCTAACACCGGCATCCTAACCGCGTTGCTGTCTAAATCTTGCTTCAGGGAACGACACCCCTCTTGATTCTCACCATTGCTATCTGCATTCAAGACAAAAATAGAACGGCGGGATAGGTTATTCAGGGCTTGGCTGGCTAGATTATATAGTTGTGTGTCTCGTTGCTCGAAGTTAGCCCGATCTTTAGAAGGTTTGTACATAAAGAGGATAAAATCCACTTCTTGACCTAATGCCTCAATGACCAGACTTTCATCCCCTAACCGAAAGTCCCCTAAACCGGGAACATCAATGAGGGCGATCGCCCCAATTTCATCAACCGGAAACGAGCAGTAAATTTCCACAGACTTCACCGCCAAACATTGATAATTGACAAGCTGATTGTCTTCATAAGTTTGAGCCACATAACTCGAAATTTGCGACTCATCCTGTACCCGCAACGGATCACGCCCTAAATACTCGCGATATTGGTCAGTATGGCGATGGTAATCATTCTTCAAGCGATTATAAATGTTCGTGTGGGTGTGATTATCCTCCGACGGTAAATCAGGGAGAGCACTAGACGCAAACACCTCAAATGAACTCGGCTTTGGCTCTAACCCCAGCTTGTCGTAATAGGGAAGAATGACCTCATTCAAAAACGAGTCATAACTATGAAACTCAATTCTGGCTTCTGTGGAACGTCCGTCTTGGTGGCAAATTTTACTACGCGCGGCGGTGCAGGCTTTACCGGGAAAAGCGGGGATGACCTGGTTCGTCAGTCCCGTTAAACTTTGCAATAGGGTACTCTTGCCCTGTCCCATGGAGCCAATCACGCCGATATTGAGCGTATTCCGGGAAAATCTGGCTTTAAGTCGATGCAGGGTCGTTAACTCCTCTCTGACCCGCCGCTCAAATTCTGTTAACGTTAAGTTTTGTAACTTGGAGGTCGTCTCGGAGTCTCCAGACCACTGTTGCAGTTATCGCTGACGCTCCTGTTCCAGACGGCCAAGGGATTGACATAAAGTATTGAGGCGCGTTTCAATCTCTCCTAACTTATGCGCTAGAGGCTGCCGTTGCGCGATAATGCCGCTGATGTCCTGTGCTTTCGTCATATTGCAACGTATCTACAGAGTTTGGCCATCCGTCTCGGGCATTATAACGAAAAAATCTGATTAAGGAAGCTTGTCCATCCAAACCATGGGTAAGCCAACCCCGTAACCCCAGGTCGCCCTCCAGGTTTCTGTTCCCGAATTGCCGCGACTGTCGTAGGATAGAGCCAGGATTAAATAACTACCCATGTACGCGATCGCCAGCACTACGAAACTCTATCCCACCTATATCCTGTCCGACGAGTCGGCCCAGTCCCAACTCGAAATCGTCCCCGAACGCGGCGGACTCGTGACCCACTGGCGAGTTGGCGATCGCGAGATCCTCTATTTTGACGCCGAACGCTTCGCCAACCCCGAACAGAGTGTACGCGGCGGGATTCCCATCCTCTTCCCCATCTGCGGTAACCTCCCCGACAACACCTACACCTACGACGGGAAAAGCTACAACCTCAAACAACATGGCTTCGCACGAGACCTCCCCTGGACCGTCGGCGAGTCCAACACCGATCGCCACGCCAGCCTCACCCTGGAACTCGCCAGCAGCCCCCAAACCCGCGCCGTCTATCCCTTTGACTTCCATCTGGCCTTTACCTATCGCCTCCAAGGAAACAGCCTCGAAATCATCCAACGCTACACCAACCCCAGCGACGAGCAAATTCTGCCCTTCTCCTGCGGACTCCATCCCTACTTCAACGTCCCCGACAAATCCCAACTACGCTTTAACCTCCCCTCCAAACAATATTGGGATCAACTCGACGGAACCCTCCATGACTTTGACAACCAGTTCAACTTTGACCGAGAAGAAATCGACGTCGCCTTTACCCAACTCAATAGCCATACCGCCAGCGTCTATGACCGCAAACGGGGTCTAACCCTCAATCTCGAATATAGTATTCCCTTCTCAACCCTCGTCTTTTGGGCCGTCCAAGGCAAAGACTACTACTGTCTCGAACCCTGGAGTGCGCCGCGAAACGCCCTCAACACCGGCGATCGCCTCATCCATGTCCACCCCCGCTCTAGCCTAGAAATGCTCGTCCGCCTCGACGTTCAACTCGACTAACCCAGACCCATCAGCCCCGGTGCAAAAAAAATCTTCAGACCCCTTGCACTTTTAGATGGCTGTGCTATAGTAGTTAAGGCGCAAAACAAACGGCGCTTCCCTTGGGTCGCTAACTCAACGGCAGAGTATTCGGCTTTTAACCGACTAGTTCTGGGTTCGAATCCCAGGCGACCCATTTTTTCCTAATCCCCCTACTCCAAGCCCCAACTAGGGCAACGAGGGTAGGGGGATAAACACGTCGGTCGGGTCTGTAAGGCCGCGATCGACTGGACTGAGTTGCTGCATCTCATCCGCATCCACCGTCGCTGCACCCGCTCCCCCCCCAGCCAGCGGATCAGCCACGCCACTGAGAGCATCATTGAGGAAGCTATCGGAGAATCCCCGCGCTTCAATCCCTCGGCTTTCCTCCTCAGAAAAAGACGTTGCGGGGCGATCGCGGCGAGGACATTGTCCCTGGCCCTCCTCCGCTGTCGAGCAACTGCGACGGGGACTCTGAGCCTGAACCGGTATTCCCGGCCAACTCACCAGCCCCCACAGCAAAAGACTTCCGCCCCCAATCAGCATTCGCGTTACAACCATCTTAACCTCCTAATACTTGTCAAATCTCTTTTTAATCATCGCCCATCGCCTCGCGAATCCGCATCCGACTATCCTGAAGATGAGCGCGAGTGTAGGTATCTAAATCATCCTGCCGTCGTAGGGCCGCCGTCAACGCCTCCTCCAACTCCCGCAAATAATAGCTGGCCAAGGTGCGCGCGTCCTCTGTACCACGAGTGCGTCCCATGGCCATATCCAACGATAGCTGTAAATGCTGCCGTTGTAAGCCACGACGCAAACTGGACACATTAGTGGCAATTCGTCGCCCCTGCAATACTTCTGACCAAATCTCACGATAGACGCGATCGAGTAAATCCGGCACTTCCAACGCCTCATCGGGGGGTGTTTTCAGCTCCAAATCTCGCAAACGACGCAACCGTTCCGGGGAGAGCAGCGATCGCAACACCATCCCCTGCAACCCTAAAATCTGGTCATGAATTGGATAATCCACCCGGCTAAAACTCGGAGAACTCCCCCAATGGAACCAACGGGAAGGAACCAAACGATTTAATAACGTCGGGGAAAAATCAAAGGCATCCTCAGCAAAAATATACTCACTGATTAACGCTAAACTACGCTCTTGCTCCTCCAACGGGAGGGGTTCAAAGGGCAAAACCTCGGCGGACTGATGACGATTAAACGATTGCCCGCCAATATGTTTTAACAAAACCCGACTCTGACGGAAATAGTAAAAAAGAATGAAATTAAACTGACTGCGAAGGGTATCCGGCGGCTCTCCCTCACGGGGAAAACGTTGCTCAAGGCGCTCCAACATCTGCCGCCCCAGTTGCATCTGAGACTCGGCGTGAACCAGCATATCAGCCCCGAGATCAAACCAATTGATGGCCGGGTCGATTTCTGACCAGAGATCCTCATCGGTACCATACCTGAGTTCGGGTTCCGTTGAGCGACGGGCGATCGCCTGCAATCGCCGCTGTTCCTCCTGAGGAGGTAAATGTTGAAAACTCTCATAGCCATAGGTAATGGCCCATTCATCATAGGGGCCAAGCCGCGTCGGGAAAAACTCTCCTTGTGGCTCTCCCCGAGGCGCGATATTAGCCGGTAAATAATCCATCACCGACCCCGTTAGTCCCTCACGACGGGTTAAACTCACATCCTGGAGTTCATCGGTACGACGGAGAGTGCTTCCCTGGAAATTATGGCGTAACCCCAGAGTATGGCCCACCTCATGAGCCACCAAAAAGCGTAGATAATCCTGAATATAGGCCTCCATCATCGCATCCCCTGGCGGCACATCCCGCAACAAGGATAGAGCTAACGCCCCTTCCTGGAAGGCTTGGGTACAAGCCGCACAATTGCAACTTAAACGCGGCCCGGAATTAAAGGGAAAGTTCGATCGCGATCGCAACTCCTGCAACAGTCGCGTTCCCTCATTCTCCGCCTCATTCTCCGCCGTCGTACAACTGTCCTCAACACAGCCGCCGGGTAAATCCACCAACAGCCGTTCCCTCTCCATCCCCGAAGACGCAGAACCCAGTAAACTCTCCGTCTCTCGCATCAAAAGGCGCACAATATTAGCATTAATCAAAATATCGGCATCGAGAATCTCTCCCGTTAAGGGATTCACCCGCGACGGACCAATTCCTGCAAAACCTGAATTAAACGACTGAGACCAACGGATGGTATTGTAGCGAACATCCGCCGGGTCCCAATCGGCATCAGCGGGCATTTGTCGTACTTCAATCGCATTGAGATACCCGGCTTGTTCAAAGGCTTGATTCCACATCAAAACCCCTTCGCGAATGGTTTGGCGATAGGCGTGAGGAACGGTATTTTCGATCCAAAAAACAATCGGTTCAACGGGGGGAGATAATGCCGCATTGGGGTCTTGTTTTTCTAAGTTCCAGCGTTGAATATAGCGTACAAAGGGGTCTCGTTGGCTGAAATCCGATAAGTTTTGGTAGGCGGTGATGAAATAGCCAATGCGGTTATCGGCCCGTCGTGGTCGGTAGTTAGACGTTTCCGGGAGTCGCGACAAGCTATAGCGAACCCCCAAGGTTAAGGCCCGAGCATCGGGAAGTGTAGAACTGAGGAAAAACGAGTCTCCTCCTGAGAAGCCTAATTGAGCTTCGATTTCGGTGTTTTCGGGAAAGTTTTTGATGTCTGAAATATAGGAGCGATCGTCTTGCAATGTAAATGAAAATCTCGTCATTAATGAGTTTAGATTTTGCAAGTCTTCAGTTAACAATAAATTCCCCAAATCAATTAAATAACTTCCCCGTTCAGGGTGAGTCGCTTTAATCTCTAATGAAGCCAAAACCGAATCACTAAATGACCGCCCTAAACTCACGTGTTGGGGGTCATTTGTTTCAGTTCTAAAATAGGTATTGGGAACTGTTATTAAAATCCTATCATTGCGTTTTTGAAATAAAAGCGGAATATCTTGTAGCGGTAATCCTTCCAGGAAAACAACACCAGTTCCCTGAGATAAGGTCATAATTAACAAATGGAGGCGATCGAGATCCTCAGGACGAAGTTCTAACAAGAGATCGCCATTTTCGGAGTTGTGATAGAGGGGAAACAGTCCCTCAATCCGAGTCGTATCGGCGACGAGATCCGCGAACGAGGCTTCCTCACTCTCCTCCTCACTCTCCTCCTCACTGCTATTATCCGCTGTTTCCTCCGTTTTTTTCTCAGTCTCTTGTTTGAGAAGGGTCAGGGGCGTTTTTGTCCGTTGAGAGCGCTCAGAACTCGCCGTAGCTAAGGCGATAGGCGCGATCGCCATCACCGAGAGTAACGAGAAACCAGCGAACTGACAGAAGCGGGACAAGGAAATCAGGAACTTAGACATGAGGGCGATGCTTTAAAACAGAAACCTTTAAAACAGAAACAGAGTGAACTCAAACCGCTGAACTAGAACCGCTGAACTAGACGGAGTGACAACCCGATCACGGGTTCGACTCAGGAGTCCAATCAATCGTGGGACTTTTCGCCAGTCGTTGTGACACCGCCACCGCACCATAGCGATTGAGGTGACTCGGATCAGAAAAGTAGTCATACTCCTGACTCCACAACTGAGCAAAGTTGCGGAAAACAAAACCATAATCTTGAGATTTCTGCACCAAAAACTGCACAAAAACATCTTCATACTCAAGCCGTACCGGATCTAAATACTCATCCGTTAACGGTAAATTGACCACAATCAAATTGAGATCTTGGAAACGGCTAAACTCCAACACCGATCGCAGGGCGATCGCCTGTACCCCTTGCAACTGAAAATTCGCATAGTCCCCATCATAGGCCCCCGACACCCGAGCATGATTCTGATAATACTGCTGCGGCTCAAAGCGGTTGGGAATCGCCAAAAAGCCATTGTCATGGAGTAGTGGTTCATCAGCCGGGAGTTGAGCCGTCTCCGGTGTTGGCGCTACCTCCGGCGTTGGGCGATCGCTCAGAGTCTGGGCCAGCCAATCCTTGAGCGCATCCCGTTGAGGATAAGCCGCCGAATAGTGAGCCACTAGATCTTGCAACTGCTCATCGAGAGCCTGATAGCGATCGCTGACTCGTTCAAACAGCGATCGCTCCCGCAGCACCGGTTCCGCCTCCAAAGACGACTCAATGGGCCGGAAGCCCCGTTGAATCTGTTGATAGCCCGGCGATCGCACCATCGCCTCATAGGTGATATCCTCACGACCACTATTAAACGCCCGCGCCCCATCAGCCCAGACAATCGTTTCCGGGAGGCGGTCCGGCGGAATAATCTCCTGTAACAGCAGATTCACCACCTGAGCCGTAGCCCCATTAATCCCCAAATTGAACACCCGTAGAGCTGGATAGCCCTCCTGCTTCAACTGTTCTTGTAACACCGTCGGATGAATCCCGCGCAAGGCCCGAGAACTTCCCACCACCAGCACATCAGGAACCCCATGTTGCTCAACATACTCCCGATAGAGCGCCAACTGGCGATCCATCTGCTCACTATTGAACGTCGCAAACTCCACCTCCGGCTCTCGTAGCAGACGAATCTCATCCATCCCAGCCGCCACCACCTGAGGTCGGCTTGGCGTTGCTGTAAAGCCAGCGCCATCAAACACATCCTCATCCAACTCCTCCGCCTGAGACAACTCAGGAAGCTGGATATCATACTCAAACTCCGTCTCCTCATCAAGAGGTTCCACCGCCAACGTTGGCGGCGGCGCTTGCGCCTGCTGACGACGCTGTAGCGCCGCGCTCGCCAACCAATCGGCCTGAATCGTCAGAACGCATCCCAACAGCCCCCAAATCAGCAACGTCGGTAGCGCCACCTGAGGTCGTTGCGGCTGCTCCGTCGTCGCCGACTCCGGTAAAGACTCCCGTGGCCGGAAGAGACTGCTGCGACACAGCCAGTCTGAGAGGGTCTGGCCCGAGGATTTTTGAGCCGTTGGCGAGTCGAGGATCTCCTCCGAGACCTCCGGTTCCGTCGCCGTCGTCAGATCCAGGGGAACCCCATCGAGGGATTGAAAATCCGGGACCTCCGGCTGGCGATCGCGGCTGTCCTGGCTCGGCTGATCCGCCGGAGTCGCAAAATCGACCCCATAACTCCAGCGCGGCTTCCGTTGGCCACTGCGGCGGCCATAAACCCGTACCCCCGCCAAATGAGTTAACTCCAACTGTCCCAAAAACTTGACAATTGGCGGTGCAATCTCCGACTGCACCGGACAGGTGAGTCCCTCGCTCATAATATGCAAGAGCGCCCCCTTGCGGCGAATTTGAATGCGAATCCCGCCCGTGGCTAACTTGTCCGTTAACGACGGGTTGAGTAACCGCTCCAAAATAAACGTCAACGCCGAGAGACTTCCCCCCCGAGCCAGTTCCAGAGCCGAGGGAACCAAATCCGGTCGTTGGCGAGCCGGTAAATCCTGCCAAGCCACCCAAACCGGCGTTTTCGGCTGAGGGAAACTGGCCTCATAGGGAATATCCACCGCATAGACCGTCGCCCCGAGAATCCCTCGCGGCGCCAAAGACCCAAGCACCGCCGAGAGTTTCTCCATCACCGCCTCACGGCTCGGGAACGTCTCCAGGTTCAATTGTCCATAGTGAAGGGGACTACAGACCAGATGTAGCGTAGAATCCTTGAGAACCGCCGACACTTGTAGCTCAAACGGGGCGATGGCCCGATTCAGCCGTAAGGCGATCGCCGCCACATCTCCCCAGCGAGCCCAGGCCTCAATCGTGCGATCGCTCGGCGTGAGATCCACCCGTAACAGCCATTCCGGCCGCGACTCCCCACTGACCTGTCCTAAGAGAACCGCATCCCGAAAGCCCCGTAAATTGAGATCTCGTAAACAGCGGGCGATCGGTTGCGCCAACAGAGCCGCATCCGGCGCATACGCCGACTCACACGCAATCCAGAGACGACGGCCACCCCGTTGACGCTCAATCCGTTTCACCGAAATCCAAACATCCGTCGAGATCTCCTGCAACGCCCGCTCAACGGTTTCAATCAAGGTTTTCTTGCTGGCTTGGCGGCGCACCGAGCCACGCTCTGGCGGGGTCTGAGCCAGCCTCGTCTCCCCCTCCCCCGTGGTCACCGGCGGCGGCGCGGCTACCGAAAAACGAACCGTCCAATCCGGCTGCTCAAACGGTGGCGTATCACTAGGGGGGGCCGATAGCGATCGCCCATAGAGACACACCCGATCAATCGGTGGCGCATTCGCCGGGAGGGGCGTATCCTGATGAATCGCCTGAGACAACCGGGCCATCACCCGAGGCGCATCCGGGCAATCCTCCCCCCAACACCAAAGGTGCAAATCGCGATCGCACACCGACACCGCAATCGAGACCCCCGGCAGATCCAGCGCCTGGTAGGCCCAGGGGGTTAAGTCAACGGTCGTACCCGCTTGCGGGGCATTGTCTGTATTCAGTACCACCAATCACGTCCTGACTTGACTGCTGTGCGATGCTTGAACGTCGGAACCTCCGGCAGATATCCGGTGACTCATCGGCCGAGTTCCTCGGATTCACCTATCCTAGACCCAAGAGAGGTTCGAGTGACAAATTAACCTAGGCCAGAGATTGAGTTTTGCCTCTATTTGCAGTACGAAAGAGGTGAAGATCATCAACCGATCACATTCTGGCATATCGACCGACCTAATTTTCAAGAGGGCTAGTCTCATGGAATCCTATAATAACTCAGGTCATCACCCCGAGGTCAGCACCTCCGGGCCAACCCTGGCCAACCTCCTCGTCGGAGTGGCCACGGCTCCGGTTCTCGCCGGACTCTGGGGCGCTCAGACCCTCCTAGAGTCCACGATTGCCCTCGGACAAGCCAGCGAGGAGTTATTTCGGGGCGATCGCCTCCCCGTTCTCAACGTCCCCAGCGACGAAGTCCCCAGCGACGAGTCCAACCCCAGCAACGCTGAATCGGGTTAATGTCTGTCACGCAGACTACAACACTAAACGAGGATTTGTTGACAGAATAAACTGTTTTCTACTGTTTTCTGACGACAACCTCCCGAGTCTGCCCGTTCTGCTCAGTTCACAAGTCTCTAAGACCTTCGGTCATTACAGTTTCGTCGGTGTGACCGGCTCGTACCCTGACAGCAGCGGGCAAACACCAGGAAACCTGCCCCAACATTGGCAAGCCGCCTAATTCGAGTATCATAATGAGTCCAACCCTTGAGAGAACCGATCGCCCATTCAACGTCTCCTCCACTTCAGACGTTCGGCTGCGTCACCGTCTCAAAGTCGTTGAGGACTTGTGGGAGTCCGTACTGCGTCAGGAGTGCGGTCAACAAATGGTTGACCTCCTACATGAACTCAACCCCATGCAAGCCGAAGGCGGACAAGCACCGAATCTCAACGATTCTCCCGTCGTTCGCAAAATTGAACAGCTTGACCTCAACGATGCGATTCGCGCGGCCCGAGGCTTCGCGCTATACTTCCAACTGATCAACATCGTTGAACAACACTATGAACAACGAGATCAGCAAAAAGCCAACGTCAGCAACAATTTAACCTTTACCGAGGAATCCATCTCTCGGGTCGATTCTCCCGCCGAGGACTTGACCGACGCCAGTCGCCCCGGTGCTGAGACCAGTCAAACCCCGGAACGGGGAACCTTTGGCTCCCTATTTCCCCAATTGCGACAACTTAATGTTCCCCCGAACCTAATTCAGAAATTACTCGATCAACTCGATATTCGCCTCGTCTTCACCGCTCACCCAACGGAAATTGTCCGGCGCACCATTCGCGGCAAACAACGTCGTATCGCCCGCGTCTTACGCCAACTCGACCGGGTTGAAGATGGCCTACATTCAATGGGACGCACCTCCTCCCTCGAAGCCGAAGCCCTCCAGGAACAACTGATGGAGGAAATTCGCCTCTGGTGGCGCACCGATGAATTACATCAATTCAAACCCACGGTTCTCGATGAAGTTGAATATACCCTGCATTACTTCACCGAAGTGCTGTTTGATACCCTGCCCCAACTCTACCAGCGGCTCAAACGCACCCTAAACGTCTCGTTTCCCTATATTGAACCGCCCAGCTACAACTTCTGTAAATTTGGCTCCTGGGTCGGGTCCGATCGCGATGGAAATCCCTCCGTGACCCCTCGTGTCACCTGGCAAACGGCCTGTTATCAACGGAATCTCGTCCTAGAGAAGTATATCGATGCCATTGATAGCCTCAGTGAGTCTCTGAGTCTATCTCTCCATTGGAGCGATGTGCTACCGGAACTGCTCGAATCCGTCGAACAAGATCGGCTACAAATGAGCGAAGTGTACGATCGCCTCGCCATCCGTTACCGCCAAGAACCCTATCGCCTCAAACTGGCCTACGTGCAGAAACGGCTCGAAAACACCCGCGATCGCAACCTCAGCCTCTATCATGCCGAAGACTGGCGACAGCAAATTCGCGAAGTCAACAGCATCCCCGTCTATCGCTCGGGATCAGAGTTTCTCGCTGAACTGCAACTGATTCAACGCAACCTCTTTGAAACCGGCTTGCAATGCAGCGAACTCGATACCCTCATCTGTCAAGTGGAAATCTATGGCTTTAACTTGGCCCATTTAGACATTCGCCAAGAATCCTCACGCCATGAAGATACCCTCAACGAACTGACTGAGTACCTACAAATTCTCCCTAAACCCTATTGCGAACTGACGGAAGCCGAACGAGTCGAGTGGCTAACCAAGGAACTGCAAACTCGCCGGCCCTTGGTTCCCACGGAATTACCGTTTTCGCCCATTACCAAGGAAACCATCGAAACCTTCCGCATTGTGCGCCTGCTACAACAGGAGTTTGGCACCGAACTCTGTCAGACCTATATCATCAGCATGAGTCGCCAGGCCAGCGATCTCCTCGAAGTGCTGTTGTTGGCCAAAGAAGCAGGCCTCTATGACCCCGCCACGGGAACCGGGACTCTGCAAGTGGTACCTTTGTTTGAAACCGTCGAAGACTTGAAACGAGCCCCTTCGGTCATGAAGGATTTGTTTGAGTTACCCCTCTACCAAGTCCTCCTCACCGGCGGTTACGGCCGAGAAGACTCCTCAGCCACCCCCCTGAGTCCCTCCCTACAAGAGGTGATGCTGGGCTATTCCGACAGTAACAAGGACTCGGGCTTCCTCAGCAGTAACTGGGAAATCCATAAAGCGCAAAAGTCCCTACAAGCCGTCAGCGAACCCTATGGGGTGAAACTGCGTATCTTCCACGGACGCGGTGGTTCTGTCGGCCGAGGAGGCGGACCGGCCTATGAAGCCATTTTGGCTCAGCCAGGACGCACCATCGATGGCCGCATTAAAATCACCGAACAGGGAGAAGTGTTGGCCTCGAAATACTCTCTGCCTGAGTTGGCTCTCTATCACCTAGAAACGGTCACCTCAGCGGTGATTCAATCGAGTTTATTGGGGTCCGGCTTCGATGATATCCAACCCTGGAACGAGACCATGGAGGAGTTGGCTCACAAATCTCGGCAACATTATCGCTCCCTCGTCTATGAGGAACCCGATTTTGTCGACTTCTTCATGCAAGTGACGCCAATTGAGGAGATTAGCCAACTACAGATTTCCTCCCGTCCCTCCCGTCGCCGTCAAGGAAAGAAAGATATCGGCAGTTTACGAGCCATTCCCTGGGTGTTTAGTTGGACTCAAAGCCGTTTCTTACTCCCGGCTTGGTACGGCGTCGGAACCGCCCTCAATGAGTTCTTACAGGAAAAACCCGAGGAACATCTCAAGTTATTGCGCTATTTCTACATGAAATGGCCCTTCTTCAAAATGGCCATCTCTAAAGTTGAGATGACCCTAGCGAAAGTGGATTTACAAATCGCCGAGCATTATGTACGGGAGTTGAGCCATCCTGAAGATCGCGATCGCTTTGCGGTGATTCTCGATCGCATCGTTGATGAATATCATCAGTCGCGGGACTTGGTTCTACAAATTACCGGCCATAAACATCTCCTCGATGGGGACCCCGGCCTACGCCGTTCGGTGCAGTTACGCAACTCCACCATTATCCCCCTAGGACTCTTGCAAGTGTCCTTACTCAAACGGCTGCGTCAACATGGCAAAAGTGCCACCCCAGGGGTGATTCACTCACGCTATAGCAAAGGGGAATTGTTGCGAGGCGCTTTGTTAACCCTCAATGGAATTGCCGCCGGAATGCGGAACACCGGCTAAGTTCCCCCCAGACAGGTCCTAGTCCCAGTCTCAGTCTCAGACAACACCCACAGCGGCGAGTCGGCGTTGAGTTTTGCCAATCAGCCCGACTACACCGCAAAACCATTTAAGATGGGTAACTAGGCCTGTTTATTCTTTTGCTACTAACGTCATGTTTGTTCTGGCAGCGATCGCAGTTATCGCCATTCTTATCGCCGTTCACGAGCTAGGTCATTTCCTCGCGGCTCGCTGGCAAGGCATCCATGTCAACCGCTTTTCGATTGGCTTTGGTCCAATTTTGCTCAAATACCAAGGGCCGGAAACGGAATATGCCGTCCGCGCCTTCCCCCTCGGCGGCTTTGTCGGCTTCCCTGACGACGATCCCGACAGCACCATCCCCGAGGATGACCCCGATTTACTTCGCAATCGGCCGGTTCTCGATCGCGCGATCGTCATTAGCGCTGGCGTCATCGCCAACCTAATTTTCGCCTATCTGGTGCTCGTCTTCCAAATCGGTTCGACCGGCATCCCCAGCGGCTTTAACGCTGAACCCGGTGTCGTCGTTCCTCAAGTGATGGCTGTCGATAGTCCCGCCGCGCGGGCCGGCTTAGAAGACCTCGATCTCATTGTTGCCATTGACGGCAACCCCCTCGGGGCGGGAGAATCAGCCATTTTAGATCTCAAACAAACCATCGAAGATCACCCGGAAACCCCCATCCCCCTAACCGTCGAGCGCAATGACGAACGCCTCTCCCTAACGGTTATCCCCGAACGAGGCAACGATGGCAACGGGCGCATTGGCGTGCAACTGGCCCCCAATGGGGAACGAGTCTATCGTCAAGTTCAAAACCCCTTGGAGGTGGTGGGCATTGCCGCCCAACAGTTCCAGGTGATTTTTGTCAATACCCTCAAGGGCTTTTATCAACTCATTACCAACTTCGAGAGTACCGCCGGCCAAATTGCTGGCCCCGTGGGTATTGTGGCTCAGGGGGCTGATTTTGCCGCCCGCGATGCCATGAATCTCTTGTTTTTTGCGGCGGTGATTAGTGTCAACTTGGCGATTATCAATATCTTGCCCCTCCCGGCGTTAGATGGCGGCCAATTGGCTTTTCTACTGGTTGAGGGAGTTCGCGGCAAACCGGTTCCGGTGCATATCCAAGATGGGGTGATGCAATCGGGGTTACTGTTACTCCTAGGATTAGGAATTTTTCTGATTGTACGGGACACCAGCCAACTCGAATGGGTGCAACAACTGAGCCGTTAAGGCAAAATCGAGACGTCTCTATGGCGGCAACATCTCCGGCAATGCAACAACGAGCCTCGGAAATTTTGAGGCGTTTAACGGCGTTATATCCTGATGCCACCTGTAGCCTCAACTATGAGACGCCGCTGCAATTACTTGTGGCGACGATGCTCTCGGCTCAATGTACCGATGAACGGGTGAACAAGGTGACACCGGCCCTGTTTGCCCGTTACCCCGATGCAGCATCCTTGGCGGGGGCGCAACTGGAGACGTTGGAAGCGTTGATTAAATCGACGGGTTTTTATCGCAATAAGGCTAAGAACATTCGCGGCGCTTGTGAGATGATTTTGGGACGGTTTGACGGCCAGGTTCCCCAAACGATGGCGGCGTTAACTCAACTCCCTGGAGTCGCCCGCAAAACAGCGAATGTGGTTCTCGCTCATGGCTTTGGTATCAATGCTGGGGTGACGGTGGATACTCATGTGAAGCGCTTGAGTCAACGGTTGGGGCTAACGGATGAGGAGAATCCCGTTAAGGTGGAGCGAGCCTTGATGCCCTTGTTACCTCAGTCAGAGTGGGAAAATTGGTCAATCCGTCTGATTTATCATGGACGAGCGGTGTGTAAGGCTCGTAAGCCTAATTGTGGGGGCTGTGTGTTAGCGGATCTCTGTCCCGTAGCCTTGGGGCGTTAGGTCATGCGATCGATGGTGCGATATTGGATGGCTTCGGCGATGTGAGGGGCCTCGATGCGATCGGCTTGGGCCAGATCGGCGATGGTGCGGGCCACTTTGAGGATGCGATCGGTCCCTCGGGCCGATAGGCCTAATTTGCGAATGGCGGCGGCCAGTAAGCCCTCGCAGGCTTCATCGAGTTGACACCAGCGGCGTAAATGATGACGTTGCATCTCGGCGTTACAGCGAATTGGCTCCGTGGCGAAGCGCATCGAGGCGTAGTCTCGGCCCATCTTGACCCGCGATCGCACAGATTCTGAGTTTTCTCCCAGGCCCGGCTGTAAAATTTCTTCGGGTTTGAGACGATTGACAACCACTTGCAAATCAATGCGGTCCATGAGGGGTCCCGAGAGTTTAGCCCAATATTGGTCTCGTTGTCGCGCTGAACAGGTGCATCCTTGAATCGGATCGCCATAATAGCCACAGGGACAGGGATTGGTACTGGCGACGAGGGTGAAGCGAGCGGGAAATTCCACCGATTGACGGGTGCGGGAAATGGTCACTTGGCCATCTTCGAGGGGTTGACGCAGAAATTCCAAGACATCCCGTTTAAACTCAGTTAATTCATCGAGGAATAAGACACCGCGATGGGCCAGGGAAATTTCGCCGGGTTTGGGATAACTGCCTCCGCCGACGAGGGAGGGGCCACTGGCGGAATGGTGGGGGCTACGGAAGGGACGTTGAGCGATGAGTTGGCCGCGATCGCGCAACAACCCGGCCACTGAATGAATCTGCGTCACCTCCAAGGCTTCGGGCAAACTCAACGGTGGCAGAATCCCCGGTAAACGTCGCGCCAGCATCGTTTTACCACTTCCCGGCGGTCCCACAAAAATCAGATTATGTCCCCCAGCCGCCGCAATTTCCAGGGCGCGTCGCGCATGGGCCTGTCCTTTAACATCTTGGAGATCTAAACCCACATCCTCACGACTGGCCAGGGCCTGTTGCAAATTCACCACCGTGCGCGGGAAGCGTTCTGGCTGATCGAGAAAGCGAGTCACCTCCGCCACGGAACCAAAGCCATAGACCGATAGGCCCGCAATCACCGCCGCCTCTTTCGCATTGGCCTCGGGAACCACGAGCCCCGTCATTCCCATCTCGGCCGCCGCCGCTGCAATGGGAAGCACCCCAGTCACCGGCCGTAAACTACCATCGAGGGACACTTCTCCGAGAAATAGATAATCTCCCAACAGTTGGGGGTTGATTTGTTCTGACGCGGCGAGAATCCCCAGACTGATGGGTAAGTCAAAGCTTGGCCCTTCTTTGCGTAGGTCGGCTGGGGTGAGATTGACGACGATTCGCCGCATGGGAAAGCTGAAGCCGGAATTTCGTAGAGCGGCTTTGACTCGTTCCCGAGATTCTTGCACGGCGGTATCGGGAAGTCCCACCACCACTGTTGCGGGAAGTCCGCCAGAGACATCAATTTCGACCCCGACGCGCACGGCGTTGATGCCATAGAGGGATGCACTCCAAATTCGCGCTAACACAGTTGACGCTTTTGTTGATTGAATTTGACGGCTTAATTATTTCGGCTTTGGACTCAAGAGGATATGATCTGCATCACATCGTCGGTCTTATTTTGTGAAAACATCCCTATTATTACTGAGAATACTTCCGTAATTATACGTAAAAACAAAATTTGGAGTTAAGATGAAACGATGATAGTGTCTCTGAAAATCCCTAGTTTTTTAGGATTTTGCGATCCAGGACACTTTTGTTCTTTTTACGGTGTTTGTTTTAAAGGTTAAGTTTAGTCTATGTTGTGAAATCCCTGTACCTTAAGTCAAGATTGAGGTGGTAATCAAGAGATTCGTTGGCAAATCAAAGCATAAAGTCTCTAAAAAAATGCAAAATATGGATTCTTTAGACGATTAAGAGAGGTTTATCCCACGTTAAGTTGGGCGTTAGGTAAAAACATTGATACCTGAAACCCCTTTCTCAGTAATTTTAGTGAGCTAAACTGGTATAAATTGTTGTAAATTAGCGATGCGACCCTAGACGCCCGTAAATGGGAGAATCAGATAGCTGCTTATGATCATGTATGACGTTAATCGAACCATCAGGAATGGACTGATGAGGACGCTCCTCAGTTCAGTTCCCCTCGCTCTAACCATTGTCCTAGTGGGCGGAACGAATCGGGCGATGGCCGGTAAGTTCTTTCAATTTGGTGGAGTGCGAGGACTCCTAAGCCTTCCTAACTCTGGGAGCTTTAGCCAAAACAGCTATGAACTCGAAGAACTTGAGGATCTCTGTTCTAATGCAGACCCTCTCATGGCTTTGAATGCGTGTTCTGAGGCGATTCAGCGACAGAATTGTCACCGACGAGACATCTTAGACCCCAATTTGTTTGCAAAGTGCGCGATTTTGTTTGATAACCTTGGTGCTGTTTTAGAGCAAACCGGGCGTTATGAAGAGGCGTTGACATCCCTACGCTATGCAGCAGAGCTACAACCGACGGATGCTAATATCTGGTATAACTTGGGCGTGGTCTATATTCACTTGCACCGCTACGAGCAGGCTCTCGATGCGTTTGATAAAGCGGCGGATCTCGATCCGAGTGATACTCAGGCCCAAAAGCAAGCTGATTTGCTGCGTGAATTGCTCGACCCCGGTTCTCTTCCGAGGGAGCCTGAGGTTGAGTGAGGCGGGTTCGGCTCAACCGCCACTGCGTTTCGCCTGATACCCCGCCTCCGTCAGCAAGGCCACGACTCGCTCGACGACATCCCCTTGAATTTCGAGGCTATTGTCTTTCAATGACCCCCCCGCACCGCATTGGCGTTTGAGGGATTTGAGCAAGGCTTTCAGGGTGTCGGGATGACTTTGAAAGCCTGTTATCACGGTTACGGTTTTTCCTTTGCGTCCTTTGCGGGTGGGTTGAACCCGTAATTGCTGTTGTTGAGGGGGAAGGTCTGGGGTTGGGCGGGCGATCGCATCATTATTATCGCCGTTATCGCCAAATTCAGAGTAAACGAGACGGTTTTTCATGAGATTGAGGAACTAGGACGAAAAAATCAGGAATCTGCACGTGTAGTTAGGGTAGCGAGGCCCAGCCGTTCCTGTCAATCCTGTTAAAGCAGGGACTGAGGATCTCGGGAAAAACGATTGATTTCCTCTTGTAAGTTTTCGACGGACTGTTGTAGGTTGGCTAGATTGTCATTCATTTGCTCTAAGGTCTGACGTAGGTAGTCTGAGGTTTCTTCATTTGAACTACCCAGTTGCGTGATTTCTTCTCGTATTTTTTGGGCGCTGAGAACTTGTGCTTGAATCCCTTGGTTAATTAGACTAATCCGGGGCGTAATGGCTCGAACATGAGCTTCAGTAAAGGTATTCATTTCCTCAACGCCATTGGTTACGGCCGCTTGCATCTCTTGAACGATGGGGTTGATACCCTCGGCTGTGGTACGGGTTTGACTGGCTAAGGCGTTGATTTCTTTGGCGACAATGTTAAAGCCTTGTGCTTCTTGATTGTTCCCTGAACCAATGGCTTGGATTGAGGCGTTGATGGCAAGGAATTTGGTTTGTTTGGCGATATCATCAATGGTACGGGTAATACGGGTGATACGATTGGCTTGGTCGGCGATCGTCCCGAGTTTCTTGGAGAGGGAAATGCAGGACATCCGCAGTTTCTCGAAATCTGCTTCAATTTCGGCTACGGTTTCGACTAACTCCTGCGATCGCCCAGAAATGGTTTGCGCTGTCTTAATCACTTCCGTCGTCGATTGGGTCTGATGGGTCATCATCGCCTCAAGTTTTTCTCCAGATCGTGTAATCTGAACCGTAAAGCGAGTTGATTCTAAAATATTATGAACTAATTTTTTGATAAACTTCAGGCTTTTTTGTAAGTCCTGAAATAAAGATCGAGCCTGTCGTCTGTAAGTTTGAATATACTCTATAGCCAAGCCAATAAGGGGAACAAAATAAGCAATAATTTTAAGGAAATGCGCCACATTAAAGGCACTATCAAATAATGCAGTTGAACCAAAAGTCATATAGGCTTGAGTAGCCACATTGGGAATGGCACTAATAATTAGGGCATAGGCAAAAGGCGTTGGATTACTTCGATAAAATTTAGGATAAATCCAAACTCCAGCCACCAAAAATAAGAGCATGGGAATGAAATCCCAGGGGCGAGTCAACAGAGCATCAGGATAGGTAGTTCGGGGCAGAACCTCCTGAGTTGCGGTAAAATAAATTAGAGTATAAGCCAACAGTCCACAGATACCACTAACGATTAAAATAAATCCCAGATTGCCCCGAGGATTAGTATGTTTTTGGTTCAGAGTTCGATTGAGCAAGACTAAGACACCAATAATCATGATCAGAGCATGAAATAGGCGGCAAATTGCCCATGTAAAAGGCACTAAATCCTGAGTGGGGGCCACAACGGTGAGTAAGCGATTTGCGGCTAAGGTATGGAAACCATCCATCATCCCCGAGAAAAATAGGGCCACCCCCAACACAGGAGTAATGGGATTACCACGTAAGCTATAGTCCATTAAACTTAACAGAACAATTAAGAGAGCCACACAAAAGGCAGTCCATTCGAGGAGAGTATGAACAAAACTCCCCTCCAGACTCTCGTGCATCGCCTCAAACAGTTCTGTGGGATTCAGTTCGGCGGCCATATCTGGGGTTAGCACTTCTCCGAAGCTAGAAAAGTCAACCCCAAACAGATTGAGGAGAAGGGGTAAAAGACAAATCGCCACAACCCCCCAGGTAATACTGGTGGGAATCCGATTTTCGGATTGGGGTAAGGTCTCTGATGTGTGAGCTGTAGGGTCGGACTCCGTTAATCTCGTCATAGGTATCGAAGTATAGGCATTTTGGAGCAGGGAAGATATTATCTTTAGTATTATCAGCTATTGAACTAACGGGAGTAAATCGGGTTTTCTGCGGCTTGTAGCGAGTTGTCGCCTGACCATTAGCACAATCTATTCTAGGTTAGTTCAGGATGGTGAACTTGTCGAACAGCCCCAGATGATTTGTCATGTTTTTGATACAACCGCCATTTTTACTCGGATGGTGATCCCGGTAAAACTTCAAAAATGAAGAGAGTTTCTTCCTCACTGGGGAAGTGAAAACGCTCTTGCAACTGGTTCCCTGGAGTTTGGCATTGTTCGCCTACGCAAAGGACATAGTCTAGGGGGGGTGAGAGGGTTAACATGGCATCTTCGAGGGTATCAAATGTTTGACTAGGGAAATTGCGGCGATGGGGTTCATCCATACAAATAGATTGAAACCTAACTTGGGGAAGATGTAGGAAATAGTAGTGCAGACGAGTGGAACTTTCGGTGAAAAAGCCAACTCGACTTCCCTCTGGGAAAAATTCAGCCAGGATTTTGAGTCGTTCATCACCATGATATTTTTCGGCAAAGTAGAGGCGATCGCGTCCCCAGTCACCCTGCACCCAGTCACTTGATTTTAGATCCCAATTAGTTGGGCGATATCCCTTAAGAACTAGAGCATCAAGATCATACAGAGAAATATAGAATAGATTCAAAATTGCCACACTTGAAATTAAGTAGTAAACAATGAGTTCTTGCTTGTATGTTTTTATAAACCGAGGCAAGCTATTAGCGACACAAGCTCCTGAACAAGCAAAAAACAGCAAAAGCATTCTTATTTTTGTTGGTGACCAAGTTGATGTAAAACAAAATATGACTAAAAATAAAAGTAACGTGTAAGCTAAATTTCTACTAAATAAAGTTCGATTCCAAACATTCATAAAAATACAAGGAATCAGGACAAGAACCCCCAATAAACCAAAGCTACTAAACCCTTGATGGGTTATCAAAGATAAATGAAAGATTCTTGATCCTTGTAAACCAGCATCCCCGAATACTGGATGAAATAGTATTTCATAGATTCGCTCTAAAATATCAAAAAATCCAAAAAACTCATTAACTTTTTCTTTTGGAATAGGTGTTGAATCGATAAATTCAAATGAGAAACGAACAAAATTAGCTATTCCTCCACGAATTCCGTCTTGATTTTTGTGAAAATCAACAAATCCAGGAGGCCCTGACCAAGTCCCCCAAATAATATGATTGTAAATGAACAGCCAAATTTGAGACATAACGCCTAAAGGAACTATTGCAGCTAACCACCAATACCAATTTTGACGAATTTCACTTAACCAAATTTTAATCCCATATTTTTTAATCAAGGATAAACCATAAAATATTATAAATGGAAATGCAAATGCCAAGAAGGTTGTTTTAGCAGCCAGCCCAAATAGCAGTCCTAATACAAGCAAAAACAAGTTTTTAGATGTCGGAGATTTTAGTAGCTTATCAACAACTAAAAGACAAAAAATAGCTGCTGACGCAGTAAAAACATTATTTTTAGCTACCCACCCTTGAAAAATTAACTGGGGAATGCTTGCTATGGTAAAGGCAACGGCTACCGATAGCCTCTCAGAAGCATACTTCCGAGCTAAAGCATAATTCCCTGTTACAATTACAAGATAGGCTAGAAAACTAAAAAAGCCCCCACCGATATCTGTATTAAAACGCAAGAAAGCATGAGGTAAAATGTCAGAACCAACAGGAAAAACCGCATGGTGTACTTTGCATACATTATCTAAAAAGAGGCTATTTTGGCTCTGGTAAATAAAAACTCTTGGAAAATGATAGGTTAGCACATCACCAGTGTTTTGAGGGAAAACGATAGATTTGATACCCAGGTATAGTAAAGGTATAGCAGTAAAACAGGATAAAAAAGGTCTAGATGAAATAAATGATATGATTTGCTTTGCTATGACTTTTGTTTTTTGTTTGTTAGCCCAAACAACCCCCATCATTACAAATACTAGGGGGATCTCCATCAAAAAAGAAGCCTGAGAGATATTAACTAAAAAAGATAACTGAAAAATAAAAGACAGGCTGATTATAGCTAGATTAATGCCAAAAGCGATTGATGTAGATAAGCGATTTTTGTAATCATAAACTAGCAACGTAAAGCCACAACAGAGAAAACAAATTTCAATTAAAGAAAAAAGTATTAACCACATAACTCAGGGGTAATAAATTGCAGTTACTTGAGGGATCGTCCTTGTTGCTTCTATGCCTAAATAAAAGCAAAGTTATTTGGGGCTTGCCTTTTAAGTTATTCATATAGAGTTTGCTAGGCAGACCAACCCTGTTCTAGCATCTGTTGGTGTTGAGCGACGATCGCCTGAGCTTCGGGACGTTCAGCAATGTTAACCGTCTCACCTGGGTCTTCAACATGGTCATATAACATCCGCGCCCAGACCCCCCCCATCATCATTTTTCCACTCGGTATATCGATAGCGATCGCTCTTAACAGAATACCCTCCGTTGTAATAACTAAAAACGGCTTCTTTCCAAGGTAAGTTAGGATTGTCTAATAGAGGGACAAAACTGCTGCCCTCTAAATGCTCTGGTTTCTCTAACCCAGATAAATCACAGAGAGAGGGATAAATATCTACAAACTCCACTAACGCATCTGTCCGTTGTCCCGCCGGGATTCCTGGCCCTCGAACAATCATCGGCGCGTGTAGCGAGGTTTCAAAGTTAGCGTGTTTGCACCACAAGCCATGTTCTCCGAGTTGCCAGCCATGGTCTCCCCAGAGAATGACAATAGTATTATCCGCGAGTTCCAGGCGATCGAGGGCATCGAGAATCTGCCCGACCAGGGCATCAGCGTAACTGGTGGCGGCGTAATAGCCGTGAATCAAATTCAGGGCCATCTCATCGGATAGACGCCCCTCAGCCGGAACCCCATAATAATTGCGCAGTTCTCCCCAATTATGCAACGCCGCATCGGGCGCACCAGCAGGACGAAAGGGGTTATCCGCAAGGCTGAGGTTTTCCCGTTGATAGAGGTTCCAATAGGGAGTTGGAGAGTTAAACGGGAGATGAGGGCGAAAGAGTCCAGTAGCCAAAAAGAAGGGTGCGTGACCCTCTTGGAGACGTTCTAAGGTGCGGACGGTGCGATCGGCAATTTGCCCATCGGTGTAGATATTATTCGCCACATTGGCCATTTCAAACGGAGGTCCGTAGGTTCCTCCATGGGCTTCAACGATCGCCCGGTTTTCTGGCGTAACATAGGATTCTAGCCCCCACATCCCCCGAGGCCGCCAGGGGTCTTCGAGCCAACTGTCCGCGTCATCCTGAATGACGTGATAGATTTTGCCGTAGGAAATGGTCCGATAGCCCTTGTTCTTGAACCAGAGAGGTAAACTCGGCTCATTGGGCATATCCTCGTCTTTACGGGCTTCATAATCACTACCGAAACGGGTTGGGGTAGCTCTAGCCCCAGCCAGAGTACTGGCCCGAGAGGCCCCACAAATTGGAACTTGGCAATAGGCTCGTTCAAAGAGAGTGCCTTCAGCGGCGAGGCGATCGATGTTCGGGGAGACCATCTCGCTGCGTCCGTAGCAGTTGAGTTGAGGACGTAGATCATCGATGAGTAACACGAGAACATTGGGATAGTTGTCACGACCAATACGACCTCGATTCGGGTTATCAGACGTACGGCGATCGCCGCAACCATGTAGAAGATTAACTCCGGCACCAACAGCCGTTGCTGCAACCAGTCCATTAACAAGACGACGGCGGGTAATCATAGGCCTCGATTTAACCTTCCTCAGAACAGTAGAACGGGTTAGATGCCACGATTGAATGACTCAATGGCATTTTCATCGGATAGTCTAGCATTTCAGATCAGAAGTTTTGTGATTGAGGTGGCAAGACTTCAAAAATAATAGTTTCTTCTTGATTTTTGTCAAACCGGAACCGTTCTCTTAACTGTAGTCCAGGACTTTGACAGATCTCCCCAACGCAAAGGACGTAGTCTAGGGGGGGTGATGTTTTTGCGATCGCCTCTTCGAGAGTTGCAAACTTTTCAACTGGTTCACTCCGCTGCTCTAAGTCATCCATACAGATCGATTCAAATTCAACCTGAGGTATATGCAAAAAGTAGTAATGCAATCGAGTTAGATTTTGGCTAAAAAAGCCTACTCGACTTCCTTCTGGGAAAAACTCTGCGAGAGTTTTTAGTCGTTCATCGCCATAAAACTGGTTGGGGGAATAGAGGCGATCGCGTCCCCAATCACTTTGCACCCAATAACTATCTCGAATACTTAGTTTTCGAGGATCATGGCTATTTAAAACTGGCAAATCTTGCTCATACAAACAAACATAAAAAAGAATCAAAATAGAAGCAAGTGATGTTCCCAAAAACAAGAACTTTTTGCCCCTCCTGTTAATTGTGAGCCTATCAAAAAAATTAGACACACAAGGTCCAGAGCAAGCAAAGAAAACGACGAGCATCCTAATCTTATAGGCTGACCAAGCCGATGACATACAGAAGATGAATAAAAATGAGATTAATGTTAAGGCTACATTGCGGGGAAATGTTGGTCGAGTTCGAAGACTCACGAGAATGGCTGGAATGATAACAAGCAAACCAAATGGACCAAATCCACCATGAGACTGATGAGTCCTCCAAATCATAGAGAAGGGTAGTTTACTTTGTAATGCTGCATCACCAACAATGGGATAAACAATACTATCATAAACAGATTGCAACGCATTTACAACTGAAAAATCTGCGCCTTTCTCAAGTATAATATGAGTGATATTTAGGAAATCAATAAATTGAAACAAAAAACGGAATAAATTGGCAATTCCGCCCAAAAGACCATCTTGGTTTTTATGAAAGGCAACAAATCCCGTCGGCCCGGCCCAACTTCCCCAAACGATATGATTATGAATAAACAGCCATAATTGAGACAGTACAAGAATAGGGATTAAGCCGACTAACCACCAGTACCAAGATTGTCGAATTTGATCCATCCAGATTCTGATTCCATAGTTCCTCAATACCG
Source organism: Phormidium sp. OSCR (assembly GCA_001314905.1). Taxonomy (GTDB): domain Bacteria; phylum Cyanobacteriota; class Cyanobacteriia; order Cyanobacteriales; family Geitlerinemataceae; genus Sodalinema. The sequence continues at coordinate 48,466 of LJZT01000012.1, forward strand.
ATAATCCGAAAAAAATAGTAAACGGCAATAAAAAAGCCAAAAATGTTGTTTTTGCCGAGAGTCCAAACATCAATCCAAGAATCACTAAAAATAAATTACGGGATGTGGGTTTATCCATGAGTCGACTCACGGCTAGCAAGCAAAACATCGCCGCAGAAGCTGTAAATATGTTATTTTTAGCAATCCAAGATTGAAGGAAAAACTGGGGTAATCCTGCAATAATCAGACAAACTGCAAGAGAACCGTTTTCCGACAAATATTTTCTGGATAATGCATAATTTCCAAAAAGAATAGAAAGATAAGCCAAAAAAGAAAACATACCAACACCTATGTCGGTATCAAACCGTAAAAATAGATGAGGGAGAATATCAGAGCCAACAGGAAAGATGGCGTTGTGCATCTTACACACCTTGTCCAGAAGCAGGCTGTTATGATGTTGAAATATAAAAACCCTGGGCAAATGATAGACCAAAACATCCAAGGATTCTTGGGGTGCAATAAATCCTTTGACACCAGCATAGAGGATAGGAACTGCTGAGACGCTAATCAGGAGCAGGTGTCGCCGATAAAACAAGCCGAAGCTCCGTAATACTTGTTGTACAAAACCATAATTTTTGTAAGTTTTGACAAGAATCCAAATAGCCAGCAGGATTTCGATCGCAAAAGACAGGTGAGGGCGACCAACTAAAAAAGAGACTTGAAAAATAAATGATAAGAGAATTAATGCCAAGCCAAGCCCCAAAGATAAAGACTCTGACAAGCGTCGTTCTCGATGATGTAAGAGTAAAAATCCTCCCCAACAAAACAGCAACAGTTCCACAAGGGAGGCAAGACTATATAACATTGTTATTACTCCAGGTGATCACTCCAGCATGACTTGAAACTAGAGAGTGTTCCGGACCGATCGCCCTTCAACGCTCGGCCCGAAAGAATTACAGAACGTTACTCAGGAGTGTTTTGCAAATCAGGGCGTTCCTCATCCACGATCGCCCCCTCAACGGGACAAACTTGCAGACAAATCCCGCAATCGATACAAGTCGCAAAGTCAATCCAGTACCAGGCGGTTCCCTTCTTGTTCTTACCCGGTCCTTCATGGATACAAGCCACGGGACAGGCTTCAACACAATCAGCAACGCCTTCGCAGGTATTGGTGAGAATCGTATGAGACATCAGGTTCTCCTTAACTCGGTATCAACAACCCGATGCTGAGATGGGTTAGATAGCATCGGTCTCCTCATGTCATGGTTAATTCATGGTCAATGGGAGCTAGTTCCCATTGTGACGGATTGCGAGTCGTCGTGCTTGCGGTGACTTACGTCAGAGTGATCCAGAGAGTGATCCAGTTAGAGGGGTCTCCATTGGTATCGTGAAGATAGTCAAGATTATGCCTCTCAACCCTAACCCTATGGCTAAAACTGCGATCGTTCTCCTCTCAGGCGGCTTAGACTCCTCCACCGTACTCTATCAAGCCCAAGCCGACGGCTACACCTGCCACGCCATCTCCTTTGACTACCAACAGCGACATCGCCGGGAACTCCAAGCCGCACGGGATATCGCCCAAGCCGCCGGAGTCGTCAACCATCAGGTGGTGCAATTCGACCTCAGCCAATGGGGAGGGTCTGCCCTGACCGATGTTAGCCTAGACTTACCCGGCGATCGCAGCCTCGCGCAGATGGCCCAAGACATCCCCATCACCTACGTTCCCGCCCGCAACACCATCTTTCTCAGCTTCGCCCTCGCCCTAGCCGAAGTCCAACAAGCCGAACGCATCTACATCGGCGTCAACGCCCTCGACTATTCCGGCTACCCCGACTGTCGCCCCGACTATATCCAAGCCATGCAAGAAGCCTTCCGCCTGGGAACCAAACAAGGGCGAGAAGGAACCCCCATCATTATTCAAACCCCCCTCATCAACCTTAAAAAAACCGAAATCATCCAACTGGGGAACCAATTGGGCGTTCCCTGGGAGAAAACTTGGTCCTGCTACGCCGGGGGAGACCTGGCCTGTGGTGTCTGTGACTCCTGCAAACTGCGACGGGCCGCCTTTGACAGCCTTAACCTCACCGATCCCATTCCCTACGCCCAATAAAGTCCCAATACTCTCCAAGAACCTCAAGGGGGCGATCGCTTTCTCAAAGTTTCTTTACAATTGAACTTAGAGCGCTCATATCATCGCCCATCTCACTCAGCCCATCTCACTCAGGAGGATCTCATCTCATGGTCGAACAAACGCGACAAAACTGGGACTTCCGACGATTCCTCGATACCCTAGGTTTTTTCGGAGAAATCCCCTTCATCGGCAGTTTCACCTGGCTGCAAAAATTACTCGGTATGAAAGACGACGCCATCTTAGATAGCCCCAACAGCCCCGGAGTTGTTCTCGTCGCCGGCGCCACCGGAGGCGTAGGTAAACGAGTCGTACAACGACTGCACCAACAGGGGATTCCCGTGCGGGGCCTCGTCCGCAACGCCCAACGAGGGCGAGAACTCCTCGGAGATGAGGTCGATCTCGTCGAAGCCGATATCACCCTGCCCGAAACCCTCACCCCGAAAGTCTTTGAGAACATTCGCGCCGTCATTTGCTGCACCGGAACCCGCGTGCAACCCGTCGAAGGCGATACCCCCAGCCGCGAGAAATACTATCAAGGGGTGAAATTCTATCTCCCCGAAGTCGCCGAGACTCCAGAATATATTGAGTATCAGGGGGTGAAAAACCTCGTCAACGCCGCAAAACCCTATCTAAAACAGCGGCAAAACGAAAAAATGATATTTGACTTCAGACAGCCCATGCCCAACTTCAACAGCCTCTGGGGAGCCGTTGATGACGTGGTTATGGGCGGTGTCAGCGAAAGTGGCATTCGTCAAATTTCCGGTGCGGCCCTGTTTGAGGGCAACGTCTCAACAGCGAACTCCGGGGGCTTTGCCTCCGTGCGGACACGTCCGTTGGACCAACCCTTGGACTTATCGGATTATGAGGGCATTGAGTTGCGAGTTCGCGGCGATGGCAACCGCTATAAATTTATCCTACGGGGCGACGATCGCTGGGATGGTATTAGTTACTGTTATTCCTTCGATACGGTCTATAACATCTGGATGACCGTGCGGATTCCCTTTGCGGAGTTAATCCCCAACTTCCGCACCAAAACCATCGAAACAGCAGAACCCTTCCCCGCCGCCACTGTTACCGCGTTTCAACTGATGTTGAGTAAATTTGAGTATGACGGCGAACTCAACCCCACCTTTTCAGCGGGAGGCTTCCGTTTAGAACTTGAAACCATGAAAGCCTACGGAGGGCCACCGTTGCCGCAATTTATCATGATCAGTTCTGCCGGGGTGACTCGTCCAGGGAAACCGGGCCTAAACCTAGAAGACGAACCCCCAGCGGTACGGATGAACGACCAACTCGGGGGCATTCTCACCTGGAAACTGGCCGGAGAAGACAGTGTGCGCGAGAGTGGCGTTCCCTATACGGTTGTCCGTCCCTGCGCCTTAACGGAGGATGCTGGTGGTAAGGTTTTAGAGCGCGATCGCGGTGACACGATTAAAGGCCAATGTTCCCGCAACGACATCGCCCAACTCTGTATCAATCTCCTCAACGCCCCCGAAGACACGAATACAACCTTTGAGGTTAGGGAGAAATAGGCAAAAGGCAAGAGGGAGGTTCTCCCCTGTTCCCTGTTCCCTGTTCCCTGTTCCCTATTCCCTTCTTTCGCCCCCCCCATGCTATCCTAGTCAGGTTGTCAAAATTTCGCACATTTGGCGTTTCGGGTGTTTCTGACGGGACGAGAGTTCCTCAGAGATCAAACGCTGGATGGAGGAAAAACCCGAAAATACGGAGATTTCAAGTTTTATGGCAGTTATTACACTGGCTCAACTCCTCGAATGTGGAGTTCACTTTGGACACCAGACCCGTCGCTGGAACCCTCGGATGTCTCAGTACATCTTTACCGATCGCAACGGGGTTCACATCATCGACCTGGTGCAGACGGCGCAACTGCTCGAAGATGCTTACGACTATTTGCGTTCAGCGGCTGAAGCGGGCAAAAAATTCCTGTTTGTGGGAACCAAACGCCAAGCTGCTGCGATTATCGCCCAAGAAGCCGATCGCTGCGGGGCTTACTACGTCAACCAACGTTGGTTGGGGGGAATGCTCACCAACTGGACGACCATTAAAACCCGTGTCGAACGCCTCAAAGAACTCGAGAACCTCGAAGAATCCGGGAACTTAGATCTACGTCCCAAGAAAGAAGGGGCCATGTTGCGTCGGGAACTGTTCAAACTGCGCAAGTACCTCGGTGGAATTAAAGGAATGCGTAAAGTTCCCGATATCGTCATCTTGGTTGACCAACGTCGCGAATACACCGCCGTTCAGGAATGCCACAAACTCGATCTGCCGATTGTGTCTCTGTTGGATACCAACTGTGATCCTGATGCCGTCGATGTTCCCATTCCCGCTAACGACGATGCCATCCGATCGATTAAGCTAATATTGGGCAAACTGGCCGACGCGATCTATGAAGGTCGTCATGGTGAACTCGATTCTCTGTCTGAGGATGATTATGACGATTACAGCGTCGATGATTTTGAGGACGAGGATTTAGAATCTGATGACGCCTCTGATGATACTTCTGAGGAGTTCTCAGAGTCTGACTCGGATGACACCGAGAACGAACCTGAGAAAGAGGCTGAACCCGTGGCTCAAACCGCTCAAACAGCCCAGTCTGAGGAAGAATAAGCAGCTTCCCTTGTACGTGTAGCATAAACGACAGAAACAGAAGCAATCATGGCGCAAATTTCAGCAAAAGACGTTAAGGAACTGCGCGATAAGACGGGCGCAGGGATGATGGACTGCAAAAAGGCTCTCAGCGAGAGTGGCGGCGATTCCGAGAAAGCCATTGAGTGGCTTCGTCAAAAAGGGATGGCTTCCGCGAACAAAAAAGAGGGCCGTGTTGCAGCCGAAGGGCTAGTCGGAAGCTACATCCACACCGGTGGACGCGTGGGCGTTCTGATTGAAATCAACTGTGAAACGGACTTTGTGGCTCGTCGCGAGGAGTTTCAAGACCTCGTGCGCAACATTGCCATGCAAGTCGCAGCCTGTCCCAATGTGGAGTATGTCCGGGTTGAGGACATCCCCGAGGAAATCGCCGAGAAGGAGAAATCCATCGAAATGGGGCGCGATGACTTAGCTGGGAAGCCGGAAAACATTCGCGAGAAAATCGTTGAAGGTCGGATTGGCAAACGGCTCAAGGAATTGGCCCTATTAGAACAACCCTATATCCGGGATACCAACATCACCGTCGATGAACTGGTAAAACAAATGGTGGCTCAGTTGGGTGAAAACATCCGCGTGCGTCGTTTTGTGCGCTTTGTTCTCGGTGAAGGTATCGAGAAAGAAGAGAGCGATTTCGCCGCTGAAGTGGCCGCTCAAGCCAATGTGAGCAAAAACTAACCCATTCGGCTAATGTATGAGGGTTCAGGAGACGTGTGTCTGAACCCTCTTGTTTCGGCGGGATGGCTAGATCACGGGGGAGATGATGAGATGACTGGATCAACGGAGCGACTCTATCAGACGTTGGAGCGTTTAAAGGGTGAGTTGTCGCAACTTTCAGAGACGTTTGAGGACACCTACCGCGAATACATCACGGCCTTAGCCAATGCGGTGCAGCATCAACTGATCTTGGCAACCTATCACTTGTGTACTCAAGGTTATCCTGAGGCGTTCTTATCTTTGTCATTTTCTCAGCGACAGGCGTTGCAACTCAAGATTCGTCAGTTGGCGAAACAGGTTGAACCCTCGATGTTGCAATCGTTTTATCGCTGCACGGCTGAGGTGATGCAGGAGGCTCGTGCAGCGACAACCCCTTCGCCCTCGCCGTCAGCCGCTTCGACGACGTCAACGACTGAGAAGGATGATGAGGATGAGGATGAGGATGAGGAGTTCGGGAGCATCAGTGAGAGTGATCAGGTGGCGTTGGAGGCTTTTGCTGAGGAGTTCGAGTTACCGGATGATTTATTTAGTCGTGTTAGTCTGCAACGTTTGTCGGTGGGGGACGATGATGAGGCTCCCTTTATGGAAACGGAGACTCCCAAGGCGTTGGGGCCGGAGTTATTTGATTTGGAGGATGGGGAGAATTTACCCTCTCTGTCTGACTATGATCCGATGAGTCCTGAACTGATCGCCAGTTGGCAACGTACGGTAGAACAGGGTGCGTTGCGGGTGTTGTCTCAGTTATCACAGCGAGTGAACCGTCTGTTGCAAAGTCGGGGAATTTTGCCCGCAACGGTTCCGCCGAAGTTGGTTCAGGCGGCGACTCAGGTGGATGCGACGGCGGATACGTCGAGCAATGTGCCGAATTTGTTGAAGTTATTGGTGGAAACGGAGTCGGGGGATGAGTCGCGATCGCAGGTGGCCGAGTTGTTGGCGGTTCGCCTGCGTCTGTCGGATATTGAGTTTGCGGACCCGACTCTCAAGACTTGGCGCGATCGCCTCCGCAAGTTATCGTCGCAATTGGTCACTCTTGGGCGCAACTATCAGGAAAAACAACGACAACGGGCCGTGATTGAGGCCGAATCGGCCTGGCGATCAAGTTGGTTTGAGGAGGAGGATTAGCGGCGATTTAGGAGTCTAGGGGGCGGGTAATCTCAATGGTAATACGGCCGCCAAAGTCAGGAATCGGGGCGGCGGGTTTGCTGAGGCGGACTCGTACTTGCTCGACTTTCTCTAGGTTTAACATGGCGTCGGCGATCGCCCCGGCCAGTCGCTCCACGAGAGCAAATTTCTCGGTTTTGATAATGTCTTTGACTTGGGCGATCGCCTGGCGATAGTCTAAGGTGTCCTCAATGGCATCACTGTGGGTCGCCGATGCTAAGTCTAGCCAGAGCGTTAAATCCACTTCAAACCACTGGCCTAAAACTTGTTCCTCGGGGAGAAACCCGGTGTACCCATAACAACGAATTTGTGAAAGTTCAATACAATCCATGACCGCATTTTTTATCTTGACAATTTAACATTAAAATGCTCTATTTAGCTGCATCGGCCGCCATGGTTTCTTCCACGGCTGGACTAGCTTTACTAATGGCTTGTAGCAATAAGTAATTTAACACAGTTCGCACAGCAATAATCGCCGCCAAACGGGCAATATCATCCCAACGACTAGAAATCATCGTTTTAAGAATGGTTGCCCCAATCAAGAAACTCAGAGCCAAAGAAAACGAATATCCCATCACCAAACGACCCCGTTGAAATGCCTCAGTGGTTTGTGGCCGAAACAGAGCATCTTTGAGATAAATAACCAGAGCGCGAGTCACGCCAATGGCAATTACAAATAAGGCCAACAGTTGACAAAACCCCGTTAAAATTCCATTGAGGGCAATCACAAATCCAGACAGTTCTGCCTCAATCCCATCTAAGAGCATTTTCTAAGTTCCATTCGTCATAATTCCTTGCGGCTTGAGTCAACGTGAGACAGCTTCAAATCGCGGCATTTCCCGCACGGGTATTATTTTTTGCCAATCAGCCAATAGGATTTCATCTCCCCTCGTCCTTTCAAGGCAACCATCCCTCGTTCTTGGAAATTATAGCGTTGTTTTAAGCGTTCGTAGGTTGCTTCCGTGACCTGAATTTTTCCCGGTTCCCCATGAGACTCCATGCGAGAGGCTACATTAACCGTATCTCCCCATAAATCATAAATAAACTTGTGGGTTCCGATGACTCCAGCCACCACGGTACCGCTATTGATACCCAGACGAATGCGAAATTCCTCGGGATATTGCTGTTGCACATGGTCCACGGAGTCTAACATGGCTAAGGCCATATCGGCGATCGCCTCAGCATGATCCGGGCGAGGAATCGGTAAACCCCCAGCCACCATGTAAGCATCGCCAATAGTTTTGATTTTTTCAAGTCCGAGTTTTTCGGCGATCGCATCAAACTCTGAGAAAATCTGATTGAGAAGATTCACCACCTCAACCGGAGTTAAGCGCAACGATAAAGGCGTAAAGCCGACGATATCCGCAAACAAAATCGTAACATCATCAAACAACTCGGCGATCGCCCCTTCATCCACCTTCAAACGAGCGGCGATCGACTCAGGTAACACATTCAACAACAGACGTTCGACGGTTTCCCGTTCCTGGGCCAAAGCGGCGGCATTTTTCTCCAAATCCTCCAACATCCCATTAATCGAAGCCCCCAAATCACTGAGTTCATCGGTACCCGGAGTCGAGACACGCAACGTTAAATCATTACTCTTGCCAATCTCCGACACCGACTCACTTAAACGAGCCAAACGCCGCAGCACCAAACGCTCCAGGAGAACTACCGTCAGACCCCCAAAGACACCTCCCACCAAAAGCAGAGACCCCAGTAAATAGCCTAACGCCTGCCGTCCCTCCCGATAGACATCCCGAGCCATCGTCACCTCCAGCAAAAGCGCAGGCGTACCATGAATATCGTAGATCCAGCGATATCCGGCCAGTTCCTGTGGGTTGAGCGGTTCGATCGCCGGCTGATTGGGATTATCCTGTAATTGGCTGGCCATGGCCTGTAACTGGCTGGAGTTCTCCACCGCCGAGAGACGATGAAACTGAACCTGCAACTGGACTTCTTCGGCCAATTTCTGTACCTGAGACTCATCCCACCGTCGTAGCATAATGATTGTCCCCGGCATCGAGCCACCGCCAGCACTGGTTAAGATAGGACGAGACGACACTAGCAGCGTCTCCTCGGGTAAAACCCAAAATCCCGCCGTTAGACTATTTGGACCCTCATGAGCCAGCAGGGGATGCTCTGGGGACAGTCGTTCTAGCCAAGAGTCCGGGGGAGGCTGTCCTGGTTCCCCAGGGGACTCAACGGGACCACCGGCTTTGACCTCCCCCTCACGGTTAATTAAAAGTAGCCCCCTCAGTTGCAAGTTTGTCAAGACTGTGTCGGTGATGTTCTCCTGAAAAAATTGCTCATTATCCCCGGTCATGAAATCATGCATAGCATCCCAATTTGACCAGTCTGCCGTCACGAGATTGAGTTGAGCGACGTTTTGCCTTAAGGCATTGTCCACCCGTTGGATATCTCGGGTCGCATTTTTACGTTCTAACGCCCAAAAACTACGCAAGAGAAACACTGAAAGACTACCATAGAGAATGACAATCAACCCAAGGAGACTACAGCCAATTAGAATCAGGGTTTTTTGATACAGCTTCATGTTTTGTTGGCGAACCGAATCACCCAGTTCAGGCTTTAACAGGAATTTTAAGACTCAACAGCTTAGCTTAATTGTTTGTTGGTCCTATTAACGGAGTCTTCAGGATTGGCGGTGGTTAGTAGGGGCAATCCCTTGTGGTTGCCCAGCCCAGATTTTGTATACATGGCAATAAATTGCACCAGATTTCCTGAAGACCCTATTAACATCAATTGATGAGGGTTAGCTCGCCAATAACACCAATAACTCAACCCCAAATTCATTCTCAAACAGCTCTTTTTTATAATTAATACTCCAACGTTCCAAATCACAAGAATCGCCAGCCGATTTGGGATAGAGTAACAAATTCATCTGTTTAGAGTCCGGGCGATAGTCACAACGGACTTTCTGAATCGCGCCGAGTTGGCGGCGATCGAGGGCGATCGCCAACCGCATCAAACCACTCAATTGGCGAACCAGGAGGCGATCGCTACTCGATAAGTTTGCATAAGGCTCATGCTTTTTCTTCGGGGGACTCTTGCGGTGATAGCGTGCCAAATTAGCAATGATCTCAACCTCCAACTCGGTAAATCCCAGCAACTCACCATGGCGAATCAAATAATAGGAATGCTTGTGATGCGCCGAGTGACTAATATAAAGTCCACAATTGTGGAGTAACGTCGCCACCCACAATAACTCCCGTTCCGTCTCACCCCACTCATGGAGAACCCCCTGAGTTTGATCGAACAAACTTACCGCAAACTCAGCCGTGCGTTCAGCATAAGGCAAATCCACATGATACTTTTTAGCAATCTTGCGAGTACTGCGTTCACGAACCGAACTTTGATAACAGAGTTTATCCTCAATCAAGCCCCGATTGAGCATCCAATCGACGATCATGCCCTCTCGTAAAGCCCGCTCACAAATAATCAATTCATCCACGCCCAACAAAGACATCGCCTCATGGAGAATCACCGCCCCCGCCACAATAATCTCAGCCCGACGTTCCACCATTCCCGGAATATCGAGTCGTTCCTCATAACTACTCTTGCGGAGTTTTTTGAGTAGTTTATGGAGATGCTTAAAACTAAGAACATAACCATTGAGGGGACTCGGAACCCCACCGAGATTGTCGATCGCATCCATCGTCGCCAACGCCTCAATGGTTCCCGAGGTTCCCACCATACGTAACGTTTCCCCCGGTTGAACCTTAGCCAACACCTCCTCAACCGGACGTTCAAGCATTCCCTGCACATAGGCTTCGAGGGCAGTATAATCCTTATCCTCAATGGGATCACTATGGACATACTGGCCCGACAGACGCACCGCCCCCACCTTGGTACTACTGAGACTGCGCGGTTCCTGGCCATCGCCGAGAATCAACTCCGTCGAACCGCCGCCAATATCAATCACCACATGAGGCTGACGGGCTAACTCCATCCCCGACAACACCCCCAGATAAATCCGTCGCGCCTCTTCAGGCCCCGAAATGAGATGAATCGACAAATTTAACTCATCTCGCACCCGTTGGATAAATTCCTGGCCATTGGGGGCTTCCCGCGTCGCACTGGTGGCTACGGCGACAATCTCATCAGCCGCGAGACTATGGGCAATTTTTTGGTAGCGTCGTAGCGTCTCGACTGAACGCTCAATAATTTCAGGTTTAAGATTTCCCGTTTCGAGATCACAGTCCCCCAAACGGACAGTTTCCTTTTCTCGCGTAATAATGGTGAAAGCAGGGAGTTCCGGCTGAATCTGAACCACAACCATGTGAATGGAGTTGGTCCCAATATCAATGGCCGCCAAAACATAGTTAGAACGGACCGAAACCCCCGCAGGGCGAGCCTGCATCCGAATAGCATTGCTCGGCGGTGTGGTGTCTGTCATGACCAAATCCTCAAAACTAGGACGTTGTTCCTCAGTATCCGCGAGAACACGTCCGACAACAAATAGGTTGATTTTATCGTGGCTGGGGGGAGTCCCCCGTCTTGACGGCTCGAAAACTTAGGAGTACAAACAGTGCAACTTGTCTTGATGATATCTCGTCTTGTGCCATCAGTCTGTGGGCGAGTCTGTGGGCGAGTCTATGGGCGAGTCTACGATTATGTCCCTTGCCTGTATGTCCCTTGCCTGTGCGCCCGGTGCATCTTAAGAGCGTAAACGTGTTTGATAGCGACGAACTGACGGTGACTCGAATCCAAGGCCCCGACGATCTCTTTGACGTGCGGGGACAGTTGTTGCGTAAAACCAATCCCCTACGCAGCAAAATTCTGATTTTTTCGACGATTTATCGCCAGTTCGATTTTAGCGATCGCGACTGGATGGCCCTGAAAGCCCAGGAACTCGACGAACTGCTACGCAATCTCTTCGAGGCCTGTCCAACGTTAGACGAACTCGATAGTCGTCTCCATCGCACCGCCCGCAATCTCGATGGAGTTGATGAGAATCTCAACGCCGCCGATTTACTGGTTCGTTGTTTGACGCGCTTTTATGTTGAAGCGGTGGGCGATCGCTCGCAGGAAAGTTCACAGGAAAGTTCGCAAGAAAGTTCTCAGAATCTCGTCGCCGAGTTTGAGTCGTCCCCAGAGGAGGTCGGCTTTGGCCATCATATTACCGATAGTCCTGCCTTACAGATGGACTCTCAACGAGGCTCAGAGCCAGGCGTAGAGGACGATGAGAGCGAGAATAGCCTCTTTTTTGACATGACCTTCAATAGAGCGGCTAACCAGCCTGTATTGCCCGCTGAGGAGCCAGCACCCGTTTTACCCGCCGTCGCCAATCCAGCCAACTCGCCGGCCACGAGTTCACCGCGTTTATCCGATCGCCTGCTGCAACATCTAGCCACCACCGATGAAGTCCAGGATCTGATTCGGCGATCGAGTAAAGATCTCACCGAGGCGATCGCCCAGAGCATTACTGACTTAGAGATGAACCTCGAAGCCACCTGCGCTCACATCTCCCCTGAGGAACAACTACGCATCAAACATGAAGCCGTCAGCAGCCTCCTCAACGACGTACGCTTAAACCTCAATCGCATTGGCGGCGTTCTCGAACATCCCGTTCTCCCCAGTCCCCCCAGCCAGTCAACCGCGCCAGCCAACACCGAGTTACAGCACCAGGCCAGCCAAGGAACCCCCCGCGCGATCGCCCGTTGGCTGATTCAGCGTCATCGCGCCTTAGGGATTAACCTGCTCGCCACCCAAAAAGGCCGCTGTCTCCATGTTGTCCTCGACTTAGCCTCCCTCAATCCCAGCACTGACCACGATCCCCATCGCCTCGGCACTCAGATGTACGAGAGTATCCTAGAATTGAAGCTAAGCAGTGCCGATCGCCTGAAAGTCCATGGCCGGGAGCCGGGACAGAAACGTCCGAGTTGGACGCGATCGTTTTTACTGTAAGCTCATGATTGGATGACACTGGGCCAAACCCCTATGGACGCTCGGGAAGTTTTAGAACGTTACATTTCCGGAGATGTAGATTTTAAGAGCGTCACCCTCTGTAACGCCAAATTATCCGGTGCAGAACTGATCGGGATTCGACTGAGTGGGGCCAATCTTCAAGGGGCTGACTTACTCTTCGCCTATCTTACCCGCAGTCAACTCGATGGGGCTGATCTGCGCAAAAGCAAACTCGGCGGCGCCAATCTCAAACAAGCGAATTTACAAAATACCCATCTGCGAGATGCAGATTTACATGGAGCCATTTTACAACGGGCCGATTTACGCGGCGCGGATTTAAGTCTGGCCACCCTAATTGACGCCAACTTAATGGGGGCAGATTTACGCAGTTGCAACCTCAGTGGTGCCGATTTACGGGGCGCCTCGTTGCGGGGGGCCAATTTACGCTATGAACGCCGGATTTATAACCCCGTCAACTTACGAGGGGCGAATTTATCCTATTGTGATTTACGGGATATTGATTTAAGTTATGCCGATTTAACTCGTGCTAACTTAACCGGAGCGAACTTAACTCAAACCCATCTTCGGGGAACCATTTTCACCCAAGCCAAACTCAAATGGGCCAGTCTGCGACGTGCCACCATGATTGATGCCGATTTGACGGAGGCTGACGTTCGCGGTGCTGATCTATCTGATGCGATTATTGCCAGTGCTAGGATGCGAGACGTGCGCCTACAAAAAGCGACTCTTTATATGACCAATTTGGCGCGTTCCAATATGACTCGCGCCGATTTGCGAGGAGCTAATTTACGAGAAGCCAATCTCTTAGAAACCAATTTAACGAAAGCCGATTTAACGGATGCTGATTTAACAAATGCCAATTTATTCGACGCTGATTTGACCTTAACTCGCACCAAAGGCGCGAATTTTACAGGAGTTAAAATCAACGACGATTAGAATTATTTTGGCTGCATCTCAATTCAGAAAATGTTGAACCCACCCCGCGCTAACGCGCACCCCTCCCAGGAGGGGAAATACCTGAAAAATCCCCTCTTGGGAGGGGTAGGGGTGGGTCATCTAAGGGGAAATACCTGAAAAATCCCCTCTTGGGAGGGGTAGGGGTGGGTCATCTAAGGGGAAATACCTGAAAAATCCCCTCCTGGGAGGGGTAGGGGTGGGTCATCTAAAGCGATCACAAAAGTGAGATGCATCCGCTTGGAAGTTGTACAGATTAGCCCATACCCCGGGTGGGATAATTCTTCTCAAGAATAAACCCTAAACTTCCCTGAAGTTCCTTCAAATTAGGACGACCAAAGGGAGCATTATTAATTGCCGCATAATACAGCGTTCCATCAGGGCGAACCAAAAACAACCCCGGTTCAGCAAAGCGTTCCGGTTCATAATCAAACGCCTGATCCGACACATAGAGTCCCCAATCTCGCATCGACTCGACCGATTGACCATAGCCAACCGTTAAGGTCTTTAACCCCCAATCTGCCTTGGCTTGGCGGGCTTTCTCCTGGGTATCTCCACTGACGGCGATCGCCCCAATTCCCATGGCCGCAAACTTGTCCAAAAGTGCCTCTAAATCCGTCAAATAGGCTTGACAAATGGGACAATGTAGCCCCCGATAAAACACAATCATCGTAAAGTTTTGCGGCTGTTGGTCTTGCAACCGCCAGGTCTCTCCTCCAACCGTAGGAACCGTTAACTCAGGAGTGGACACCCCCGGCATTAGCTTCGGAGACGGATGATAGGTTACGCTCATGAAATGTATCTCTTTAACGGCAAGATGGTCTGTCATAGATACGTCAAGCCCCGAGATTTGGATGTCTTCACCCCCTCCGCCGACTATGCTCACTCAACCCTCAGAACCCACCTGGAAAACCGTTATTCGCCTCCTACGTTGGCATAAACCCGCCGGCCGGTTAATTCTCATGATTCCCGCCCTCTGGGCCGTCGTCCTCGCCGCCCAAGGGACCCCACCCCTGCCCCTAATTGGAATCATTATCCTAGGAACCCTAGCCACCAGTGCCGCCGGTTGTGTCGCCAATGACCTCTGGGATCGCAACATCGATAATCAAGTCGAACGCACCCAATCCCGTCCCCTAGCCTCCCGGGCCTTGTCCATTAAAACCGGAATTGTCGTGGGGTTGGTATCCCTCCTCTGTGCGGCGGGCCTGGCCTCCTATCTCAACCGCTTCTCCTTTGCCCTCTGCGTGGCAGCCGTTCCCGTGATTTTGCTCTATCCCGCCGCGAAACGGGTGTTTCCAGTCCCCCAATTAGTTCTATCCCTGGCTTGGGGATTTGCAGTGTTGATTAGTTGGAGTGCTGTAGAGGGAGGATTAACCGCCTCAACCTGGTGGTTATGGGGGGCGACGGTATGGTGGACTTTGGGCTTTGACACCATTTACGCCCTCTCCGATCGCGAGGATGACCTGAAAATCGGCATTAACTCCAGTGCGATTTTCTTTGGAGAGGCAGTTGTGGGGGCGATCGCCCTCTGTTTTATAGCCACAGTGGTCTGTTTGGGGGTTGTGGGCATTCAACTAGGCTTAGGGAGCGAATTTTGGCTGGCTTTAGTGGTAGCCACGGGGGGCTGGACTTGGCAAGTGGCCCGACTTCAGGAAGAAACTTTACCCCGTCCGGCCTTTGGCGATTTGTTTGCGCAAAATGTTTGGCTGGGGTTTGGGGTGTTACTGGGGATGCTGTTGGGACTGTAGGGGATGATTTGCTGGCAACGTCTCTCTTACACTAATGGGGACAGCAGCTTGTGATCAATCTCGACGTTATGAAAACCCGTCAACTCGGTAACAGTGATTTACAGGTCTCAGAAATCTGTCTGGGAACCATGACCTATGGGCAGCAAAACAGTATCGAGGAGGCCCATGCACAACTCGACTATGCGATCGCCCAAGGCGTCAACTTCATCGACACCGCCGAAATGTACCCCGTCCCCGGCCGAGGGGAAACCCAAGGCCGAACCAGCGAGTATATTGGTCAATGGCTAGCCAAACAGCAACGGGACAAACTCATCATCGCCACCAAAGTCACCGGCGGCGGTTCACGGATGGAGTGGATTCGCGGCAAAGATCGCAAAGTCGATCGCCCCAACATCGAACAAGCGGTCAATGACAGCCTCAAACGGCTACAAACCGACTATATCGACCTCTACCAAATCCACTGGCCCGATCGCTATGTCCCCCTCTTTGGCGGCGGAACCTTCGACCCAAAACAGGATCGGCCCACCGTTCCCATCGCCGAACAGTTAGAGGTATTTAAGGACTTGGTGGATGCGGGCAAAATTCGCTATGTGGGCCTGAGTAATGAAACCCCCTGGGGTGTGAATCAGTTTTGTCACCTCGCCGAGACGTTGAACCTTCCCCGAGTGGTGTCGATTCAGAACGCCTATAGCCTCCTCAATCGCGAGTTCGACCTGGCCCTGGCTGAAACCAGTTATCGGGAAAATGTCCCTCTGTTGGCCTATAGTCCTCTGGCTTTCGGGTTCTTGACGGGGAAACACCAAGGCGGCATCGATCCCAACTCCCGCGTCGGACAATTTCCCGGATTTGGGGCACGCTATGGTAAACCCAACGTGCAAGCGGCGTTAACGGCCTATTTGGAGTTGGCCAAGCAATGGGGATTGTCGCCGGCCCAGATGGCCTTGGCCTTTGTGCGATCGCGTTGGTTTGTGGCCAGTACCATTATCGGGGCCACGACCTTAGATCAGTTAAGGGAAGATATCGGCAGTGTGGCGGTAGAGTTAACGCCGGAGATGTTAGCGGCCATTGACGCGATTCATGCCAAATATCCCAATCCGGCCCCTTAGAAGGTAGGGAACACCGGAGAACCCACCCCGCCCTCCGGGCACCCCTCCCAAGAGGGGAAAGACGTAGGGGCGACCACAAGGGTTCGACCTGGTAGGGTGCGTCCCGGCTTGCAACGAGTTTGAACTTTGACAAATCACCTTTCAACTTGCCGGAACGCACCATTCTGGAACCGGAACGCGCCATTCCTCGTTTAAATAGTAGAAGTATCGAGCATTTCAATCTGCTGAAAATGGGCATCACGAGTCAGTAAAACCAGATTATACTGTAATGCTAAAGCCGCGATCCAGATATCATTTTCAGGTAAAGGTCTCCCCTTTTGTCTTAATTTATTCTTGATAATTCCATATTGCTTTGCCGTTTCTGCATCAGACACAAGTACAGTGCTATTGGCAATAAAATCATCAATTCTTGCTAAATTCGCTTGAATACGACTTGACTTTCTTGCCCCATAATATAGCTCACCTAGTGCAACACTGGGGACAAATACAGCATCAGCATGACCTAGGCTACTTTTGACTAATGGTTCATCAGCAAAAAGAGAGATAATGATGTTGGTATCCAGCAAGTATCTACCACTCATGACGATCAATTTTCCCGCAATCCTGTTCGATCGCATCACGCATCATCTCAAGATCATCAGCCGGAATACATCCTGCAAACTGAAGTAACTCTTGACCAGGTGTTCCTTTAACTTGAGTGTTTGCCAACATTCGTGCAAATTCCAGAACTTGCCCTTGAAGGTGTTGGGGCAATTCCTCCATCTGTTGCACTAAATCATTAACGGTTTTGTTCATGATGTTTATCTCCACCCGTGCTTGACTTTATTTTACCTTGAATCCGCAAGAAGACTTGCACTCAACTCAATAACCTTTACTCAAACAAATCCGACACCACACAAGAAAATCCCGGCAAAATCGGACTGGTGAGGGAATCGCTGGGAAACAGAGTTTCCGAGAGGCGTAAACAAGACCCCTCCCGACGATAGACCTTCAATTCCTGCTTTTGTCGGTCAAGAATCCAAGACTCTAAAACCCCTTCCGAGGAGTAGAGTTTGAGTTTAAGTTCATAATCCCGTCGGCGATCGCGTTTTGAACTCGACAAAACTTCCACCACCAAATCCGGGGCAGCGGTTAGATGGCCCGAGTCATCTAAACAGGATTCCAGTCGTGGCTGACTCACCCAAGCCACATCGGGAATCACACTGTTAATGTCTGAAAAAATAATCCCTGGGGCGATCGCCGCGCGTCCTAATCCCGTTTGCCGCGACCAGGCTTTTAAGACCATATAGACATTACCACTAATCTCTTGATGATACCAATGGGGGGCGCGAGTCACAATGAGTTGTCCATCAACAATTTCATAGGACTGATTGGGGTCATCAAATAACTCCAAATCGGCGATCGTCCAGCGAACGGGTTGTGAGGATAGGTGCATGATTTAAGCCTTTATCATTCATTTCAACCAACTCCCGGCCACCTTCTATCATAATAGGGGACGACCCTCACCACCGCCCACCGTGACCCAACGATCGCTCGCCCTGGATAGTCTGCGAGGATTGGCCGTTCTCGCCATGGTCTTCTCAGGAATCATCCCCTTCGGCGGAACTCTCCCAGCTTGGATGTATCACGCCCAAGTTCCCCCCCCAGATCATGTCTTTAACCCCGAAGTTCCGGGACTCACTTGGGTCGATCTCGTCTTTCCCGCCTTCCTCTTCGCTATGGGGGCCGCGATTCCCTTGGCCCAACGGCGACGGATGCAACAGGGTTGGCCCGGCTGGAAAATCGCTCTCTCAACCCTCTGGCGAGGACTTTCTCTCATTGCCTTTGCCGTGTTTTTACAGCATTGTCGCCCCAATATCCTCGACCCCGATTTAGGGGTTTGGCGGTGGTGGATTTCCCTACTAGGATTTCTCATTCTTGGCTTAGCTTTTGGCCAGTTTCCTCGCCAGATTCCTATCCCGATTCAACGGGGTTTAAATCTCTTGGGATGGCTGTTCGGAATTGCGCTATTATCTCAGTTAACTTATGCCGATGGCAGTGGCTTTTCGAGTAGCCGCAATGATATTATTTTGGTGGTTTTAGGCAATGTCGCCATGGCTGCAACCGCCGTTTGGTGGCTGACTCGGGATCAGCTTCTGGGCCGTTTGGGGGCGATCGCCCTCGTCTTTGCCCTACAACTCTCCCTCGATGAACCCGGTTGGGTGCGATCGCATCTCAACTTCTCCCCCCTTCCCCATCTCCTCAACTTCGCCTATCTCAAATATCTGCTGGTGGTTCTCCCCGCCACCCTCATCGGCGATGGACTTTGGCAGATGCTGCAACGGCGAGAGTCCCCCGAGTTGACCCCAGGTTGGACAGCCCAACGCTATGGGGCGATCGCCCTGTTGGGACTGACTTGGACCCTCACTCTGCTGATTGGACTCCAGGAACGCTGGCTGGGGCAAACCGTCGCCATAGCTATGATTTTGACAGTTTTGACCTGGTGGCTCAAACACAAGCCCTACAGCCCCCAAGAACGGCTGCTGAGTCAATGGATGACCTGGGGAACCTATTGGATTGGTCTGGGATTAGCCTTAGACCCCGTTCAGGGGGGGATTAAGAAAGATCCCGCCACCTGGAGTTATCTGTTCACCACCACGGGAGTCTCGATTTGGCTATTGGTGAGTTTACTGGTCATAGTAGATATCTTGCGGGGCGATCGTCGTCTCCCCTGGCTGATCTCACCATTGATTGAAACCGGTTGCAATCCCCTCGTGGGCTATGTGGCCTATCTCAACCTAATTTTGCCCATTCTCACCCTAACCGGCTTGCGGGAGTTCATCAACGCCGTCACCGCCTCCCCCCTGCGAGTAACCCTACGGGCCATGGTGATGACAATGCTGGTGGCGGGAGTGGTTTGGGGACTGAATCAACTACGCTGGCGTTGGCGAGTGTGAATCAGTCCCTCACCCCCGTCCCCTCTCCCGCTTTGGGCCGCCTTATGTTGGAATAGAGGGTGATGATATCTTTGCCAATGTTCGGGACGACACTCCAACCCCTGAAACGCCCAGGTGGTGATGAGGATAAAACTAAGTTATCTTTTTTGAGGTGATAGGATGAGCCTAGTGATTTCCGAAGAGATTGTTAAAGCCAGTGGACTCTCTGAACAAGAGTTAATTATCGAGTTGGTCTTGCTGTTGTTTCAACAGGAGAAAATCAGCTTGGGTAAGGCAGCAGAATTACTGAATATCTCTCAGGTTAAATTCCAAAAAATTCTCTCAGAGAGGGGCATCAATATTCATTACGATGTGGACGAATTGCGGGAGGATATACAGCATTTAACGGCTAAGGGATGGCTATAATTGTTGTGAGTGACACATCGCCGTTAAGTGGGTTGGCGATCGCCGGTTATCTGGGGGTATTAGAACAACTCTACGGACAAGTATTGATTCCTTCGGGAGTGATGCAGGAGTTGCAGCGAGGAGGAGAAGATGACCCGCGCATCACAGATGTGTTAGGTCTTGATTGGATTGAGGTTCGCCAAGCCACGAATCAACAACTGGTACAGGTTCTACAAACTGAGCACCATTTGGATCGAGGAGAATCAGAGGCGATCGCATTGGCCTTGGACGTGAATGCAGAAGAATTATTGATTGATGAACGCTTAGGACGAAGAAAAGCGATGGATTTGGGGTTATCGATTACGGGATTACTGGGAATTTTGCTGGTGGCAAAGCGTCGAGGTTTGATAACTCAGATTAGACCGATTATGGATCGTTTAATATTGGATGCCAATTTTCGGATTGGTGCAAATTTATATAGAGAGGTTTTAGTCGCTGCTGGGGAATGATAAAAAGATAAGTCTGGGGTGGAGGAACAGAAACCGGGTTTCTAGCAGCATCTCTATTCCTTCACCCAGATTTTCCAAAGAAACCCGGTTTCTGGGAGGTTTTTGAGTCTCGGTGAGGTTCAAGAAAGGGGGTTTCTAGCAGTATCTGGTGTTTCTTGACAAAGGTTTAGGGAAGAAACTCCGTTTCACCCATCGCGGGGATGGGGTAAAATGGGGGTACTATCCTGAAATGCACTATGCTAACCACGGAAACTGAACTCTTAGCTATCCTTCGCAACCTCCCCCAACCCGCCCTGGAAGAAGCCAAAATATTCTTAGACTTTTTAGCTTGGCGGTATCAAAACACCTCGCCCAAAAGAGCAAACTTAATCGCCAGTCTGCGGGGAAAAGCAACAGGGGAGATGACGACTGATGAGATTCTGAATTTAACGCGGGGTGAGGAATGACGGATTTCCTCGTAGATAGCAATGTGATTCTGGATGTATTAACCGAAGATCCCCATTGGTTTGAGTGGTCAGCAGCGCAACTCGCTGATTGTGCTCAAACCGGAACATTGCATATCAACCCTATTATTTATGCAGAAGTCTCCATTGGTTTTAAAGAGGTAACGGAAGTTGAATCAGTATTATCTTCTAGCTTTTTTCAGAGAGACGGATTACCTTATGAGGCGGCATTTTTAGCGGGGCAAGCCTTTTTGCAATATCGTCGCAGGGGTGGGGTGAGGCGATCTTTACCGGATTTCTATATCGGCGCTCATGGATTTGTGTGTGGGTACACCCTGCTAACTCGTGATGCCACCCGTTATCAAACCTATTTCCCTGAACTTATCCTCATCAGTCCCTAAGTTAAGCGGTGTTCTGAGACTGGGATGTGGAGGAAAAGCAACCCGGTTTCTCGGAGTCGCGGCATGGGATATAATCACGTTAGAGTTGTGGAGCAGTGGGCTGGCGCGAGGCTTCACTGAACCGACAGCAGCGAACCCAGACTCACCGGAGGCGGAACTATGTCCAGTTGGCGTGAGCGATGGCAAAATCTATGGCGGTTTCTCAATACCCCTTTATTCACTTCCCCGACTCCGGGAACCTCTAACCCAACCGTTGAGGCGATATCCCCTGAGTATTTAGCGATTTGGTTAGAAATCCTGGAAGCGAAAAAAAGGGGATTAAGCGGGAAAGCCGTCTATCCCCTTTTCCAAAAATACCAAGACCAACTCGACCTCGATTTTGCCGAAACCATCAGCCAATGGTTTCACTCCCAACTCGACCCCGATGATATTGAGAAAAATCAAGACCTAGCCAAACATCTTAATAATTTTGCCATTGATATTAGTAATTTTCCATTAGGCAGTCGAGCCAATAATCTGGAAATTGCCATTGCTGCCTACCAAGCCGCCTTAGAAGTCTACACCCGCAGCGCCTTTCCCGAACAATGGGCAAGGACTCAAATGAACTTGGGGACTGCCTACTCAGACCGCATCCGGGGAGAGCGAGCGGACAATATCGAGGAGGCGATTCGCCGCTTCCAAGCCGCCTTAGACGTCTACACCCGCACTGCCCTTCCCGAAGGTTGGGCAATGACTCAAATGAACTTGGGGAATGCCTACCAAACCCGCATCCGGGGAGAGCGAGCCGACAATATCGAGGAGGCGATTCGCTGCTACCAAGCCGCCTTAGACGTCCGCACCCGCAGCGCCTTTCCCGAAGATTGGGCAATGACTCAAAATAACTTGGCGGCTGCCTACTGGAGCCGCATCCGGGGAGAGCGAGCCGACAATATCGAGGAGGCGATTCGCCGCTACCAAGCCGCCTTAGACGTCCGCACCCGCAGCGCCTTTCCTGAACAATGGGCAAGGACTCAAATGAACTTGGCGGTTGCCTACTCAGACCGCATCCGGGGAGAGCGAGCCGACAATATCGAGGAGGCGATTCGCCGCTACCAAGCGGCCTTAGAGGTCTACACCCGCAGCGCCTTTCCCGAAGGTTGGGCAGATACTCAAATTTGCTTGGGGAATGCCTACGATAACCGCATCCGGGGAGAGCGAGCCGACAATATCGA